>NZ_CAVK010000130.1 GCF_000382885.1 Sphingobium indicum BiD32
GGACAGACCGCCCCCGCCAGCGCCTGCGCGACCGCCACGGCGTTGGGGTCGTCCCGCACCAGCACGTCGAGCGGGTTGAATGTCGCGGGGCTTAAGCCGCGCGCCTTGAAGGTCGTTGCCAGCTCGCCCCACGGGTTGATGACATGCACCGCCTGCGCGAGAAGCCCCGCGCGGACGCGGGCGGTGATCGCGGCGTTCTCGCCCTTGGGGTCGATAACGATGGCGGAGCCGGAATAGCGCAGTAGCGTCGGCACGATGACGCGCGTGCCTTTACCGGTACGGGTGCGCGCCACGATCAAGGTGTGATGCTCGGGCGTCGAGAGCACCGGCGCGCCGGGCTGCTGCGCCAGCGGCACCTTGTCCAGCTCCGGCGCGCTGCTCTTCCCGAAGAACACGCCTTTCAGGCCGTAATGGATATTCGGCATCAGCGGACGCATTTCAGCGTAGCTGGCCGTGCCGTAATTATCGGAGAGCGGCGGCAAGTCCTTTGGCGGCGCGCCGCGTCCGAAGCCGAGCAAACGCCATAGCAGCCACACCACGGGCAGCGCGATCAGCGCGCTAAAGACGGCAAATAGAACCCCGCCGTAGCGGAACCACCAGTTCCACATGGTCATCACGGCGGATTCAAACATGCGCTCGATGTGCGAAGGCTCCGGCGGCGGGGGCGGCGCGTTGCGCGCGTATTTCTCGCGTTCGGCCAGATGACGCGGCGCGGCCAGCGCTTCCGCTCTTTGGGCGAGCTGGCTTTCTAGCGCGGGAGAACGCCCGCGCCATTTGGCGCGCAGCGCTTCCATCTCGCGGGTGATCTCGCCGTTCCGCGCCCGACGCTCGGCTTCCGTGAACGTCGTGTTCTGTCCAAGAAACATGTTGCGGTATTCGACCATGAGGTCGGCCAGCCGGTCAGCGTCGCGCTCAAGCTCCGACGCTTGCGCCGTCGCAGGCGGCGGCGCGAGATTGGTTTGCTGCGCCGCTGCGGGAACCGCAAAGGCCAGAAACAATCCCAGCAGCACGACAAGCGCATGAATGCGAGGTCGTGCCGCCCGGCGCATCAGAAAGGCCCGTCCCCGGCCTGCGGCGGCGCGGGCTCCGCCGTGCCCGTGGGCACGGCCAGCTCCGGCGCGCCTTCCGCCGCGCAAAGCGCGTTCCAAACCTCCGCAAAATGCGGGTGGCCGGTCGGGTCGGTGACAAGCCCATGCAACAGGTGTTCAAGATAGTTGCCGACGATCTGGCTCACGGTGCGCTCCGGTGGCGCAGGCGCGCGGCCTGCGGCAGCGGCGTCCAGCGTTTCGATCTGCGCCAGCAGCCGGAGCAATCTCGGCTGCACCTCCACCGTCACCGGCACGGGATCGTCCGTGTCGTTCATCGCGGCGTCTAGCACGCGCGTCAGCGCGGCCACGTCCGGATGCGCGGCGAACAGCGCGCGCAAATGGGCAAGCTTGGGATGCGGCGCGGAATCGGGCGTGTTGCCCGCGCCAAGCTCCCAAGCCGCCAGCGCGGCGTCATCGGCGTCCTCTTCGGGTCTGTCGTTCGCCATGGGAGCCCCCCAATAGATCAGGCACGGTCATGTCCGTGACTGACGGTAAATCTTGCAAAGGCTAATCTCAATAAACGGCTTTGCTCTGCATCCCCCGCCAAGGTTTACGGGAATTGGATATATACTTGTGCGAAAACGCAATTCCGCACAATCTTAAGGTGAAGGGCGCGCAGAAAGGCGGGTCCGGATCGGGGGAGACGTGAAATGGCTGGCATGCGGAACTGAATTTATCGTGGCGGATGTGATTCGCTGGCGCGAGCCGATCTGGAAGCCGCAGCCCCGTTCCTCGAAAAAGAAGCCCACGATGATCGGCCAGCGCGCCGTCACAGGGCAAGTCCTCAAGATCGACCGCAATGGATGGGCGCATATCCAGGTCGCCGCCTGCACCGTCGAGCAATCGCCCCGATCATGGCATCCCGTGCATCCCCTGAAAATCGGCGAGACGATCCGGCGGCGGCGCAGCAAGATCGGACAGGGAAAGGTAGACCGGCTCCCGTGGAGCGACGAAACCGCCCGCGCCGCCATTGTCGGCTCGCGGTTCTTGAAGTCGTAGCAGCAAGCGGGGGCGCGGCTATGGTCGGCGCAAATGTATTCTGTAAAGCGTCACTTTACAGGCAACGGCGCATTTTGTAGGCTCGCTCGGGTTAGGCAATGTCCGTGCGGAAGGCTGCAATGACCGATAAACATAATGCTCGGTTGAATGAACCGGTCCATCCTGGCGGCTTTGTTAAGATCAAAATTGTGGAAGCGCATGGCCTTTCGGTGACGAGCGCTGCCCATGCGCTTGGCGTCACACGTCCGGCTCTCTCGGCATTGCTAAACGAGCGCGCCCATCTTTCAGCAGAGATGGCGTTGCGAATCGAGAAAGTTTTCGGAATTTCGATCGAGACTTTGATGCGTATGCAAAACACCTATGACATTGCCCAAGCGCGGAAGCGAGCCGGGGATATAAAGCTTTCGCCGTTCAAGAAAAAAACGCTGGATCTGCGATCTGCAATCATGTAAGCTGATGGCCAGGCTTAAGTATTGGCAAGTTAGAAAAAGCCAATAGATAATATTATCTCAGGATTAAGAAAATGGCACGTCAAAGCGCACGAATGAAGACCGAAAATGTCATTCCTATTCGGAAAACGAAAGCCGTCATCGAGTGCCAAGATAACCTGGACTTTATGCGCTCTTTAAAAAAGGGCAGCATGGATTTGATCGTCACTTCCCCGCCTTATAATATTGGCAAAGAATATGAGAAGCGAACCACCCTCGATATTTACATCGAAAGTCAAGCGGCGACGATCGCAGAAGCTGTCCGCCTTCTTCATCCTCAAGGTTCAATCTGCTGGCAAGTGGGAAATCACGTTGATGACGGAGAAGTCTTTCCCCTCGACGTGATACTTTACCGGATTTTCAAAGATCATGGCTTACAGTTGCGAAACCGAATTATCTGGACCTTCGGCCATGGGCTCCACTGTCAAAATCGCTTCTCAGGACGGCATGAGACAATTCTTTGGTTTACCAAAGGCGACGACTACACGTTCAATCTCGACCCCGTTCGTATCCCCTCAAAATACCCTCACAAGAAGCACTTTAAGGGGCCTAATAAAGGCAAACTATCCGGAAATCCGCTGGGCAAAAATCCGTCCGACGTTTGGGATATTCCTAACGTGAAATCAAACCACGTTGAGAAAACGGAGCATCCCTGCCAATTCCCTGTCGGTTTGGTTGAACGCTTGGTTCTTAGCATGACAAATCCGGGGGGTAACGTGCTGGATCCATACCTAGGCGTGGGATCGAGTGCTGTTGCCGCTTTGAAGAATGGCCGCAACGCTTACGGCTGCGATATCACCGAGGAATACGTTGATGTGGCGCGCGACCGCATAGCGCAGCTAGAAGCCGGGACGCTCCGAACCAGAGCTATGAATCAACCCATCTATGAGCCTCCGGTGAGAGAAGATTGATGCAATTTGCTGAAGCTTATTCCCACCACAACGGGCGCGATCAGTGGGCGCAAAGGGAACTCGACGCCTGGCTGATTGAGTAGCCCCTAGTTT
>NZ_CAVK010000129.1 GCF_000382885.1 Sphingobium indicum BiD32
GCGCCCGAAACCCTTCGACACTTGCGACCGTTAGCTTCGGGATCACAAATCGAGGTAAGCTGACACTGACGCGCACAGATCCGAGTCTCTTATTATCATGTCGCGCGGCATACACTGGCGCGACGGGGTAATCCCATTCATTATACGACATTCCAACCTCCGACTGTGAACTTGTCCCCCAAACGCTCTTATTAAAGCACTGCGGAACCCAAGCGCCCCTCCTGCGGGATACGTTCCTGCAACCAACGGCCACGCGATCTGCCTGGAATAGGTGACATTCGACATTCGATGGGAGGTAGAACCAGGCCAGCGAAAGCAACGCCGCCGCTCTCTGTCAGGGCGAAACGGGCGGCGACATTCGCGCACGCTTTATTTCGATATCGCTTGGTTGACGAAGCAAATGGATCTTGTTCCCGCGCCGCACAATTAATCCGGCTTTCTCAAATGCGCTAAGCCACCCTTCCATCGGCCATATCTTCCAACGTGCCCGAAAGAGGCTGGCGTTGTGGACAATGTCCTTCAGATGTTGGAGCGGCGGCTCGAAAACGTCGTGATATTGATGAAACGCCCCTGCGCCGCCCAGGAATAACAGCGGCAAGCCTGCTGCGCGCGCGCGGAAGCCGAAGTCGGTATCTTCACCGCCATAGCCGGTAAAGGCTTCGTCAAAACCGCCCATATCCAGAAATCGCTGACGATGGATGCCGAACGCCAGCGACCAGAACAGACCGGCATTATCTTCTTGCCGCACTCCGTTTAAAGGAAATTGTCGAACTGGATGCCCCTGAACGCGCGATAGGAGATCGGCCTCATCCCATTCACCACGGGCATCGTTAGGCCCTAGATAGCGTATCTCGGCGCAGATCAGCGCGTTATGCTCGGTCAGGCAATGTGTGATCGCACTGGTCAGTGCACGCATCGGGATGCAGTCGACGTCGAGGAACAACAGCTTGTCCCCTCTCGCCGCTCGTGCGGCGGCGTTCCGGGCTGCCGCGAGTGGCAGTCCGGGGTCATCGAGACGCAGGATCTGAAGCGGGAATGGCGCTTGTTCGGCGCTGATCGGCGGACTGCTGGCCATGTCGACGATGATGAATTCGTCGGGGAAATGCGCGCTGCGCCGCAGACCTTCGAACATTTGTGCCAGATGGGCCGGCCGATCCTTGACGATGGTGAGGACGCTCAGGGTCATACTAGCGCACGCCACAGGTCGAGGCGATAATGTGGCATGCGCTCTGTGGTGATGACAGTGATTGCAGAGGCTAGAGGGGCCTGTAATTTCCCCACCGCATCATCACCGCTCTGGGGATAGTCGGTGTCGCCGGTCCAGTGGACGAGCAGGATATCCCCGCCGGGCGCTATATGGGTGATGATCCACTGGGCGGCGCGGCTGATATCCTGGTCATCCCAATAATAGGCGACTTCGGACAGGATGATGAGATCGAAGGCGCTTCCCATCGGCGCCTGCCCCGGAAACGCCATCCGGCCGAAGGAAACATGATCGAATGCGGCACAGCGCTCGCGCGCTGCTTTCAACGCTGTTTCGCTGACGTCGATCGCCAGCAATGCGTGGCAATGGGTTGCCAGCAACTGCGTCAGGACACCTTTTGCGCATCCAATCTCGAAACCCAGTTCATAGGTCCGTCCCGCCAGGACGCGGATGCTATGAGCATATTTGTCCCGCTCATAGGCGCTGCTTTCCAGTTCCCAGGGATCTTCGGTCCTGCGAAATATTGTCTCGAAATAATCATGGCCCAGGCTGGTCTTATGCCGCGTCATTTGGCTCTCCGCAGGTAGAGGACATCGCTGGCTGGCATGGCACGATGCGAGGCGGGCAGTCGGAAGCCGGGACCGTGGGACGCGGTAAGCTGGCTACGGTGCGCGGCCAAGGCGTGACGGCGTTGTCCGCGCAACATGGGCGCGGTGCGCAGCTTCCGGTGCGTGCGGGAATCAGGGGCTTTCGACCAGACGACATATTCGGCGACGACCAGCCTGCCCCTGGCCCATTGTCCAACTGCATAGGCCAGCTGCGCCGCGGCCTGATGGTCGCAATGGGATTCGTGACTGGCGGTAACGGCAAGGGCATCGACCTGCCAGCGACGGCAAAGGGCGGTCAGCCGTCGGGTAGCCCGGTCGAAAGCCGGATGCCCCGGCTGTGCAGGTGCAGCATCCTTCCAGTCAAGATGCAGCGGCGGTTGGCGGCGACTACCAGTCAGACGACGCAAAGCGGTGGCGGCTTCGCGTTTCCGGCTGATGACCAGTTTTCCTGACCGACCTGACGCTATTTCATGCGATCCCGACCCGTCAGTGAGATAGATAAGGCCCGCCAGTCGCCCAGCCCTCGCCGTCTGCGCGATGAGCGCGGCAGCCCCCAGCGTCTCGTCATCGGGATGCGGCGCTAGCACCAGCCACCGCAGCGTTCGCCAGGGTTTAGCGGACAAGGATAGCCCTACCACAAGGCGTCCTCCGTGCCCCAGGCGTCATGGTCGAGCCAGGCGAGCGCAGCCTGATCGCCAGCATAGTCGGGTCCGCCCTGCCGAAGATAGAGGCTGAGGTCGCGGATGATCTTGTCGATCCGTTCGCCGTCCATCGCGCTGCGCGTGCCGGTGATGCGGGCGGCCAGTTCCATGACGTCCAAACCCGCACGCTCGACTATGCCGCGCGTCATGCGGGCGAAGGCGGGGCCATCGGGATCATCGTGCGCAGCCCGGAGCGCACATTCACGGACCCAGAGATAGGCGGTGCGGGTTGCGGCAACCGCATCAGCGAATTTCGCGCGTTGCAGCGGATCGGCGCGCGCCGCATCAGACATGGCAAGCCGGATTTCGATCAAGAGCGCCTCGATCCCCCCCAGTTGCACGGCGGTGAAACGCCACGCGCCCGTTGTAAAGCGGGGTTCGCGATCATAATCCCCGGGCTGGCCGAGCAGATGCGATGGATCGACCGCCATGCCCGTCAGGTCATAGAAGCCACTACCGGTCGCCCGCATACCCCTGATCCGCCATTGCGACAGGTCGGTCCGGGCGGGGTCGTCGGCACGGACGACGACCAGTCGCCGTTCGCCGTCTTCGGGCTGCGCGGTGATGACGGCATAGGCTAGACCGCCAGCGCCGGTCGCGAAAGACTTGCGGCCATCCAGTGCGGATTGGCATAGCTGTACCCCCGGCTGTGGCTCGGTGGCCCACACGCCGTAAAACGCACCCTGAGCGAGTTTTTGCCCCAAATCTGCCTTTTGCGCGGGAGAGCCAAACCAGTCGAACAGCGCGAGCGCGTTGGCATGGCCTTCATAGAGCCGCCCGACGCTGAGGTCAGCGCGACCAATGATCCGCAGGACGGTCATCAGGCACTGGTTCCGTGCGACGGCATCGTCAAAGGCCTCGCCGCCGCTTTCTAGCGGCGCGAAGGTGCGATGGAGATCCGCAACGACGAGCGCTTTCATGCTTTCCACCGGAAAGATCGGCGCGGCATCATAGCGGCTGCCGAGCGCGACAAGGGTGGGTGTGATCGCCCCGGCGCGCGCAGTCGGGGTGCCGATGCTGGAACAGGGATGGCGGGACAGGGTCATACTACAGGTTCCAGTTCTTGCACAGCAGTGGCGGCCATTGTCGCGAGCCAAGTCGCTGCTGCATCAACACCATTGCGATCGTGCAGGCGTTTGCGGGCGTAAGGCGGCAATGCCTTTGCCTGGCTGATGAAAGTTGGCCATTGGTCGGGGGAGGGCCATGTTTCGAGCATGATCGCAGCGCCCAGCGCGTGCAGGGCGCGTGCCGTTGCCCGTTGCTCACCAAAAGGGCGTTCCTCCGGAATGCAGAGGAAAGGACGATCGGCGGCGAGAACCGCCCCCATCAGCCCGTCACCCGCCGCGCCGACGATCAGCCCGGCGGAGGCGATTTCACACGCCGGATCGTCAACCCATCCGGCCAGATCGAGATTGGCGGGACGATCGGTCGGTGCGGTTACGGGGCCGATGACGCGCCATTGTATATCCGGGCAGGCGCGTGCGGCCTGTGCGATCGCTGCGCCATCGCCGGGCGGGCCGCCCCGACCGATCACTATGAGGATATGGTCGTCCTGCCGGGGATGATCCTGAGCAGCGGCAGTGATGGCGGGCAGATAGCGGGTCTTGTCCCTGATCCACGCAGGCGTCGATGGCATCTCCAGCTCAAGGTGAAACGGCGCGAGCAGCGCTGTAGCGCCACGAAACGCTTCGAGATGCGCCGCGTCGCTGCGTTCGCCGTTGAGCCGCACATAGACGGTGGGGACCGACGCAAGGCGCGCCAGCATCGCAACTTCGACCGAGACATCAACGACCATCAGCGCGGGGCGCTCCGTCGCGATCCATTGTGCGATCCGCGCCACGCGCGACCGCACGCCTTCATGGTCAACGGGCGCATAGTGCAGGGCGGCGGGGCGTGAGGCCGTGTCGTCCATCCCGTCGAATCGGCCGGACACGGGTCGGTCATCGGCAAGGTCAATTCCTGCTACGGCCAGCCCTGTACCAAGCAGGACGATCGGCCAGTCGATGGCGGCGGCAATTGCCTCCGCCCGCGCGCGATGCCCAGCGCCATGATGATGGACATAATAGCCGATCGGCCGGCGGGTCATGGGTGGAGTTCCAGCATCATGTCGTGCGGCATCGGAGGCAACAGGGGTTCCTGACGGGCGATCAAAGCAGCGCCATCGGGCCGCGCACGCAATTGCTTGCGCCAGTGCGATCGCTCACGCCAGTGGGTGAAGGCAGGTGCCATGAGCGAGAGGCCGTTTTCGGCCCTTTCAAACAGCACCTGCATCGCAACTGCCATGCCGCCTTCCGCGCGTCCCTCCAGACGCGGGGAGACGCGGGTGTAAACCCTAACGGGGTGAACAAGGCGCGCGCCGCGGGCAAGCGCCGCCAATACAAGCGCGCGGTCCTCTCCGCTCGCTATGGCCGGAACGCCGCCGCAGGCCAGATAAAGCTTTGCCCGGATGGCGAGCGATGCGCCGGTATGATCGCCGTGGCGGGGCGCGGGATCCCAGGGCAGAGGATCGATCGCATCCTCAATAGCGCGGACGGCGGCCCAATATTCGTCCCATGCCATGCGCAAGCGATGCACGGGCGGTGGCAGGGATTCATCGCTATCGATGTCGATCCGGCCGCCGACCATGTCGGCACCACGCGAAAAGGCAGCCGCGATATTACGCAGCCAGTCTGTCGGAGGGCGGCTGTCAGCATCCGTACTGACGAGGGCAGCGCTGTCCAGCGCGGGCAGAAGGCCAAGGCCTGTGTCCATTGCGATCCGCCGGGCTGATCCGGCGTGCGCCAGTTCCGGCGCGAAAGTGCGTTCGACTATGCGGATGTCGAGCCGTCCGGCATGACGATGGCGGGCAGCGTCGGCAACGGCTCGGCTATCATCAGTGCTGTTGTTGATGGCTATCGCAACTGGAATCGCACCGGGCCAGTCCTGCATCGCCAGCGCATCCAGCAATATCGGCAACCGCGCGGCCTCGTTCCGCGCCGGGACGCAGACGCACAGGGTCATGGCGCTAGCGTCAGCCATGGGAAGCCGATCTCTGGTCTAGTGACGCATGGGACGGCAGCGTTGAGGGCATTAGGTGGATCGACGCCGTACGGTCGGCACGGGAGGGTGCCGTCGCCCTGTCGATCTGCCGCAGATAAAGCGCCTCATAATTGTCGACCATGCGTTCGGCATCGCACATTTGTTCCGCCCTGGTGCGGCAGGCGCTGCGGTCCCGCGCTAGAGCCGACAGCGCAGCGCTGGCGAGCGAAGTGACATCGTCCGGGGTCGCAAGCACCCCGCATGTCGTATCCAATATTTCAGGGATCGCCCCGCGCGCAAAGGCCGCGATTGGCACGCCACACGCAAGCGCTTCTGCAACGACAAGGCCGTAAGGTTCATCCCACATAGGGGTGCAGAGGAAGGCCCGCGCGCCGCCCACAAGCCGGGCGAGTTGCTGGTGCGCGAGATGCCCGACATGGGTGATGTCGTGGCCCAGCGCGGGCGCGATCTGTGTCCGATAATAATCATCGTCAAGGATTGGCCCTGCAATCCTGAGCGGGAGACCGACCTGCCGGGCAGCCTCGATCGCCAGATGCAAGCCCTTTTCCGGGACGATACGGCCGTACCAGACCACATAGGGATCGGCATCCGGCAGGCGATGAAAAGCAAATTTTTGCAGGTCGATGCCATTCCATATCACCGCGTCGCTATGGGTGACATGATTCCACAAAGCGGCAACCGAGCGGGACACGGCAACGAAACTATGGTTGCGCGCAGCGCAAAGGCGGATCCCGCTTTCCAGCCAGCAGAAGGGCGGCGTGTGCAGCGTCGTCACCATCGGCATGGGCAGGCTGTCAGCCATCGCGACGGGCAGATAATGCAGCGAATTATTATGGATGATGTCGAAATCGCGATGGCGCAGGTCGTTCATCAGGCTGAGATAGGCGTGATGCTCACGGAAGAAGGGCACGTCGTTCGCTTCTGTCGTACCCACGGTCTGGATCGCGGTTTCGGTGCAGATCGCTTCCAGGCCGATTCCGGGTGCCAATCGGGACGAAGCGAATAGCGTGACCGCATGGCCACGATCCCGCAGCGATCGCGCCAGCAAATGCGTGTGCATTTCCAGTCCGCCGGCAAAGGGTTCGGCAATCGGATGTTTTAGATGGGCGATGATGCCGATCCGCATTGAGTATGATCCTGTCGTGCGCATGGCTGGGGATGGTACGAGACCATCCCCTTAGATTGACATTGATAGCCCGCGATCAGGCGGCGGGCTGGGCGTCCAGATCGACCGCCAATTCGCGCGGCCAGTGGCGCAATGCCCGGCAGGCAGTCAGGAAAGCGCCTGCATCCTTGGCTGTGGCCAGCGGTAGGCAGGCCTCGTCCAAATCGTCGGCTATCCCCGCCTTTTCGAACAGCGCCTGGGCCTGCGCGGTCAGGCCGATATATTTGCAATGCGCAAAGGCGTCGGTGACGAAATCCTTGGCGGCCGCGTCGATTGCCAGCAAACCAGCACCCTCCTCCGACGCCACCACGGCAACTGCGTCGAACAGGACAGAGGGACCGCCGTCAATCTTCTGTTTGGCCGCTACGGCCGTGCCATCCGATAGAGTGACGCCGCCAATCTTGGGGGCGACGACCTCGTAAACCGCGCCTTCCTTGTCCACGGCCTTGACCAGCGCATTGAAGATCGCGGCGTCGGCACCGTCGGTCAGCAGGATGCCAAGTTTGCACCCCTTGAAACTGTCCGGTCCGTTCTTGAGGATGCTGAGCGCATCGGACGGCGGCAGGTCCATCATCGTCGGGCGCGCTGCCTGCGCCGGATCAGGCAAGGCAAGGCCAAGTCCGTTGGCTACAGTCTGCGCCAGCGTAGCGTCGATATTGAGCAAGTGAGAGACCGTCCGCGAACGGATATCGGGGCGTTCGACCTTGCTCAGTTCAAAGACGATGGCATCGCCGATATGCTTCTGCTCGGTCGGCGTCTGGCTGTTGAAGAATTGCCGCGCCTGGCTGTAGTGATCGGCGAAACTTTCCGAGCGGACCCGCTGCTTGGGGCCGTCTGCCTCCTGCGTGTAACTGGTGAAACCACGCTCTGGGTCCTCGCGCGGGCCACCTTGTTCGGTACCCCAGCTATTGGGTTCATAATTGGCGCGACCCTTGGGATTGCGCATCGCCATATGCCCGTCCTGCTGGAAATGGGCCATCGGACATTTGGGTGCATTGATCGGCAAATGGGTGAAGTTAGTGCTGCCCAGACGCTTAATCTGGGTGTCGAGATAGGAAAAATTACGGCCCTGAAGTAGCGGATCGTTGGAAAAGTCGATGCCTGGCGGGACATTCTGGGTCATGAAGGCGACCTGTTCTGTCTCGGCAAAGAAATTATCGACGACCCGGTCCAGCACCAGCCGCCCGACGATGCGGACCGGCACCAGTTCCTCCGGGATCAGCTTGGTCGCGTCCAGCACGTCGAAGTCGAAACTGTCGGCAAACGCATCGCCGAACAACTGGACCCCCAACTCCCATTCCGGGAAGTCCCCGGCGTTAATGGCGTCCCACAGGTCGCGACGATGGAAGTCGGGATCGGCGCCGTTGATCTTGACCGCCTCGTTCCACATAACCGACTGCAGGCCCTGCTTGGGCTTCCAGTGAAATTTGACGAAGGTCGACTTGCCGTCCGCATTGACGAGACGGAAAGTATGGACGCCAAACCCCTCCATGGTGCGCAGTGATCGCGGAATGGCGCGATCCGACATCGTCCACATGACCATGTGAAAGCTTTCAGGCGTCAGGCTAATAAAGTCCCAGAAATTGTCATGAGCGGTCTGCGCCTGCGGGAAGTCGCGGTCAGGCTCCGGCTTGGCGGCGTGGATCAGGTCGGGGAATTTGATTGCATCCTGAATGAAGAATACCGGGATGTTGTTGCCAACGATATCCCAATTGCCCTCCTGCGTGTAAAGCTTCACGGCAAAGCCACGCACGTCGCGGGCGAGATCGGCCGACCCCTTGGATCCGGCAACTGTCGAGAAGCGCACGAAGGCAGGCACGCGTTCACCGACCCGCTGGAGGACATCCGCACGCGTAACGTCGCTCAGGGATTCCGTCAGTTCGAAATAGCCATGCGCACCGTAACCGCGGGCGTGGACGACGCGCTCGGGGATGCGTTCATGGTCGAAATGGAACATTTTTTCGCGGAAGTGGGAATCCTCCAGCAAGGTTGGGCCACGCGCGCCCTGCTTCAGGCTGTTCTGGTCATCAGCGACCGGGATGCCATGTGCCGTTGTCAAGAATGCGACATCTCCTCCTGCAACCTGATGCGTTTCGCCACCTTCGGCCTGCGGTTCGGCAAAGCTGTTCGAGATGCTTTCGGCGGGCGCAGATGGGGAAGTCTTTTTGGGCGTCTCGCCGGAGACTTTATCGACGGTGGAAGGAGACTTGGCCATGGGACATCCTCATGCACGAGAAACGTGTCGGACGCAGGTCCAGCACATTGGGAGTAGTGATCGAGAAACATGCGAATTCCCGATCATCACAGGGAATCCGCGGCATTTGTGGAGAGATAACCCGCCGTTCTTCAGCAAGTTGCGCAGACCGCCCTAAAACTAATGTGCATCATAGCGATTTATTTATGGTGGCTGGATACCGCGTCGCCACGGACCGTTCCTATAGTTCAAAGCCAAGTCTTTTCGCTATGAAGGGCCGATATTGTTTACGGACAAATTTCTTAGGGATCGTCGCGGCGTCGAACTGGAAGTTCAGGAACGCGCTGTTCTGGAAAAAGCCATTTTCGAGATACGGACGATAGATGCGCGCAAGACTGTCGTGCAGGCTGGCGAAACCCTGTCCGTGAGCATGTTGTTGCTGGAAGGCTTCATGTGCCGTTATCTGGACGATCGCGAAGGTATGCGCCAACTTGTCGCCGTGCAGGTGCCAGGTGATTTTCTGGACTTGCACGCCTACCCGCTTAAAATATTGGATCATGATGTCGCCAGCCTGACCGCCGCCACGATTGCAGTCATTCCGCACAAGGCGCTGGACGAAATCAATGCGGCCATGCCTGAACTTACGCGCAAGCTGTGGTTTTCTACGCTCCTCGACGCGGCGATGCACCGGGCGTGGCTGTTCCGCCTGGGGCGGCTGGATGCGGTTGGACGAGTGGCGCATTTTCTGTCCGAAACCAATGTCCGGCTGGTTTCCGCCGGCCTGAGCGATGGGAACCGTTTTGTCCTTGGAATAACGCAAGCGGATATTTCGGAAATCTGTGGCATAACGAGTGTCCACGCCAATCGCGTGCTGCGGCAGTTACGGGAAGAGCGATTGTGCATCTTTCGCTCTTCCCTTGTGGAAATTCTCGACGTCGAGGGTCTGGCCCGCAGGGGCCAGTTCAATCCTGGCTATCTATACATCGAAAATAAATCCGGTCGCACGGACATCGAAAGGCCAACATCATGATACCCCCAGAAGATTCCGGTGTTCAATCGCTGCCCGGTAAGGCGAGCGTGGAAGAAGGGCTTGTCCTGCTGGATGGGCCAGATGGTGTCGCGGTCACCATGACAGCGTATGCCGCATTGGAAACTGGCAAAAGTCTACTCGAAGCGGCTAGGTTGATTGAAGAAAAATCGCACAATGACAAATTATAAAAAACCGACTTTCGCACAATAATTACATGGTTTAAGTCAAATTTCCCTGACCAACCAAATTTTGAAAATAATTGATCAGAATTAAAGTTGGCGCAGCGTTTGGTCTTCAAAATAGCAGACTGTTCACTCTTGGGGATGCAAATTGGCCAGTTGAATGGCCATTAAGGGGCGACTTGCGACCGGCGGCCTTATCGACGCCCCTTAAAACGGGAACGCCCGCCCCTGGGGAGTTTGCTGCCTTGCGGGTCAGCGGCATTCGCCATTTCAGTCGGATGGTCTGATAGCTTGCCACAGCGATGGCGCAGAATTGAAGTTAGCGCGCCAGCAGTAGAAGGAGAGCGGCGTCAGTGACGATAAAGTCGGTTGTGACGGACCAATGAACTTTCTCAGTCTCCAAAAATCCTCCCCAGAGCGCCAAATCCCACGTTCAAAGACAGATGCATCACGACTTCCCGGACCAAAGTCGGATGTCGGGAGTTATAGGTTGTGCGCGTGTAATGATCTTGGAGATGTGCGTGACGTTTGATGAGCAACTACCTGCGATGGTTTCTACCGGGACTGCCGGACTCGATGAGATTCTCAACGGCGGCCTTACTCCTGAGCGAATGTATCTAGTCGAAGGTACGCCGGGGACCGGCAAGACCACGCTCGGCCTCGGCTTCCTGCTCGCGGGCGCGGACGTAGGTGACATTAGTCTTTACATTACGTTGGCCGAAACTGAGGTCGAATTACGCGCTGTCGGCAAATCGCACGGTTGGTCGCTCGACAAGCTGCAGCTTTTTGAAATGGTCCCGGCAGACGGTTTTACCGAAGATCATGAACAGACATTGCTGCATCCGAGTGAGGTCGAACTCGGCGAAACGGTCCGCAATATCATGGCCAAGGTTGATGAGCTGCGGCCCGCGCGTGTTGTGCTCGACAGCCTCTCGGAGCTACGCCTGCTCGCGCAAAGTCCGATCCGCTACCGGCGCCAGATTCTCGCGCTCAAGCATTTCTTCTCCACCCGGGCCTGCACCGTCCTGGTGCTCGATGATAAGGGCGCGAGCGGAAGCGACCTGCAGCTCCACAGTATCGCGCACGGGGTCATCTCGCTCGATCAGTCGCTTGCGGGGTTCGGCGGGCAGAGGCGGCGGCTGCATGTCGTCAAGATGCGCGGCGTACAATTCCGTGGCGGCTACCATGACTTCGAGATCATGCGCGGCGGGCTCTGTGTTTTTCCGCGCCTGATCGCCGGAGATCATGACACCATCGACGGCGGCGCAGCGATGACGACCGGTTCGGACGAACTCGACACCCTGCTCGGCGGTGGCCTGGTTCCGGGGACCGCCACCTTGCTGACCGGACCGGCCGGGGTCGGCAAAACGACCGCCTCGGTGCAATGCATGGTCGCTGCGCTCGATCGTGGTGAGCGCGCCGCCTATTTCCTGTTCGACGAACGTGTACCGACGCTGATGGCGCGCAGCGCTGCGCTCGGCATGGACCTCAAGCCTTTTCTCGACAACGGTCCGCTGACCCTAAGGGCAATCGATCCCGCCGAAATGTCGCCTGGGGAATTCGCTGGCGCGGTCCGGTCAGCTGTCGAGGAAGATGGCGCCCGCATCGTCGTGATCGACAGCCTCAACGCCTATCTTCAGTCGATGCCGAACGAGCAGTTCCTCGTCCTGCAGATGCATGAGATGCTGAGCTATCTTGGCCAGAAGGGCGTCATCAGCCTGCTCATTCTTGGGCTGCACGGCGTCACTGGAGACATCCGCACCGATGTCGATCTGAGCTATTTGTCCGATACTGTCGTCCAGCTGCGTTATTTTGAGGCGCATGGCGAGGTCCGCCAGGCAATATCCGTCATCAAAACGCGCACAGCGCGGCACGAACGGACGATCCGCGAATTTCAGATCGGCAGCAGCGGGTTGCAACTCGGCGACCCACTTAGGCAATTCCAGGGCGTGCTGACGGGTGTCCCAACCTTTTCGGGCGAGGCGAATACATTGCTGGCGAGCCAGACGGATCCGGATACTCCTCGCGGATAGAATGAACGACCTTGTCCTGATCCTTGCGCCGCGTGGCCGCGATGCCGCAATTGCCGCTGGCCTGCTCGGCCGTCACGCCATCGCCGCGCGAATCTGCACGGATGTGCGCGACCTTGCCGAGCATCTTGATGAAGGTGTCGGTGCGGTCCTGCTCACCGAAGAAGCACTTGTCGGGGCCAACGCCTCGGAGATTGCTGGCTGGGTGGCCGGGCAGGAAAGCTGGTCGGACATTCCGTTCGTGGTGTTAGGTAACGGTTCGCGCACGCCGCGCACGGTCGCCGCGACCGAGCGGCTTGCCGAGCTTGGCAATGTCGTTCTGCTCGAGCGTCCGCTCCACGCCGAGGCGATGCTCGGCGCGATCCGTTCTTCGCTCAAAGCGCGCGCGCGGCAGTTCGAGGTGCGCGATTCCGCACGTTTGAGCGCGGCGCAGAACCGCATCCTCGCGCTTGCCGTCGAGGCCGCGCCGCTCACCACCACCCTAGAGGCAATTGTCCGCGAGGTCGAAACCCTGTCAACTTTTGGCGTGATCGGATCGATCCTGCTGCTGAGTGAAGACGGTAGTCGCCTACGCCATGGTGCGGGGCCGAGTCTGCCGGCTGCCTATAAAGACGCAATCGACGGCATCGAGGTTGGACCTGCAGTAGGCTCCTGCGGTACTGCGGTGTATCGCAAGGAGCCGGTGTTCGCTGCCGATATCTCTTCCGATCCGCTTTGGGTCGATTTTCGCGATTTGGCGCTGGCGCATGGCCTGCGTGCCTGCTGGTCCGTCCCGATCACTTCAGTCGAAGGCGAGATTCTGGGCACGTTCGCCATGTACCACAGCGAGCCGCGCGAGCCGGTCGCGACAGACCTCATCATCGTAGACTTCGTGGTGCGCACCGCCGGCATCGTCATCGCACGGACGCGGGCCGAGGATAATCTTCGCGCCAGCGAGGCCCGCTATCGCCAGATCGTCGAAGGGGCGGACGAATTCGCCATCGTGTCGCTCGACCCGGTCGGCACGATCACCGGATGGAGTAGCGGCGCCACACGTCTGCTGGGTTATTCGGCAAGCGAGGCGCTCGGCCAGACTGGTGGCCTGTTCTTCACGCCCGAGGACCAGGCCGCGAATGTGCCGGCGCAGGAAATGGCGCGGGCGACAGCGAAGGGCCGTGCCGTCAACGAGCGATGGCATGTGCGGAAAGATGGTCGTCGATTCTGGGCCTCAGGTCTCACCATGCCGCTCGCCGAACGTGACGGCGGCTACGTCACCATCTTTCGCGATCGCACCGCCGAGCATGAAGCCGAAGCAGCGCTGCGCGAAAGCGAGGCACGCCTGCGCTTTTTTGGGGTATTGGAAGAGCGACTGTTCAGCGCGGCTACAGCCGACGATGCGATGCGGGCGGCAGCCGAAATGTTGGGGCAGCAGATCAATGCCTCCCGTTGCGCCTATGCCGATGTCGACGCCGACAATGATCGCTTCTGGATCCGCAACGACTATACAGCGCCAGGCATCGCGACCTCGGCCGGAATCTATAGCCTCGAACTGTTCGGCCCGCGCGCTGCCGCCGAACTGCGGCGGGGGCAAACCCTGATCGTCCGCGACGTGGCGGGCGAGCTCGGTGCCGATGAAGGGCGCGCGATGTTCCAATCGATCGGCATCGAGGCGATCGTCTGCTGCCCACTTGTAAAGCAAGGCCAGCTGGCCGCGATGATGGCAGTACATCAGGATGTCGCGCGCGATTGGAGTCTGAGCGAGATCGCCCTGATTCGTGAGGTTGTCGAGCGCTGCTGGGCGCATGTCGAACGTGTCGGCGCCGAGGCGCGGCTGCGAGAGAGCGAGGAGCGGCTGCGCCTTGCCGTTGAAAACGCCGAGATTGGCTTTTGGGATGTCGATGTCGTCAACGACCTGCTGATCTGGCCTACTCGAACCAAGGCCATGTTCGGGATTTCCGCCGATGTCCCGGTCACAATGGCAGACTTTTACGCGGGCTTGCATCCCGACGACCTTGAAGCGACGACTGCAGCCTATCTGGCGGCTGCCGACCCTGTGCAGCGTGCACTTTACGAGGTCGATTATCGCACCGTCGGAAAGGAAGACGGCGTGCTGCGCTGGGTGGCTGCAAAGGGGCGTGGTGTGTTCGATGCCTTGGGGCGCTGTCTGCGTGTCGCCGGCACCGCGCTCGACATCACCGCGCGCAAGCAGGCCGAGGAGGCCCTGCGCGACCTCAATGCAACGCTCGAAACCCGGATCGCGGAGGCAATCGCGGAGCGCGAGGCAGCGCATGAGGCACTGCGCCAAAGTCAGAAAATGGAGGCGATGGGCCAACTGACCGGAGGAGTTGCGCACGACTTTAACAATCTACTTACCCCGATCGTTGGTTCATTGGACATGCTCCAACGTAAGGGGGTCGGAACCGAGCGTGAGCAGCGCTTGATCGCGGGTGCGGCGCAGTCCGCCGAACGCGCTCGAGTGCTGGTGCAGCGTCTACTCGCCTTCGCGCGGCGCCAGCCATTGCAATCTGTCGCCGTCGATATCGCCCTGCTGGTCGCCGGGATGGGCGATCTCGTCGAAAGCACCACCGGGCCTCAGATCAAGGTCGTAGTCAATGTCGCCAGCGACCTGCCGTCGGCCAGAGCTGATCCCAATCAGCTCGAAATGGCGCTGTTGAACCTCTCGGTGAACGCGCGCGACGCCATGCCCGATGGCGGAACACTGCGCATCTCGGCGAGGGCTGAGCCAGTAGGCGCAAACCATCGCTCCGGCCTTTCCCCGGGAGAATATATTCGAATCTCTGTCGCCGACACAGGGTCAGGCATGGATGAGGTTACGCTCGCCCGCGCGATCGAGCCCTTTTTCTCGACCAAGGGGATCGGCAAGGGCACTGGCCTTGGCTTGTCGATGGTGCATGGCCTGGTCTCGCAGCTAGGCGGCGGTCTTACCATCCAAAGCCGACTCGACATGGGTACCAACATCGAACTCTGGCTCCCTGTTAGCGCAACACGTGCCGAGGGAGTGCCGGATCACCAGCGTGCCGCAGCCGGCGCCACGCATCAAGGCGTGGCACTGCTCGTCGATGACGAGGAAATGGTTCGCATGAGCACAGCCGATATGCTTGCAGAGCTCGGCTATGCCATAATCGAAGCCAATTCAGCGGAGGAAGCGCTACGGCTGCTGGATAGCGGTACGCTCGTCGACATTGTCGTGACTGACCATCTCATGCCCGGCATGACGGGTACCGACCTCGCCCTACGCGTCCGGTTGGCGCGGCCGCAACTGCCGATCCTGCTCGTATCAGGATATGCCGAACTCGAAGGCATCGATGCCAAACTTCCGCGGCTGACCAAACCATTTCGAAAGGATGAGCTTGCAGCGACGCTCACTTCGCTACTCCATTAGATGTCCGGTCAAACGGCAACAGACAGCGTCGTCGACCGGCTGGTTTGCGTGAGACAAATGACGGATTTTAGCACGAACGGTCGCTCATGACATTATTGCTAAACGTCGTGAGTTGGTCGACTGCTGCGGCAGATTTCTAGCCGATAACCGGCAACGCGCGTTCGAACGCCTATTCCATCGACGGGACCGCATTCTGCCAAACCCGGCGAAAAAAGCGATAGTTCCACCAATCCGTCAGCGTTTTAAAATATTTGGTATCGTTACAACGGATCCGTCGCTCTCCACCGATGGCATGGTTAAACCAAGCCCTTGATCCATAATTTTGTCATGACAACCACATAAAATGCTGGAGTCGAACGCGATTCAGGCCATCAGCCCCGCTCATCCCGCACCAGCCGCTCGACAAGGCGGTTGAAGAGCGTGACGCCCCGATCATGTGCCGTTGGCATGATCGCGTCACTCGGACTCTCGGCGATAACGCGATTCTGGGCTTCGATCATTATTTTGTCTTCGCCAAAAGCCATCGCAGCGAGCTGCATCATTCTATCGCGCATGGCTTCATCGCCGTGCCCGCAATGCGGACCCCAGCTGAAGAAATAGCGGGCGGTGCCATCGGTCAGCGGAGTGACAGCCTGGCTGGTAAAATTGCGCCCGCTGATAGCCTCATCGAAGTCAGGGGAGCCAAAATCGAGCGCCGCAGCAGTTCCGGCTGAAAAGCTGGCAGCCTCCATGAGTAGCACGCCCGGCAGCAGGAACTCATAAGTCATGTAGTTGTCGAACCGCTCGACAGAGTCGCGGTTCCGAACATCGGGCGCGTTCTCCGTCCAGCGTGAGACGCGCACGCCGCGTTCAATCGGGGTAATGTCGGGCAGGCGTTCGGCGAAGGACGGCCCGGCTTGAAAGCTGGCGGCATGGACGTATGTCAGGTGGCTGAAATCGAGCAGGTTGTCGCAGATGAGTCTGGCCTCCGCTGCATAGTCGAGATGCCCGTGTCCAAGGAGGAAGCGGCCGTCATCATAGCCCACAGCTGGGGGAATCAGGCTTTCTTCGGCCTGTGCCGGATCGCCCATCCAGACCCAAACCCAGCTGTGCCGGACGGCCACGGGGTAGGCCCGGACCCGCGCTTGCGGCGGCACCTTGTCCTGCCCCGGAATCTCTAGCACGTCGCCATCGGCCCCGAAGAGCAGACCATGGTACATGCATCGCAGGTTAGCGCCTTCGCAGCGCCCGAGCGACAAGGGCGCAAGACGATGGACGCAGCGGTCTTCCAGCGCATGAACCACGCCATCACCATCGCGCCACAGCACGATCCGATCCCCCAATATCCGTAGTGCCATTGGCTCAGCCTCGGCGAGCTCCATATCCCAGGCGGCGACGTACCAGCAGTTGCGAACATAGATCATTGGCATTTTCTCCGCATCGTCCTCATGCGTCAGCGCGTTCGGCGTCCATCATTTTCTGCAGGACACGTCTGCCCAAAACGGCGGTGCCATCACTCTTCAACATCAGTTCGGGCGGGAGCTCATCCATCGTGCGGATGATCTTCTCGATCTCGACCGTGGCGAACATGTCTTCTGCTAGCACTGGCTTGAGGTACTCGATCATCTCGTCGACCCCTTTGTGGTCGATTGATCCCATCGCGAAGAAGTAGTTGGTGGTATAGCGCTTGGCCGGGGTGACCGCGTGCCACACGCGCGAGGAATTGAGCACCTCTCCGGCGCATGGATGTCCTTCCGAGACCAGCATTTCGCCGATGCCCGCGTGGAAGCCAGGGAAGTGGAAATCCATACCGGAAACCCGGTCGATCGGTCCGTCAAAATCGATCCGCCCTTCGGACACGGCCTGACGCTTCGTGTTGCGCATGATTCGACGGCTGCGAACGCGGCGTTCGTTTGTGTCGCGCTCTTCGGGCGTTGCCGCATCGTCCGGCGTTCCGATCGAGGAAGAATGCAGATATCCCAAGTGGGTGAGATCGAGCAGGTTGTCGTTAAGCAGCTGATAGCGGCCATCTACCTCGTGATAGTAGAACGGCTCACTCCGGTAGCCATCGAGACCGAAGCCGATCTCTTCCATGTCCGGAATGAGAGACGGGTCAGCCTTCCCGGCATCGCCTGGCCAGATCCATGCCCACAGGCCGCGCTCGACGAGCGGGTAGCTGCGGATCGAGTAGACGCCGGGGACGGATTGCTGGCTCGGCACAAATGTGCACTTGCCGCCGGAATCGAAAGTGATCCCGTGATAGCCGCACTGAACGGCGTCCCCCACACGCTTGCTTGCGCCGAGCGGGTAGTGGCGGTGCGGGCAGCGCCCTTCGACTGCGACGGCGGTGCCGTCGGCCTTGCGGTAGAGTACGACCGGCTGGTTGAGTATCCAGCGCGACAGCAGCGCCTCGCCGATCTCGCTCGTGAAGGCTGCGACATACCAGCCGTTGCGCGGGGCATAACTTCCTTCGCTGAAAGGGTACATAAAACTTGCTCGCATTGGGCGCGGACTGGAGGGTTCCAGCCAACGCAGGTTGTTAAAAGCGGCGCCGGATGCTGACAGACCATTCGCGCGGACTCCCGACGACGGCAGTCGCCAGGTCAAGGTTGGCCACGTTCTCGGCGGCACCGACAAAGGCGTCCAGATCAAGGATGCTGGTCTGGTTGCGCGCTTCGAACAATTGCGTGGGCATCGCGGTGATTGCCTGCGGTATATCCTGCAGGCGCTGTTCGAGAAATTGCGCCGTGACGATGATCTCTTGGGTAGTCAGTGGCATTGTGTCCACAAGCGCTTGGTCATCAGCAGCGCTTGCCGCCGTAGGAACAAGCGTCATGAGCGTCAGTAGCGAGCCATTCGCCAGCCGTGAAATGGGCTTTTTCATCCAGGTTCTCCCATCGCAGCGCTTCTTGTCGAACACCGTTAGACGAACACTGTTAGACATTTGCGGAAAGGCGGTCAATAGAGCTGGAATGAATGATGCGACCGACCCCAGACTGACTGTTGAGCAGATCGTGGATCAGGCACTCGAGCTCCTTCGCGAGGAAGGCATGGACAAGCTAAGCATGCGCCGACTGGCCGCGCGCGTTGGGGTTCGTGCGCCGACTCTGTACTACTACCTGCCAGACAAGGCGGCCCTCATGACGGCGATGATGGAGCGGCTGTTTGCGCGCTGCCTCGACCTCATTCCTCCTACCACCGACTGGCAGACTTGGATACGCGGTTTCGGGCGCGCCATCTGGAAGGTGCAGGACACCTACCCGTTCACTGGGGAGCTGATCACTGCAAGCATACTCGATGAAGACTATTTTGCGCGCACCACGCTGCGATTGCAGGAAATCCTGAAGGATTTCGGACCGCCGATCGAAAGGCTCATGGACCTCCAGTCAGCGGTGCAATCGTTGATGACCGGGTGGTCCACTTTTGCCCACGCCCGATATGCGGGCCAGCTCGGCCGGATACTTGACGTGGAACGGCTGGCTTTTGAAAGCCTCGATGCCCTGATCAGAGGCTGGCGACTGAGCTGAACTGATAGGTCGGGTTCCGAAATTTGAGGCGAGTCTGAGGTGAGCTCCGCGTGCGCTGTTCATTGCAGCGTAGAGCCGCAACGGCTTTGACGTCGGCAGCGGCTTCCTCTTGAAGCTCGTTGGCAACGTCCGTTTTCCTCCGAAGCCGTCGCTCACAGCAGTGTCAGCGAACGGCAAAAACTGGTCCAGGCTGTGTAAAAACGCGATTGGCAAATCTGTGCGGGGGTACCGTTGGCTTTGAGGACGGCGAGCCTTGGTGGTTTGCACGCGGCCTTAGCTTGCGATGGCTTTCAGGATTGCCTTGCTTCCCATGATATTGAGCACTCGGGTCAGATTATAGGCCAGAACGTGGAGCGCCATTTCGGTTGCAACACGCGGCTTGGTTTTCGTGAGGAAGTGGGTGGAGCCCATCCGGACTTTGAGGGTGCCAAAGGGATGCTCGACCGTTTGTCGCCGTATGCGCATGGCATCGGGATTGGCGTCGAGCCGTTCCTGCATGGCTTCGAGGACGGTCTCATGCTCCCATCGAGTGACGCGCCGTTCCTTGCCCGGTGTACATTGAGCCTTGATCGGACATTTCGGACAAGCACTTGTCCAGTATCGGCTCATCGTCAGACCCGCTTCCACATTAGTGTAGCGATAGGTCAGCATGTCGCCGGCCGGACAGCGATAGACATCCTGCTCGGGCAGGTAGACGAAGTCAGCTTTTCCGAAGCGCCCCTCCGCCTTGGCACGGGAGGTCATCGGTTTCGGTAAGGTCACGGTGATGCCAGCCTGTTCGCTGGCCAGTATCTCTTGGCCCGAGAAGTAGCCGCGATCGGCCACCACATCGAGTTGCCCTACTTCCAAAACTGCTTTCGCCTTCTTCGCCATGCCACTCAACTGCGCCCGGTCGGTGCCGATATTCGTGACCTCGTGTGCGACGATGAGATGGTGCTCGGTATCGACAGCGGCCTGTACATTATAGCCCACAACGCCCGTTCCGCGCCCGCTGCTCGACATTGATCGCGCGTCAGGATCCGTCAGCGATATCTGGCGATCTGGTGACGCCAGCATCTGCGCTTCCAGTCCATCGAGGCGCTCCATCTCCTGCTCGAGCCTCGTGATTTTCTCCTTGAGCCTGTCCGTCTTGGCCACCAGCACATCCGTCGGCTCCTGCCGGTCGGCAGTATCCAACTGGGCCAGATAGCGAGCAACGCTCTCCTCGATCTGTTGACGTCGGCGCTCCAGCTTGGCTTTGGTGAAGTTGCGATCCCGGTTGTTCACGGCCTTGAACTTGCTGCCGTCGATGGCGACGCTTGCACCCGCCAGCAGTCCCATTTGGCGGCACAACAGGACAAAGCGCCCGCAGACCTGCCGGATCGCTTCGCCATTATTGCGGCGAAAGTCAGCGATCGTCTTGTGGTCGGGCACGAGCCGCCCGATCAACCACATCAGTTCGACGTTCCGGTCCGCCTCACACTCCAGGCGGCGGCTCGACTGGACCCGGTGCAGATAGCCATAGATGTAGAGCTTAAGCAAAACCGAGGGATGATAAGAAGGGCGCCCCGTCGCAGCAGGCTCAACACCAGCAAAGCCAAGCTTCCAAAGATCAAGCGCATAGACAAAGGCATCGACCGCCCGAACCGGATTATCCTCTCCGATCCAGTCATCAACACACGGCGGGAAAAGTGTCGTTTGATTACGATCCGCACCGGTGATGAAGCGACCCATATGACCCTCCAGACTGTCTGGCCATCATAGCATATCTACCGCGTTTTAACACAGTCTGGGTCGCGACCTGCCGGTTAGCGGACCGCATCCAGGAACGTAAAATTGGCAGCTGAATGGCGACAAAGGGTCGAAATAGCGGAATTATCGATCCGTCACATTCATGTTTGCGGATTGACCGGCGAATGGCATTCCGCGCACATCTGTGACCGCAGTCGAATTTCGGAGGGTAATGTTGGACCGCTGGCAAGCCATGAAGATATTCGTCCGCGTAGCGGAAACCGGCAGTTTCGCGGAGGCCGCGCGGCAACGGCATCTAAGCCCGCCGGTAGTCACCCGGGCGATCTCTGCGCTGGAGGAGGATGTCGGCGTGCGGCTGCTGACGCGGACGACGCGGTCGGTGAAGCTGACAGAAGCAGGCCGCGGCTATCTGGACGATTGTCGCCGCATATTGGCCGATATGGCAGATGCGGACGCGGCAGCGGCGGGCGCCCATGGCAACCCCACCGGGACATTGATCGTCACCGGATCGGTGATCTTTGGCCAGATGTATGTGTTGCCGATCCTGCTCGACTATCTGGATTACTTTCCCGCCGTAACCGGGCGTAGCCTGTTCGTCGATCGGCTGGTCAACATCGTCGAAGAAGGAATCGATGTAGCGGTGCGGATCGGGCATCTGCCGGACTCCGGGCTGAGCGCCATTCGCGTCGGCACGGTCCGGCGCGTCATCTGCGTCGCGCCGGCCTATTTCGAGCATCATTCCAGTCCCCGGACACCAGCCGACCTTGTCAATCATCGCATCATCGCGCCGACCGGAGCATGGGCGTCTCCGGAATGGCACTTTGGCGCGAAGGGCAGGAGCAGCGTCACCGTTCAACCGGCGCTGTTCTGCAACACCAATGAAGCGGCCATCGCCGCTGCCGAGCAAGGCTGGGGGCTGACCCGTGTACTATCCTATCAGGTTGAGCCCGCTCTGGCGGCCGGGCGATTGGTAACAGTACTGGACGAACATATGGAAAGGCCGTTGCCGATTCATGTCATCCATGCCGAAGGTCGGCGGGCTGCCGCTAAGGTGCGCAGCTTCGTCGATCTGGCTGTCGACCGGTTGCGGGCCAATCCGCAGTTCCAGTCGGCATAGTCGTAATTCCATTTTCAGAAATAATGATTTCCAGATTTATCGAATTATCAGGAATCCGAAGAAGGATTATTCCTGCCTTCAGAAGCTGAAGCCCCGTGGCTCAGCGCCCCAATAGGGTGGAGGACATGATGAAGAAACTGGTCATTTCGATGCTGCTGGCGACTGCCGGCATCACTTCCCCGGCCGATGCGGTCGCCGCGCCTGCCAGCACCGTCACACAGATTGCGCCCGCCACGATCCATTATCGTTACGTCACTATCGAAGGCGTGAAGATGTTTTATCGCGAGGCCGGTCCCGCAAATGGCCCGGTGTTGCTGCTGCTCCACGGCTTTCCGACATCGTCGCACATGTTCCGCAATCTCATCCCGCTGCTCGCCGACCGCTATCATGTGATCGCACCGGACTATCCGGGCTTTGGCCAGAGCGACGCACCCGACCATCGCCAGTTCAGCTACAGCTTCGGTCATTATGCCAACATGGTCGACGCACTGATGGGCAAGATCGGCGCCCAGCGCTATACCATGTATGTCATGGATTATGGCGCCCCGGTCGGCTACCGGCTGGCGCTCAAGCATCCCGATCGGGTCAGCGCGCTGATCGTCCAGAATGGCAACGCCTATGACGAGGGGCTTGGCGCTTTCTGGAATCCGATCAAGACATATTGGAAGAGTGGATCAGCTAATGATCGAGAGGCGCAAGCCTGGCTAGTCGGCCTTGATGCCACCAAGTTCCAATATACCGATGGCGTACGGGACGTGTCGCGGATCAGCCCGGACAACTGGGTCCATGACCAGGCGCTGCTCGACCGGCCGGGCAACAAGGATATCCAGCTCGACCTGTTTTATGACTATCGCACCAATGTGCCGCTCTATCCGGCGTTTCAGGCCTTTTTTCGCGAGCGTAAGCCACCGACGCTGATCCTCTGGGGCAAGAATGACACCATCTTCCCTGAGCCTGGCGCGCATCCCTATCGACGCGACCTGCCGGATGCGGAGATGCATATTCTCGATACCGGCCATTTTGCCCTGGAAGACAGACTGGACGAGATGGCGCCACTGATCCGCGACTTCCTCGATCGCAAGGTGACGATGCGCTGAACCCCGGTCCGGGTCCGTCCTTCAATGGCTGCCCCAGACCTGATGGGAGATAGACCATGTCCTACGGCTTTCTTGATATCGCGACGACACCAAGCGTGCGCGCAGCTCAGGCGGAGATGGGCGCAAACGCCCATTGGGCAGCGTTCAGCGGTAATCGTGCCTTTGACCGCTTCACTGCGAATGAAGGTAATTTCCTGGCGGCGCGGGACAGCTTCTACATGGCGACCGTGTCGGAGGATGGCTGGCCCTATGTCAAGCATCGCGGCGGTCCAGCAGGTTTCCTCAGGATGATCGACGACCGGACGCTGGCCTTCGCCGATTATCGCGGCAACCGCCAATATATCAGCACTGGAAATCTGGCCGCGAACGACCGGGCGTGCCTGATCTTGATGGACTATCCCCGTCGTGCGCGGTTGAAGATTTACGTCCATGTTGAGAAACTGGCGCTTGATGCCGACGCGGCCCTCGCCGACCTCGTCATGAACAAAGATTACAAGGCGCGGGCAGAGCGCATATTTCGACTGCGGCTTGAGGCCTTTGATTGGAACTGCCCCCAGCATATCACGCCTCGCTTCACGGAGCGCGAAATCGAACAGGCAGTCCTGCCGCTCCACCAACGGCTGGCGCAGCTGGAAGCCGAGAACAGGGTGCTACAAGACCGCCTTGCCAAATTAGGAAACGCATGATGGAAAATCAGAGACCGCCTCTGCCGCCCTTCACCTTGGAGAGCGCAACAGAGAAGGTGCGCCTGGCCGAGGACGGGTGGAACAGACGGGATCCGGCCAGAGTCGCCCTGGCCTATACCCCGCTCAGCCAATGGCGGAACCGCGCTGAATTCATTGACGGCCGTTCCGCGATCATCGCCTTCCTCACCCTCAAGTGGGAACGGGAGTTGGAATATCGGCTGATCAAAGAATTATGGGCCTTTCGCGACAGCCGCATTGCAGTGCGCTTTGCCTATGAATGGCATGACGACAGCGGCAACTGGTTCCGTTCCTATGGCAACGAGAATTGGGAGTTCGATGAGAATGGTCTGATGCGTCTGCGTCTCGCCTGCATCAACGATGAGCCGATCAGCGCGGTGGAGCGGAAATTCCACTGGACGCAGGGGCGAAGGCCCGATGATCATCCAGGGTTGAGTGACCTTGGACTTTAAAAGCGACCTGCGACGAAGCTCACCACTCGAAAGAGGACCGACCGGGACTTTCATGGGGGAAATCAGTCTCTCTATTGCAAGAAAGGATCGACGCACGACCTGCGCATGGGCTGCGTGCTTGGAGGTTGTGATACGGATCATACCGGCGGGCCGCTCGCGCCGCTCCGTCAAGGACGAAAGCTTGTTGTCGATACACTCCAGCGCCGGGCACAGCGCTTCCAGCAACCGCTCGCCGGCCACCGTAGGGGACACGCTTCGGGTGGTGCGGGTAATCAGGCGCAGCTCCAGCTTCGCCTCCAGGCGTCACATCGAACGGCTGGGCGACGATTGCGACACACCGAGCCACGCCGCAGCAAGCGTGAAGCTTCGTTCCTCCGCCACGGCAAGAAACATGGCGAGCGTTCCAAGATCCTCACGCCGCCTGGGTTTTGCCGCCACTAATCGCTTTCATGACAACGGGTCATAGGCTTATCCCATATCGTCTGTCTAATCAGAACAATCGCGGTCGCTTATCTATGCTGGGAAGCGTGATGCTGTTTGGCGTGGCGCGATAGTAAAAGCAGGAGTGATCCTATGCAGAAGCGCACGTTGGGGCAAAGCGGCCTTGAAGTATCGGCACTAGGTTTAGGCTGTATGGGTCTAAGCTTCGGCTATGGGCCGGCGACTGATCGCACAGAAGCTGTCACACTAATCCGTGCCGCATACGAGCGGGGTGTAACCTTTTTCGATACCGCAGAGGCTTATGGTCCTGGGACCAACGAGGAAGTCGTCGGCGAGGCGCTGGCGCCGTTTCGTGACGATATCGTGATCGCGACGAAGTTCGGTTTCAAGAACGGGGTTCCGGCCGATGGTCTCGACAGCCGCCCGGAGCGTATCCGGCAGGTCGCCGACGAAGCCCTCACCCGACTAAGGACCGATCGCATAGATCTATTCTATCAGCACCGCGTCGATCCGGCCGTCCCGATGGAAGACGTCGCCGGCACGGTGAAAGACCTGATCCTTTCCGGCAAGGTGAAGCATTTCGGCTTGTCCGAGGCAGGCCCGGCGTCGATCCGCAGTGCTCACGCGGTGCAACCCGTCGCCGCGGTGCAGAGCGAATATTCGATGTTCTGGCGGGAGCCGGAGGCCAAGATCCTGCCGCTGCTCGAGGAGCTGGGGATCGGCTTCGTACCATTCTCGCCGCTTGGGAAGGGCTTCCTCACAGGCAAACTCGATCAGAACACGACCTTTGCCAAAGACGATTTCCGTAGCACCGTTCCTCGGTTCGCACCCGACGCGCTGAAGGCGAACCAGGTGCTTGTCGAGCTTGTCAGGTCGATCGCATCGGAGAAGGGCGCAAGCGCGGCGCAGGTCGCTCTGGCCTGGCTGCTCGCGCAACGCCCGTGGATCGTGCCCATTCCGGGCACGACCAAACTACATCGGCTCGAGGAAAACTTGGGCGGCGCGAGCGTTGTTATCACCGACGAGGATATCGCCCGCATCGCCCAAGCGCTCGCTGGCATCGAGGTTCAAGGTGAGAGGTACAACACTTCGTATCAGCGCCTCGTCAACCGCTGAACCGATCAAGGAAGAACCATCATGAACGTTACAACCCCAACGGTCACGCTGAACAATGGCGTCGAGATGCCGATACTCGGCTTTGGCGTGTTCCAGGTACCGGACCCCGCCGAATGCGAACGCAGCGTCCGCGACGCGATCGATGCCGGATATCGGCTTCTCGATACCGCAGCCTCCTATGGCAACGAACAAGCGGTCGGCGACGCGATCAGGAACAACGGAATCGACCGCAGCGAACTGTTCGTCACGACCAAGCTGTGGGTCGAGGATGCGAGCTATGAAGGCGCCAAGGCTGCCTTCGAGCGCTCCATGGACAAGCTGCAGCTCGACTATCTCGACCTCTACCTGATCCACCAGCCCTATGGCGACGTGTACGGAGCGTGGCGGGCAATGGAGGAACTGCATCGTGCCGGACGCATCCGTGCGATCGGTGTCAGCAATTTCCACCCGGACCGTCTAGTCGATTTCGTCCTGCACAACGAAATCACGCCGGCGGTGAACCAGATCGAGATCCACCCTTTTCACCAACAGGCCGATGCGCAGGCGACGCTTGCGGAATACAAGGTTCAGCCCGAAGCCTGGGGTCCGTTCGCCGAGGGCAAGAATGGCCTTTTCACCAACGCGGCGCTCCAGTCGATTGGTGATAAGTACGGCAAGAGCGTTGCGCAGGTTGTGCTGCGCTGGCTGATCCAGCGCGGGATCGTCGCCATCCCCAAGTCGGTCCGCAAGGAGCGAATGGCCGAGAATTTCGCGGTATTCGACTTTGAGTTGGGCCAGGGCGACGTCGCCGCCATCGCAGCGCTCGATCAGAAGGCCAGCAGTTTCTTCGATCACCGCGACCCGGCGATGGTGAAGTGGCTCGGCACGCGCAAGCTCGAGGCTTGAGCCTGCACCACAGGAGGATGAGACAATGAGCGAGAACTATCAGCATCGATCGGACGTCGACCTCTCCTCGGAGCCGGGGGGGCGTGGCAGTCGTACCGCTCCTCGGCGGCGCAGCCACGCCCGCTTGGCTCATGCGACCGGCTCCGGTCGCGCAGCAAGTTCGGCCGTCAGCTGACGGCGGCGGCTCGGGAAGCGAGGTCTCCAGCATCGGCATTGGCGTCCAGAACAATAGCCGCAAGTACGCAACGGAGGCGCCGTACCGACCCGAGCAGATCGCGCTTCTTCGCGCTGCCTTCGACCAAGGTGTCAGCTTCTTCGACACCGCAGAGGCATACAGCCCGCACGAGTGCAAGCGCATGGCGTTGAAGTGACCCCGCCGGGGCAATCTCCTGCTGCGGACCGGCCAGCTATTCACCGGCTCCGCAGCGGTGACGTCGCCCTTCAAGGGCACGGACGACGCGCGGCTAGGAGGCGGACACGCCGACGCCGGCCGGAAAAGGTTGATGCCGACACATTGCACGCCTTCCCTCCGCCAGAACCATCGCCAGCATGCTCACGATCCGCCGCGATGATTTGTCGAAATCAGAAACAGTGACGGTCGCCGCCGCAGTAACCGGTGTGCCCTCACTCGTTGAAGCGCGCGAAATTGTTGAGAGCTTCCATGCCATGATCCGTCGTAAGGCAGAAGCCGATCTCAATCCGTGGATCGAACGCGCACGCGTCAGCCGTGTCGCTTCGTTCGCCAGTGGCATAGTCAAGGATATCGCCGCTGTCCGCGCGGCGATCGTGTCGCACTGGTCCAACGGCCAAACCGGAGGGCAAATCACCAAGCTCAAACTCGTCAAACGTCAGATGTATGGCCGAGGAAAGCTGGACCTCCTCCAAGCAAGGCTGATCGGGGCACCATGACCACGCGCTTCATCAAATCTGCGTGAGAGCCCAATATTGACCCCACCTTCGAGTGGTGGGGCGGTTATCCCGATAGTCGATAGGAGGGGGCCCGCGGACGACGACGCGCACCGTCAGGTGTGCTGGCGGCGGCGTCCGTGGGAGGTCTGGTGACCCACCGGGTTAACCGCCGGGGATGGAGGTCTGGGGCAAGGGGTTTTCGGCTCAGGTGTCAACACCGGGATAAAAAACGGGCCAGGCTGTCATGACCGGTCGAAAGTCGAGCTCTGGCGCTCTTCGGTGATGACCTCTGCGGTCGGGGACCCCCGAGTCCGAAGGCGAACTCGCTAAACAGCGAGCCGCAGACACCGTTACTCCCGCTACATCATTTCGTGGAAGCTGTGCACCACAATGATGGCTGGCGACCGCTGGATCTGGCTTTGCCCATACCACCTGCCCCCACGAGTTGCACAGGGGCAAATGGTATGGGTAGCCGCTCATCCTTTAGATTTCAGCGTCAAGGGAAGGCCGGCGTACATTATGACGGCCTCTTCAACCACTGCCGCCATTTCCTGATTGATGCGGCCCGCAACATCGCGAAACCTTCTGGCAAGGGCGTTGTCGGGTACAATGCCCAGACCCACTTCGTTGGCGACCAGAATGACCGGCCCCCGCGCGGTTGAAAGCGAGCGCGCCAGTCCTTCCGTAGCGGTAGCCGTATCGCGTTCCGCCAGCATCAGGTTCGAAGCCCACAACGTTAGGCAATCTACCAGCACCACCGTTTCCGGCGTGCTATATGCCGTGATTGCCTCTGCCAGGTCCAGCGGGGCCTCGACAGTTGACCAGCGCGGACTGCGATCGGCGCGGTGTAGCTCGATTCGCTGGCGCATCTCATCATCGAAGGCCTGGGCTGTCGCCAGATAGACCAATTTACCTGTCAGGACTTCGGCCCGGCCTTGGGCAAAGCGGCTTTTGCCCGAACGCGCTCCGCCCAGCACCAGCAAATGGGGCAAAGCACTGCTCATGCGCTGCCTCTCGCTGGGACGGAGGCGGGTCGTTCCGCCATCGCCAGCGCCACCAGCGCGTCGATATCGAGATGCTCCTTCAGCGCGGCTGCGATCTCGTCCAGCGCCACCTCGACGGTGAAGCCATAGCCCACGCCCCCGACTTCTACATCCATGCGCGACAGCAGTGCCCGGCGCAGCTCCGCATCGGCCAGCAGGCCGTGGACATAGGAACCAAACACCGTTCCGCCCGCATTTATCGCGCCATCGCAGCCTCCATTGGAAAGCAGGGCAAAGGGGCGCTGCGTGTCCGGCCCGCTGGTTTGCCCCATGTGCATTTCATAGCCCTGAAAAGGCGCACCCATCGCCAGCCCGCTTATCGGGCGCAACGCCTTGTGCGCGTGCAGGGTCGTTTCGACATCCAGCAGGCCAAGGCCGCTGGCAGCGCTGGCCGGACCCTCCAGTCCAGCCGGATCGGCGATGCTTTTACCGAGCATCTGGTGACCACCGCAAAGCCCAAGGATCAGCCCGCCGCGCCGGTAATGCGCCAAAATATCGATGTCCCAGCCCTCTGCACGCAGAGCGGCCAGATCGGCTATGGTCGCCTTCGATCCGGGGAGGATGATCAACAATGCCTCTGCCGGGATCGGCTGGCCGGGTGGGACCATGTGCAGGCCCACACCGTGTTCGAGTTTCAGCGGATCAAGGTCATCGAAATTGGATATGCGCGGCAGGATCGGACAGGCAATCAGTCTGCTGCCCCGCGCGCGCCTCTTGCCGCGTTCCAGCACCACGGTCGCATTGTTGGACATATTCTGCGGCTTGAACGGCAAGACCCGAAGGCCGCGTTTCACCAAGGCGCGGCACAGTCCGGCCACCAGTATGGATTTGCCCACGTCAGAGCCTTTGCCCTGAAACATTATAGCGCCCATGCCACACTTCCTTCCACGAACCACAGACACAGGCAGGCACGGGCGTAGATAGTCAGCCCACGCTGAATGTCCTCTGCCCGGGCCAGGTGACTGCCCTCGCCAATCCAGGGCTTGTCCGAAAAGATCCCGTCATAGGCGATTGGTCCCGCCAGCCGCAGCCCCAGTACCCCGGCCATCGCCGCCTCTGGCCAGCCCGCATTGGGCGAAGCGTGCCTGGACGCATCGCGCCACAGTATCCGCCAGCCACCCCCGCCGCACAGGCATATCAGCAATCCCGATAGCCGCGCCGGAACGAGATTCATCGCATCATCGCTGCGGGCTGCAGCCCAGCCATAGGCATGCCATCGCTCCTCGCGGTGCCCGATCATGCTGTCGGCGGTGTTGATCGCCTTATAGGCCCAGATACCGGGCAAGCCCAGCAAGAGCAGCCAGAACAACGGCGCGACCACGCCATCGCAGAAACTTTCCGCCAGACTCTCGATGGCCGCGCGGGCAACACCCGCTTCATCAAGCGCCGTCGTATCACGGCCAACGATCATGCCGACTGCGACGCGCGCGGCGGGCAGATCCTGCCGCTCCAGTGCATCGGCAACGGGGCGGACATGATCGTACAGGCTGCGCTGCGCCAGACCCGGCCAGGCCAGCACAGCGATCAGGGGCAAGGCCCAAGGCCCGGCGATTGCCACGAGCAGACTTTGCAGCACCCAGCCCGCACCGCCCGTCACACCCAGCAGGATCAGGACGGTGAACGCCCCGGCCATGCGCCGCTGTCCATTGGAACGCGAGGGGACATTCCAGCGCCGTTCCAGCGCGGCGATAATCCGCGCAAAGATGCCCACAGGATGGCCGATCCGGCGATACAGCGGCTGAGGCCAGCCCACTGCCGCATCGAGCACCGAGGCCAGGAAAGCAGTCAAATCAATCATCAGCCAGCGCCGCATCAAGGCGATCCAGCGCCTCACGGTCGGCGGGCAGGCCCAGGCGCAGCCAGCGCGGATCGTAATCGAACGGTCGCGTCAGGATTGCATGGCGCGCAAGGCGTTCGAACAGCGCGGCGGCATCGTCCGTTTCGATCAGCCGGAACAGCGGGCAGGCGCCCATCGCGCTGAAGCCCCGGCGCGCCAGCACCGTATCCAGCGCGGTGGCCTGTTCGCGCAGGGCCATCCGCATGGCGGTGATCCAATGCGCATCGCGATAGGCCGCCAAGCCGATGGCCAGCGCCGCTGCCGATAGAGGCCAACTACCCAGCCGCTGCCGATATTGCCCGATCACCTCGCGCGGCCCCAGCACAAAGCCGAGCCGCACCCCGGCCAGCCCGAAGAACTTGCCGAACGAGCGAAAGATAATCAGCCGCTGCCCGTCCTGCACATGGGCGGCAAGACTGCTGTGCGGGGCGGCATCGGCAAAGGCTTCGTCCACGACCAGCCACGCTGCGCTGTCGCGCCGCGCCTCCAGCCAGCCCAGCAGCGTCACGGGCGAGGTGATCTGCCCATCGGGGTTGTTGGGATTGGCGAGGATGAGGGTCGCCTCCTCTGTCCCCGCCAATTCGGTCAGGGCCACGGGGCGACTGTGGGGGATTATTTCGCCATGGGTGCGATAGCTGGGCTGGGCATGGATAGCGGGGCCGGGCAGGATATCGCCCAGCATGCGCAAGCCGATCTCCGTGCCCGGAACGGCGCAGACATGGGCAGGGTCCGCGCCGAAACAGGCGGCGGCGGCGGCCTCCAGATCGTTCAGCGCGCCGGTGTCGGGCAGAACCTGCCAGTCCACTGCCAGATTGTCCGCGCCGGGCCAGCCATGCGGATTGATCCCGGTGGACAAATCGATCCACGGCGCCTTGCCCATGCCGAACTGCGCCATGGCATCGACCAACCTGCCGCCGTGAATACTGAAGCTGTTCATGTCGTGTGTATCCATAGGCCTGTGATTGCCACGCTCAGCAGCAAGCCGGTTTCGATCAACTCGATGCCTGCACCATGGCCATCGCCGGAAATCCCGCCCAACGCGCGGCGCACGTGCCACCCCCACCACAGAACGAGCAATGGTGTGATAAGCAGCGCCGGAGTGAACCACGCCGCCGCTGCCAGCGCGGCCGCCCAGCCCGCAAGATCGATCGGGCCGATGGCGGAACGGAATCGAGCCGCGAGCCCCTGATGCAGAGGCGTCAGCCACCATGTCCACACCAGCGGGCCGATGCGCGCGGCAAACGGCACCAGTGCCAGCGCGCCAAACGCCCGTGCATCCACCAGCATATCCAGCAGCACCAACTTGCTCAGCAGTTGCAGCACAATCGCGACAGCGCCGAAGCTGCCGACATGGGGATCGGCCAGAACGGCCAGCAGCCGCTCGCGATCTTTATGCGCCGCGCCGCTGGCATCGGCGAGGTCGGCCAGGCCATCAAGGTGCAGCGCGCCGGTCACGCCCACCCAGACGATCAGCGCGGCCAATGCGCCCAGCCGGTGATCGAGCAGCGATCCAGCCCATATCGCCCCCGCGACCGCTGCGCCAATCACCAGGCCTACAACGGGAAACCAGCGCATCGATCGGGCGAACGCGGCATCATCCACGTCGATTGTCCGCAGTGGAGCTGGCATCGGCAGCCGCGTCAGAAATTGCAGGGCGATGAGGAAACCCTTCATGGATAAAGCCCGGCGATCTGTGCCGAGGGAGTTACTCCGGGCCAGACGCGCAACGTCAGCAGGCAATTATAGGGCAGATCAACCGCCCACGTCTGACGCATGTCAAACCCGCACAGCACCGCCAGCGCCGCGCGCATCGTGCCAGCATGCGTGACGATCAGCGTTGGCCTCGCGGCCAGATCGTCAATGGCAGCGGACACACGGTCCACCAGCGCCGACCAGCGTTCTCCGCTGGGCGGGGCCTGGCCATCGGGATCGTCCCAGAACCGCGCCAGCGCCGCGCCTTCTACTTCGCCCGGGGACATCCCGTCCCATGCGCCAAAGTCCAGCTCGCGCCAGCGCGCATCGATGGCCAGCGGCACGCCGGTCGCCAGCGCGATAGCCTCGCCCGCCAAACGCGCGCGGGACAGGTCGGAGGCGATCAGCACCTCCGCCGCCAGATCGCGCGCCTGATCGACGCAGGCCCCGATGCCGGTGGCGGTGGGCCGGGCATCGGTGCGACCGATCAGCCGCCCCGCGCCTTCCGGCTCGCCATGGCGTAGGAGATAGAGGGGAAAGCTACTCACAACCCGCCCGCCACCCCGGCCTCGGCAAATGTCGCCATGCCATTGTGCGTGGCCAGCGCTGCCCGGATTACCGACACCGCCAGTGCCGCGCCGCTGCCTTCGCCCAATCGCATCCCCAGCGAAAGCAGGGGATCAAACCCCAAATGCCCCAGCAGTCGGATATGCCCCGGTTCAGCCGAACAATGACCCGCCAGGCAATGATCAGTGATCGCCGGAGCGGCAGCGGCAAGCGGCGCCAGCGCGGAGCAGCTGATGAACCCGTCCAGCACCACCGGAATGCGCAGGCGGCGCGCCTCCAGCACGGCCCCGGCGACCGCGGCGATTTCGCGCCCGCCCAACCGGCGCAAAGTCTCAAACGGGGTGTGCGGCGCATTAGCGTGACAGGCCAGCGCCCGGTCCACCACCGCCACCTTGCGCGCAAGGCCGTCCGTATCGACTCCTGTGCCCGGCCCGACCCATTGCGCGGGCGTGCCGCCATAACTGCGCGCGCACAGCGCGGCGGCGGCGGTCGAATTGCCAATCCCCATTTCGCCGACGACCAGCAGGTGCAACCCCGGCTCCACCACCTCCGCTCCGGCAGAAAGTGCGGCAAGACATTCCGCCTCGTCCATTGCCGCAGCCATGGTGAAATCCGCCGTGGGCCGGTCGAGATCGAGTGCAACCACCCGCAGCTCCAACCCGGCCGCCCCGGCCAGTGCGTTGATCGCCGCTCCGCCAGCAGTGAAATTGCCGACCATCGCCGCAGTCACGCTGGTAGGATAGGCGCTGACACCGTGAACGACGAAGCCGTGATTTCCGGCAAAGATCGCCGCGCGGCCCTGTTCGATCACCGGCTGCACCGTCCTCTGCCATCCGGCCATAAACACCGCGATGTCTTCCAGCATCCCCAGCGATCCGGCCGGTTTGGTCAGGCTGGCCTGCCGTGCCCGCGCAGCGGCGATGGCGTCCGCATCGGCCACAGGCAAACACTCAAGCGCCGCTTCAAACGCGGCAAGGGACGCAAACCGGCTCATTCCGCAACGAAGCCCTGCGGCGGAGTGCGGGTTATGAAATGGCCCTTCACGCCTTGCGGCCATTGCTTGAACGGCACCCGGCCATGCTCGCTGGCGGCATAGTGAACCGCATAGTCCAGAATGGCGGTGGCGGCGTCCTCGTCCGGCGTGAACCGGCCCAGGACGTAGCCGACCTTGCCCGGCGCGCGCAGGTGGATGGTGCAAAAATCGGTGCAGGCAAACAGGCAGGGCATTTCCTGCACGGCGACCCCGGCATAGCGCGCGTCGCTCTGCTGAACCGAGCGCAGCGCTGCAACAAGTTGCGCGCCGCCGCGCATGCCGGCGTCGTCCTCACGCGCATCGGCACTGTGGCGGCAGGTGTTGCAGGCCACGATAGCGGGGCCGTCCTCCACGGGTATCAGCATGGTTTTCTGGTCCTTTGATTGAAAATCATCGTTCGAACACCCGGTCAGCCCACGGCTCACGCTGCTGCCAGCCGCGCTGTTCCAGTTCGGGGGTATCGGACGTGTCTGCCGGGTAACCGATGCACAGCAGCGCGATCAGCGACCAGGTGGCGGGAACGTCGAGCAGGGCATGGACCGCCGGTGGATCAACGATCGACACCCAGCCAAGGCCAAGCCCGCGCAGCCGCGCCGCCAGCCACAGATTGTGGATCGCCAGCACGCACGAATAACGCAACATTTCGGGCATGGTGGCAATACCAAGGCCGTGGCCCGCCTCGGGATGTTCGTCACAGAACACCGCGATCAGTTCGGGCGCCTCACGCAAGCCGTGCAGCTTGAGCGACAGGTAGTGATCGTACCGCGCCTGCCCGGTATAGCGCTCTGCCGCATGGGCGCTTTGCCCATCGGCATGCGCGGCCAGCGCCTCGCGGATGTCCGGCGTCCGCACGCGCACGAAACGCCAGGGCTGCGCATTGCCGACCGACGGCGCGAGCGAGGCGCACGCGAGTAGCGCACACATGTCCGCTTCCGCCACGGCGCGGCGGTCGAAATGCCGCACATCGCGCCGCCAGCGCAGCAATTGCGTGAATTGCTCCGCAAATTCCGCGTCGAACAGAGGCGGGGCGTCGCTCAGAACTCAATCCCCGCCTGCGCTTTCACGCCCGCACGGAAGGGGTGCTTGACCATGGTCATCTCGGTGACAAGGTCGGCCACCTCGATCAGCGCGTCGGGTGCATTGCGGCCCGTGACGATGACATGCTTCATCGCGTCGCGCGCGGTCAGCACCGCCACCACTTCATCGACCGGCAGATAGTCATACCGCAGCACGATGTTCAGTTCGTCGGCCAGCACCATGTGATAGCTGGGGTCGGCGATCATACGCTTGACCTCGTCCCAACCGGCTCGGGCCGCCGCGATATCGCGCGTGCGGTCCTGCGTGTCCCAGGTGAAACCCTCGCCCATCGGCTTGAATTCGACATTGTCGGGAAAGGCATCGAACACGGCCTTTTCACCCGTTTTCATCGCCCCTTTGACGAACTGGACCACCCCCACTTTCATGCCGTGGCCAATGGCGCGAACCACCATGCCCAGCGCCGCGCTGGTCTTGCCCTTGCCCTTGCCGGTGTGGACGATCAGCAGACCCTGTTCGCGGGTCTTGCTGGCCATGATCTTGGCCTGCGCGGTCTGCTTCTTGCGCATCTTTTCGGCGTGGCGGGCATCGTCGCCTGCAACATCTACTTGGTTTTCAGGTTCCATCGGCCAATTCCCTTCGCATGAGATAGACATCCATGATCCAGCCATGGCGCGCGCGAAGTTCCGCCCGACGCAGCGCGATCCGGGGACCAGTTTCGGCAAGCGGGCCTTGTTCCAACGCCTCGTGCGCCATGCCCAGATAGGCGCCCCACCAGATGGTGATGCCCTGCGGCGCCAAGCCCTCGAACGCGCAACCACCGTCGAGCATCACGACAATCGTGTCTGCCCCGGTGGGCCAGCCATGAGCGCGCAGCAGCCGCCCGGTGGTGATCGTCACCGGCCCGGCAAGAGGATTGAGCGGCATGGCATGGGCGGCGGTCAGTACCTGAATACTGGTGATCCCCGGCACCACTCGCACGGCAATATCAATGCCCGCATCGCGCAACCGTTCGGCAATGCGCAAGCTACTGTCGTAAAGGGAGGGGTCGCCCCAGACGAGCAGCGCCAGCTTGCCGCCTTCGGGTAAATGTTCGGCGACCTGCGCCTGCCACGCATCGGCAATGGCATCGTGCCAGGCGTTGACGTCATCCAGATAGGCGGCCCCATCACCGCGCACCGGCAGATCAAATTCCACAATCCGCGTTGGCCCCGTCAGCACCTGCGCGCAGATCTCCCGGCGCAGGTCGATCAGGTCGGACTTGGCCTGCCCCTTGCGCGGCAACAGGATCAGGTCGGCTTGGTTCATCGCCGCCACGGCCTGCGCTGTCAGGTGATCGGGGTTGCCCGTGCCGATGCCAATCAGGTGGAGGTCGATCATTGGGCTTCTCGGCACGAAGCGGGCGCGATCATGTGGAAATAGCTGCCGGTGACATGGCCGCGATGCGATCCGCTTTCGGCCACCACCGCGCCTTCGGCATCGATCACAAGCGCCAGCGGCGCGTCGCTTTGTTCAACGATGGTGGAATAGTGGAACTCGTGCCCGCGCAGCCTGGTCCCGGCGGCAAGGCCAGATATCGGCACCAGCAGTTCGGCATGGCGATAGCCAAGGTGCATCTTGCGCTGGGCATGGCTGGTGACCAGCCCCAACAGCCCGGCCATCCGGTGCCGTTCGCCGCTCTTGTCGATCAACCCCTCGCCCAGCACCATATAGCCGCCGCATTCGCCGTGGACGGGCCACGTTTCGGCATGGCGGCGCAGGCCGGACAGGAATGCCGCGGCGGCGGCGATGGTCCCGGCGTGCAATTCGGGATAGCCGCCAGGCAACCACACCAGATCGGCATGGTCGGCGGGCGCCTGATCGGCCAGTGGCGAAAACGGCAGGATCTCCGCCCCGGCGCGCCGCCAGCCTTCGATCAGATGCGGATAGACGAAAGAAAAGGCGGCATCGCGGGCCATGGCAATCCGCTGGGCCGGCGGGGCGGGCAGCTTGCCGCCGTCGGCTTGTGGTGCGGCACCGGCGGCACGGCGAACGGCATCAAGATCAACATGGGCGCGCAGGAACGCCGCAAACTCGGCAATCGCGCGATCAAGGTCGGGATGCTCCACCGCCTGAACCAGCCCAAGATGGCGTTCGGGCAGGGTCAGGTCGCCGCGCCGTGGCAGGGCGCCCAGCACCGTAATGCCCACCGCCTCCATCCCCTTGCGGACCAGCCGTTCGTGGCGCGGACTGGCCACGCGGTTCAGGATCACCCCGGCAAATGGCAGTTGCGGGTCAAGGCATTTGAAGCCCAGCGCAGTTGCGGCGGCGGACTGTGCCTGCCCCGATACATCCAGCACCAGCACGATCGGCCAGCCCATGCGGCGCGCCATATCGGCGCTGGCGCCATTGGCCGATGCGCCCTTGCTGGCCACGCCGTCAAACAGGCCCATCGACCCTTCGGCCAGCACCATGTCCGCGCCTGTAGCCTGCGCCGCGATGGCATCAATCAGATCGCCGTCCATCGCCCAGCTATCGAGGTTGAACGACGGTCTGCCGCAAGCGGCGCGGTGAAAGGCCGGGTCGATATAGTCCGGCCCGCTCTTGAACGGCTGCACCGCCAGCCCGTCTTCAGTCAGGGCGCGCAGCAGGCCCAGCATCACCGTGGTCTTGCCGGTGCCCGATGCGGGAGCGGCGATTATCAATCCCGGAGTCTGATGGCGCGCGCTCATTCGCCCGCACCGGCAAAGCGTGACGTGGCATCCTGCGGCCGAAAGCGGCGGTCATAACCGGGCGCGTAAAGGCTGCTTTCGGCAAAATCCTGCGCTGCCAGCACCCGCCCGACAAGGATCAGGGCGGTGCGTTGCAGATTTTTGGCCATGCTACCCGCCACGGCCTGCTCGATCGTGTCGAGCGTGGCGCGCACGATCCGTTGATCAGGCCAGCTGGCGCGCCAGATCACGGCGACGGGGCAATCCACGCCATAGGCCGGCGTCAGATCCGCCACCACTTGCGCCAGATTGTGAACCGAAAGGTGAACGGCCAGCGTCGCGCCGGTAACGGCAAAATTGGTCAGGCTTTCGGCGGGCGGCATGGTGCTGGCGCGGCCCGGCGTGCGGGTCAGCACCAGCGATTGCGACAGTGCTGGCAGGGTCAGTTCTGCCTCCAGCGCAGCGGCGGCGGCGGCGAACGCCGGGACACCGGGCGTCACGGTAAAGGGAATGTCCAGCGCGCGCAGGCGGCGCAATTGCTCACCCATCGCCGACCAGACCGACAAGTCGCCCGAATGCAGTCGCGCCACATCGTGCCCGGCGGCATGGGCGGCGGCGATTTCGGCCATGATCTGGTCCAGTTCCAGCGACGCGGTGTTCACGATTCGGGCGCCCGGCGGGCAATGATCGAGCACGGCGACCGGGATCAGCGACCCGGCATAAAGGCACACCGGGCTGCCCGCGATCAGATCGCGTCCGCGCAAAGTGAGAAGATCGGGCGCGCCGGGACCGGCGCCGATGAAGTGGATGGTCATGTCGGGGTTCCCTGAAGGTTTACACTGGCAGCAATGGCGCACGTCGCCATGCGATCGGGGGAGATGCGGCGCGGCGAGAGGAGGCGCGCGCCTGCGCCAGCGGCGGCCAGTGCCGATGCCTCTGCCACGCTGCCAACTGCGCGGGCGCTCAGGCTGGCGACGGAGCAGGTGGCGGTCGAGGTGGCGACCAATGCATCGGGCGCCACGCCCGTCAGCGGAAGGCCCAAGGCTTCTGCAAGCGGGAGCAGCACAGCGAGCTTGTCTTGCGCCGTGGCCAGATGGGTCACCAGCGGTTGCCCCTGCCCTGCCAGCGCGAATGCAGCGCGCAGCGAGGGCAGGCTGACGCCTGATCGAAAACCGAACCCCGCGACAATCACAGCGTCACGCTCCATTGCACCACCGGATAGCGTGCGCGCCAGCCATACCGGTTACCCAGCGGTGCAGCATCGGCCAGTTCGATACGCAGTAAGCTGCCATCCGTTTGGCCATGCCACCGCGCCAGCAACGCTTCTGATTCCAGCGTCACCGCATTGGCCACCAGCCGCGTTCCGGCGGGCAAACGTGCCCACAGCGTGTCCAGCAAGGCTTCCGATAAACCACCGCCGATGAACACCGCATCGGGCAATGGTCCCGGTGGCAGGGCATCCGGCGCGCGCCCGACGACAACTCCCAGCCGATCGACGCCCAGCGCGGCAGCATTGGCCCGTGCCCGGTCCGCGCGCACCGGATCGGCCTCTATCGCACAGGCCCGGTTGGCCGGGTGGGCCAGCAGCCATTCGATCCCGATCGATCCCGATCCCGCGCCAATATCCCACAGCAGTTCACCCGCACACGGGGCCAGCGCCGATAGCGTCAGCGCGCGCACCGGGCGCTTGGTGATCTGTCCGTCGGATGCAAACCAGTGGTCTGGTCGGCCCGCCGCCAGTGGCAAGGCGTCACCGTGCCCGGCACACTCGATCCCGACCGCAACCGGATGGGCGATGTCGGTAAAGGACAGTGCAACCGCAGTCACTTGGCGCATCCGTTCACGCGGACCACCCAGCGCCTCCATCACCTGTAGCACTGACGGGCCAAAGCCCCGCCCGGTCAGATAGTCAGCCAGCGCGGCCACCGCCGCGCCATCGCGCAACAGCGCCAGGATGCGTTGCCCAGGCGCCAGGTGGGGATTGAGCCGGTCTAACGGCGCGGCGTGCAAACCAAGGCAGGCCACATCCTGAAGCGCCCAACCCAATCGCGCGGCGGCCAGCGTGAAGGTGGAAGCCGCGGGAATCGCCACCCATTCGCCAGGATCGAGATGCCGGGTGACGCTGCTCCCTGCCCCGAACCAGAACGGATCGCCCGACGCCAGCATCACCACCCTCCGCCCGCGATGGTCCAGCACGCGCGCAATCCCGTCGCTAAACGGCACTGGCCATTCGATCGTGACACAGGTAATCGCGGGCAACAGCGCAAGGTGTCGGGCCGGGCCCATGACCAGTTCCGCCTGCGCCAGCGCCGCCCGGCTCGCGGCGGACAGGCCATCCGGCCCGTCCTCGCCGACGCCGATGATTGTCAACCACGCTTGGGGAGCCATCTCAGCCATGCCAAATGTCCTCCTGCTGGGCGGCACAACCGAGGCCAACGCGCTGGCCCGGCGGCTCGCGGCGCTGGGCATTGCGGCGACGCTCAGCTATGCCGGACGGACGGAAAATCCCCGCGCTCAACCGGTGCCGGTGCGCGTCGGCGGGTTCGGCGGCGTGGCGGGGCTGACCGATTATCTGCGCCACCACCGCGTGACTCATCTGGTGGATGCGACCCACCCCTTTGCCGCGACGATGAGTGGCCATGCCATGGAGGCAGCCCGTTTGGCCGGAGTGCCTCATGTGGCGTTGACCCGCCGGGCGTGGCAGCCGATTGCCGGTGACCGCTGGACCCGCGTTGCCGACATCGACAGCGCGGTCGCCGCGCTGGCAGGCCCGGCCCGCCGCATCATGCTGGCGCTCGGGCGGACGCATGTAGCAGCCTTCGGTGCCCAGCCGCAGCATCATTATCTGCTGCGCTTTGTCGATGTGCCAGACCAGCCGCCCTGCTTGGCCCATCACACCCTGATCGTTGATCGCGGGCCGTTCAACGTTACCGGCGACAGCGCGTTGATGCAGGCCCACGCCATCGATCTGGTGGTGTGCAAGAATGCAGGCGGCAGCGGCGCCGATGCCAAGCTGAACGCCGCGCGAAATCTGGGCTTGCCGGTCCTGATGATTGATCGCCCCGCCGTTCCGCGCCGGACCGAATGCTATCGCCCCGAAGATGTGCTGGTGTGGCTGGGTCATGATGCCGAACCCAAAGCCGAGCGGGGCGTATAGAAGATGGGGCCAGCCGCACATTCGATGATCCGCGTCAGGCTCGATCCGACGATGACCATGGTCCGCATGTCGGCCATATTCGCGCGCGCCTGACCTAGCGGTAAGATCCGCAATTGCTCGTCGGGCGTCGATACGGCGCGGGCGAACAGGATCGGGCGATCAGAACCGCACACCTCGCGCAGCAGTTCCAGCACGCGTTCGAAACCTTCGGGCCGGGCTTTTGACCTCGGGTTGTAGAAGGCCATGGCGAAGTCCGCCTCCGCCGCCAGTCGCAACCGTTTTTCGATCAAAACCCACGGCTTGAGATTGTCCGACAGGTTGATCGCGCAAAAATCATGGCCCAGCGGCGCCCCCGCCCGCGCGCTGGCGGCCAGCATCGCGGTAATGCCCGCCAGCACCCGGATGTCGAGATCGCGCCAGTGGGCCGGGCCAGCCTCCAGCGCCTCGAACACGGCGGCGGCCATTGCGAAAACGCCCGGATCGCCCGACGATACTACCACCACGCGCCGCCCCTGCGCCGCCAGTTCCAGCGCATGAGCGGCCCGGTCCAACTCCACCCGGTTGTTGGACGGGTGCAGCGTCAGCCCGGCGCGCGGGACGATCCGGGCGACATAGGGAATATAGCCGATAACATCGCTCGCCCCGGCCAGAGCGGCGGTGACTTCGGGCGTAATCAGCGCCTCATCCCCCGGCCCCAGACCGGCGATGGCCAGCCAGCCGCTCATGGCCCCGGCACTCATGGCCGGCGCCCCTGGCCATGGATCAGCAGGATCGAGAAATAGGGCGTGACGCTGGTCGCGTCGCTCAACCGGGTGACCCGCTGGCCGGGCATGGCCGCATGTTCGACCAGCCAGGCCGCGTCCTCGCGTCCCGCCGCCGCCACCGCGCGGCGCAGTTTGGGCAGGTTGCGCCCGATCTTCATCACCACCAGCGCATCGGTATCGCGGATGCGGCGCGCCAGTTCCTCCTCGGGCAGGGTCGCCATCGCGATGGTCAGCACATCATCGCCCCAGGTGATAGGAATGTCGGTCGCATTCCACGCCCCGGCCATACCGGTGATGCCCGGCACCACCGCCACCGGGACGATGCCCGTTAACCGGCCATGAAGATGCATGAACGAGCCGTAGAAGAACGGATCGCCTTCACACAACACGACTACGTCCTCGCCCGCCAGCGACAGCGCCAGCAGTCGCTGCGTGCATTCGGCATAGAAGGCGGAAAGGCAGTCGTTGTAGCGGGGATCGGACAACGGGATCTCGGTCGTTACCGGATATTCCATCGGAATTTCGATCACGTCGGCGTGGAGCATACCTTCGACAATCCGCCGCGCTTGCCCCGGCCGTCCGGCCTTGCGGAAATAGGCCACGTGGCGCGCCACGCGCACCAGCCGGTCGGCGCGCACGCTCAGCAGATCGACCGCGCCGGGACCAAGCCCGACACCGTGGATCGTTCCCGCAGGAATGGTTTCTGGCAGCATGTTCATTCGGCGCGGCTTGCCAAAGCGTTGATCGAGGCGACCGAGATCGCGCTGCCGCCCAGCCGCCCTTCGACAATGCAGCACGACACCGGCGGCGCCGCCCACAGCGCGGCCTTGGATTCGGCTGCGCCGACAAAGCCCACCGGACACCCGATGATGGCCGCAGGGCGCGGGCAATCGGGATCTTCCAGCATATTCAGCAAATGGAACAGCGCGGTTGGCGCATTCCCGATGACCACCACCGCGCCCGCCAGATGCGGTCGCCACAGTTCCAGCGCGGCGGCGGAACGGGTGTTGCCCATCGCCCGCGCCATGTCCGGTACTGGCGGCGCATTGAGCGTGCAGATGATCGGATTGTTGGCCGACAGGCGTGCGCGGGTGATCCCTTCGGACACCATCCGCGCATCGCACAGCACCGGCGCGCCAGCGGCCAGCGCAGCGCTGGCCGTTTGTGCAAAACCGGGCGAAAAGCGGATATGCGCCGCCAGTTCGACCATCCCGGCGGCGTGGATCATGCGGACCGCCACCGGCTCCTCATCGGCAGAAAAGGGCGCCAGATCGGCTTCGGCGCGGATCGTCGCGAAGGACTGGCGATAAATGGCCGCGCCATCGGTTTCATAGATATGGGGCATCAAACGGTTCCAAATTGGGCAAGAAGGTCGGCTGGGCCAAGCGCGGAGCGAACCGCTGGCCCTCCGGCGCGCGCGTTCAGGGAAAGATCGAACAGGCCATCGCGGCCCGTCAGCGTGACATCGGCGGAGCGCGGGCGGGCACAGCCCTTCGCACAGCCCGAAACATGCAGCCGTCCGGCGACATGCGGAGCAAGGCGACGGGCAAGATCGCGGGTTTCGACCGTCGCCTGCGGGCAGCAAGGCACGCCCGGGCAGGCATCGACATGCAGCAGCGGATCGGCCGGATCATCGATCAGGCCATCCACCTGCACGGCAGGCGCGCCTTCCACTACCAGCACCCGCCAAGGAGCGATCCGCACTGCTCTGGCTGACGATGCTTCCATCATCCCGGCCAGCACCCGCGCTTCCACGCGTCCGAACGGCAGGCCATGAGCCATGCCCAGCTCGTGCGGACCCGGCGCGATGCGAGCGGCCGACGGCGCGGGCAGAAGGTCGCCACAGGTCCATTCGGGCAGGGCAGCCGTGTGCCGGGCCATGCGCCCCGCATCGCCGCCGCCGCTTGCGACGAACCAGTGTGCCAGCGCGATCAGGGCGTCCACTTCCTTGCCCGCAGCAACCGCAACACCGGCAGGGCGTCCATCTGCCCGCAGGATCAGGCCACCATTCCCTCCGCGCTCGATGCGGAAATCACCCACCTCGCCCTGCAGGGCGCAGCCCCGACCAGCATCGATAACGAAGCCCATCTTGCCCGGCAGATCGGGCAACTCATTCAACCGGGTCAGCAACTCGCCCACAATGCGATGGCTGTCATCATCGGCGCGCCAATCCGGCGCGATCAGAATATTGCGTCGCTGTTCGATGACGGGGTCACCGTCCACCAGATCGAGCGTCAGCAAACGGTCGAGCAGCGCCTGCCAGCCGGTATCGCGCACCCCACGAAGCTGGAGATTGGCGCGGGCGGTGATGTCGATCAGGGCATTGCCATGCGCGATGGCGGCATCGCACAGGCCCAGCACTTGCGCGCGGGTCAGGCGGCCAAGCCGCGGCTTTGCCCGCATCAGCAACCCGTCGCCCGCGATCATCGGGTGCCACGCATCGGGGCACCAACCCCTCACCATAGGCCCGGTCATGTCCGGTCCTCATGGCTGGGCAGGCTGGCGAGGATGGAATTGCGCCGGGTCTGCCACAGCCCGGCGGCATGGAGCGCTGCAAAGCGGGCTTCCATCGCCGCCAGCGCGCCGGGATTCTCGCGCACAAGAAACGCGCGAACATCAGCTTGGCCCAGCGTCGCATCGTGATAGAGATCGAACAGATGCGGCGGCACGCTACCTGAAAGGTGCGCAAAGGCGCCCATATGATCCAGCGTCCCGGCCAGTTCCGCGCCCCCACGAAAGCCATGGCGCATCATGCCTGCAACCCAGCCGGGATGCGCAGCGCGGGCGCGGACCACGCGGGCGATCTCTTCGGTCAGGGTCCGCGCCGTCGGCTGTGCCGGGTTACGATTGTCGAGGTGGTAGAGCGCCGCCGAACCTCCCGCCCCACTCGTCCCACCCATCAGCGCCTTGGCAGCCGCAAACCCCGCCGCATGCGCGGCATAGTCCGCGGCCAGCAGCAGATCGGTTTCCGGCAAGTCCTGAAGATGAACAAAGGCGTCTGCCGCTTCGACGCGCCGACGCAGGCCCTCAGGATCGGGCGTGCCCCCGATCGCATCGGAGGTTGCGTCAAACGCATGATCCGATGCCGCCAGCCATGCCTCTCCGGCCGAGCGTCGCGCCGCATCGGTATAGACCTCGGCCGCATCGCCAAGGCCAAGGCCATAACTCCCCGGCGCCGGTCCATAGACTCGCGGGGCCGGCGCCTGGCCCGCAAACGGGTTCCAGTCCGCCGGTTCATCCCGCAAACAAAGCGCGCGTACCGCCTGGCCAAACAGCATGGGCAACGTCGGGAAGGCATCGCGGAATAGACCGGAAACCCGCAGGGTCCCGTCGATGCGGGGCCGGTCGAGCAGTGCCAGCGGCAGAATCTCAACGCCCGTCACCCGTTCGGATGTCATGTCCCACACCGGTTTTGCGCCCAGCAGGTGCAGCGCCATGGCGAATTCCTCGCCCGCCGTGCGCATCGTGGCCGATCCCCACAGATCGATCACCAGCCCGCGCGGATAATCGCCATGATCCTGCAAATGCCGCCGGATCAGTTCCTCGGCCAGTGTCACGCCTTGCGCATGGGCGGCGCGCGATGGCACCGCGCGAGGGTCTATCGCAAAGAGGTTGCGCCCGGTCGGCAGAACATCGCTGCGCCCGCGAAACGGGGAGCCGGAGGGACCGGGCGGAACGCGCCGTCCGTCCAGCGCCGTCAGCAATCCGGCCCGCTCGGCTGCGCCCTGATCTCCCCGCCCGAACACATGCAGCCCGTCACCGAACTGGCTGTCCTTTACATCGCAAACGAAGCGATCGATCCGGGTGATCGCCTCAACCAGCGTGGCCGCGCCATCAAGGCCCAGTTCCGCCTCCAGCCCCAGCACGCGCGCTTCGTCGCGGATGCTCGCTTGCAGGCGGTCGCGGCGGGCCGGGTCCAGCCCGTCAGCGTTGGAGAATTCATCCAGCAGCGCCTCGATCCGAGCCAGCCCCGCACCGCTTTCGCTTTGCACCAGTGGTGGCGGGACGTGCCCGATGGTGACGGCGCCAATGCGCCGCTTGGCCTGCGCGGCTTCGCCCGGATCGTTGACGATGAACGGGTAGATTACAGGCATCGCGCCGGTCAGCGTCTCGGGCCAGCAGGCGTCGGACAGCGCCACCGATTTGCCCGGCAGCCATTCCAGCGTGCCATGCGCGCCGATATTGACCAGCGCGTCGCTTCCCAGTGCGCGCAGCCATAGATAGAACGCGACATAGCCATGGCGCGGGCAGCGGGAAAGATCGTGATAGTCCCCGTCGCGATGTGCGCGCTCGCCCCGTTCCGGCTGCAAGGCGACCAGCGCGTTGCCGATGGACAGCGCGGCAAAACGGAACGCGCCATCAGCGACGGCCGCATCGGCTTCCGGTTCGCCCCACGCGGCGTAAAGCTGCGCGCGCAAGGCTTCGGGCAGTGTCGCCAACGCCTTGCGATACTCGACCAGCGGCCAGTGCTGATGTGTGCATTCAAGGAGCGCTGCCAGACCGGCCCGCGCGTCAGTGGCATATCCCGCCTCGGCCAGATCGGCCAGGGTCGCCTCGGCTGAGGCGAGCGCATCCAGCCCCACGGCGTGGGCCATCTGGTATGCCTTGCCGGGATAAGTCGACAGGACCAGCGCAACCCGCCGCTCGGCAACCGGCGTTTGCGCAAGTGCGATCCAGCCTGCCACGCGCGCAGTGATCGCCTCGATCCGGTCGGGATCGGCGCGGTGGACGGTGCGGGCAAAGGCCAGCGCGGGATCGAGCGCACCCGCTTCCTTGAAACTGGCGACGCCTGCAAACACCCGCCCGTCAATCTCGGGCAGCACCACATGCATGGCGAGGTCTGCCGGGGACAGCCCGCGCGAAGCTGCTGCCCAGCCGGCACGGCCCGACGTGGCCAGCGCCAGTTGGAACACGGGAACCCCCGCGCCATCGAGCGGGGTTTCGCCATCCTCACCGCGCGCGGAAAAGGCTGTGGCGTTGATGATCGCTGCCGGGCAAAGCCCGCGCACCCAGCGGTCCACCTGCTCACGCACCTGCGGGGCTTTCAGTGAGGGGACGAAGATCGACAACGCATCAAAACCACGCCGCTCGAACGCAGCATGGAGGGCGGCAAACGGATCCAGATCGTGCGCGGTCAGGTACGAGCGATAGAATATGATCAGGACCAGCGGCCGCTCAGCATGGCGCGCAAAGGCTTCGGGATCGATCACGCCCCGGACGGGATGCCAGCCTCCAGCCATCGGCAGCGGATCGCATGTCCGGGCGGGGGCATCGATCAGCCCCGCCAGCCGTGACAGTGCGGCAAGCGCCGCCTGCGCCGCTTCTGCGCCGCCCGCATCGCACCACAGCGCAAGTTCGCGCAACGCAGGCACGGGCATGGTCGATACCGCATCCAGCCGTGCGTCCTCAAAGCCGTCGCCGGGCAGCACCGCCAGCGCGATCCCGCGCGACCGGGCCAACGCCTCGACCTGTTGCAGCCCATAGCTCCAATAGGGCGTGCCGCCGATCAGCCGGATCAGAATCGCCTTGGCGCCCGGCAGCGTCCGCTCGACATACGTGTCGACCGACAGGGGGTGCATCAGCGCAGCCAGATTGGCGAGCCGCAGCGAAGGAAATGCAGCATTGCGCGCGCGGGCATGATGCCAGGCTGCCGCGAATGCGCCCAAGTCGCTGTCCGAAAAGGACAGGAACACCAAATCCGCAGGCTCCTGCCCCAGATCCTGCGGGACGGCGGTTTCCTCCATCCCGTGCGTTTCGCGGAAGATGACGTGCATGGCCCGCGCCTTACGCCAGCAGCACCGCGCGAATGACCCCTGGATCGACATGATCGTGCTCGGCAATGGCGACCAGCGTAGTGCAGCGCGGCTCGTCAGGCCGCCACGGGCGGTCGTACTGGTGGCGCACCCGCGCGCCTACCGCCTGCACCAGCAGCCGCATCGGCTTCCCCGCTACAGCGGCATAGCCCTTTACGCGCAGGATATCGTGATCGCGGGCCAGCGTTTCGATGCGCGCCACAAGCGCCGCCGGATCGGCGATCTCGCCCCATTCGACGACGGTGCTGTCAAAATCATCATGCTCGTGATCGTCCTCACCATCGTGGTGCGACGGGCGCGCGCCGATGTCGTCTTCTGCGGCGGCATCAAGCCCCAGGATGATACGCGGATCGACCACGCCTTCGGTCAATTCGATCACCGGCACCGCGCGGCCAATCTCGGCGGCGATGATCGCGCGTGCGGCGGCAACGCCTTCGGGGCCGGCCAGATCAACCTTGGTCAGCAGAATCATGTCGGCGCATGCCAACTGGTCCTCGAACACTTCGGACAGCGGCGTTTCGTGATCGATGTTCGGATCGGCGGCGCGTTGTGCATCAAGCGCGGCCATATCGGGCGCAAACCGCCCCGATGCCACCGCCTCGGCATCGGCCAGCGCCAGCACGCCGTCGACGGTGACGCGGCTACGGATCGCGGGCCAGTCAAACGCCTTGAGCAACGGCTTGGGCAACGCCAGACCCGATGTCTCGATCAGGATGTGATCCGGGCGCGGATCGAGCGCCAGCAGCTTTTCCACTGTAGGAATGAAATCATCCGCCACGGTGCAGCAGATGCAGCCATTAGCCAGCTCGACGATGTTTTCCGCCGGGCAATCAGGAATGGCGCAGGATTGCAGAATATCGCCATCCACACCCAGCGTGCCGAATTCGTTGACCACCACGGCCAGCCTGCGGCGTCCCGCATTGCGGATCAGGTGGCTGATGAGCGTGGTTTTCCCCGCGCCAAGAAAGCCCGTAATGATCGTGACCGGCACCTTTGACAGGTCGGACATAGTAACTTCTCCGCGCGCCAGAGCGAGACACGGCGGGGCTTGCCGGACAAGTCCGGTCGGAGCGCGACGACGGGCGGGCGCGACAAAGCACCCGTTACCACGCAACCCGTGCAGCCCCAGCCACACAGCTTCGTCGCTCAGACGGAGAGTTACCGTGCCGTGACCATCCCCTGGATCAGGCAAGAGCGACCGGTGCGCCGGCAGGTCTCCTGGCTCGCGGGTCACAGCTTGATGCACGCCTTCCCAGACTTGGCGCTTGCGCGCTGTCCAGTGGCCGCCCCTGAGTTCAGGAGCATGTGCATCGCGCTATCCGCTTACAGTTGCAGGGACAGCCACGGATTTGGGAGCAAGCTCCCGCACCGCATTCCCGATTAAGCCCCTCGCGGGGCACCGGCACGATCATCGAAGGGCGGGATACCCCGTTCCTTCGCCGAGCGCTCTAGACGAAATTGGAAGACAAGCCAATCGATGTTGTTGCTTCATCCTCTTCACGCCACTGCCTTATCTCGGCCGGGTTGGCGGCCAGCCGTTCGATCGCATCGCAGGGATAGGTCCAGAGCGATATCTCGGTTGTGTCTCGTTTGATTCTGGAGGTTCCCGATCTGGCCAAGCGGCCATCCTTGGCCCACCGTATCCGCTCGCGTGACGTGATACCGAGAATATCCTCGACCTGTCGTTGACTGACAGACTTGCACGCTATCCGGAAAAGCCGTTTCCGTATGGCATCAACGAGATCTTCCGCAGCTTGCCTTGAATCTGCATCAAAGACACAGCTTCTACTGGATTTGACGAATGTTCCGGCAGAACGCGCCATCAGCATCCGGATGGCCGCGTCACGCTCGCCGCAATGCACGCGAAGTCCGAGCGGCATACGGACGTCGAGATCAATAGAGACAGTGCAGGACTCGTCGTCGTGCCTGAGCAAGACGCAACGATCAACGCGGGACCGGTCAGGCAACGACCGAGACCTCGATTTCATCGAAACGCTTCCAGCGGTAGATCGCGAAACTTGCCAGCCAGCAGAACACGAAGAGACCGATGATGGCAAAGCCGAGGCCGTTGAAATTTTCGCCCAGTTCAGCGGCGATCCGCCATGGCGTACCGGTAAGGCTCAGCTTGTCGCCGATCAGTGCCAGCGTTTCGATTCCACCAATGACAATCGCCACGATGGCCGAGATCAGCGTGATGGTAATGTTGTAGTAGAGTTTGCGGATCGGCTTCACGAAGGCCCATTCATAAGCCCCCAGCATCACCACGCCGTCCGCCGTATCGATCAGCGCCATGCCGGCCGCGAACAGCGCAGGCAGGACCAGAATTGTCCCGATCGACAGGCCATTGGCAGCCTGACTGGCCGACATGCCCAGAATGGCGACTTCGGTTGCGGTATCGAACCCAAGCCCGAACAGAAACCCCAGCGGGGCCATATGCCAGCTTTTGTTCACGAGGCGGAACATCGGCCGGAACATTCTGGAAAGCAGACCGCGCCCACCCAATAGCAGATCAAGATCTTCCTCGGCATAGCTACCGCCTGCACGAACATGCGCAAAGGTCCGCCAGACAGAGCGCAGGATGACCAGGTTCATGCCGGCGATCGTGAACAGGAAAAGCGCAGAAATCACGGTTGCAATCACACCGCCGATTTCCTTGAAGGTGCCGAACTGCGACAGCGCGCTGGCCGTCATCGCAATGATAATCGATGCTATGGCAATGATCCCGGAATGCCCGATCGCGAACCAGAATCCGACCGAGACCGGGCGCTGCCCGTCCTGCATCAGCTTGCGGGTCACATTGTCGATGGACGCAATATGATCGGCATCAACCGCGTGACGCAGGCCCAGCCCCCAGGCAAGCACGGCGGTGCCGAGCATCAACGGCTGTGCATGAAACAGGCTGAATGCCCAGACCCAGACGCCAATGTTGGCGGCGATCAATCCGGCAAACAAGGCGCCAATTCGTCGGCGCAGAGACAGGGACGGCAGTGTCTTCGTGAGGGGCATGATTGGCTCGGCGATTGAGGAATGAACAAACGAAGGACGGTGCCGCAGACGTGCTGCAGCGCCGCCGATCAAGGGATTTCGCTAGAAGTTGACCTTTGCGCCAATCCTCACGGTTCGAGGTTCGACCACGCGGCTCAACCGGCCTTCCACCGGAGCACCTGCATCGAAGGCGGGGATGTAGGACTCGTAATAATAGGCGATGTCCTTGTCCCGGCTGAAGATGTTCAGCACTTCTCCAAATATCTCGACCTTCTTGCCTTTCCACGCGGCCCGGGCATTTATGACGCTGCTGCCCCGATCCCGGACACTGTTATCCTCGACAAGCGGAGAAGGTCCAAGGTAGCGCACCCGAATGCTGGCTTCCCAAGGATCAAGAATGATGGCGGCACCGGCTGAAGCCGCGTTCTCAAATGCATTGGGGATGTGATCGCCATTGTCGAAGCGCGCATGGCTGGCGGTATAGTTTCCATCAAGCGCAAGCCACAGGAACGGCCGCCAGAAGGCGACGATTTCATAGCCATGACGTCCACTGGCACCCGACGGTTCAACAGCATTGGAATCGCCAATGAAACGTAGTTCGCTGCCGACATGCAGCCACCAGTAAGTCGCGGTTAACGTGACCCCGGAGAATTGAATGCGTCCTCCCAGTTCCTTGCCGATGCCGCGAACCAGAACGGGAACAGGCGTGTCCGTGTTGACCGCACCTCGAACGTCGTTGGAATGGAATCCACCGCCCCAGTTGGCGTAAAGTTCAAGATGCGGCGTAACCTGATAGGCGATTGATGCCTTGGAAGAGAGAATCGACGCTGAGCCACTGCCTTCGCCCAGCGACGCCGCAACAGCATCTCGTGCACGCACGGAATAGTGATAATAGTCCCCGCGAAGACCACCTGTCACACGCAGTCCAGCCAAGGGCTTCCAAGCGACTTCGCCGTAGAGCGCGGAAGACAATTCCCCGACTCGATAGTGCCCGAGAGATTCAAGAAATGCGCGGGCAGCGGTTCGATCGACACCAACATCCCCGACGGCGTCGTATCTGTTTTCGGTGCCAAGGCTCACAGCCAGACTGTCAGCGATTTTCCAATGTTTTTGTGCGGATAGCCCGAGGACCCAACGCCAGTCGAACTGCTTGATCTGCGCGCTTGTGCCATCCGGATCGGTGTAAGTGGGGTTCGAGAACATCGACCAGTCGTAAAACTGGGCATAGACATTGGCGCGCCAGGTAGGCTCCTTGACCGCGATGTTAGCCAGCAGGCGCGTCGTCTCACCCCGCGCGGAAGGATCTGGAGAGCAGAACACATCCGCACACAACGCCTTGCCGATAATGCGCTCGGGGATTTGCTCGGTTGGGTGCCATGTTGCCCGGTAAGCTTGGAGCGACGCCTCCAATGTGCCCGCACCGGACGGCTTGCTATATTTCGCGAACCCCGAGAAATGGCGCAGACGTTCAGGTTCCTGCCATGGTCCGTCATAGGTCTTGGCCTGGGCGACAAGTGTGAGGTCGCCGGCGCCCAGATCGTGCAATGTTCCGCCTGCTGCAACGCGGCGCCAACCATAGGAACCCGTCTCGGCCGATGCCCATGGCCGGTCGTAACCCTTGATGGTCGTCATATAGGCTGCTCCCGCCAGAGCGAAATCACCGCCGTCGGCGTGATAGGTCCCTTTACGAAAATCTTCCCGGCCAACGATCTCCGGAATGAGGCCATTGAGGTCGAGATAGCCATGGCCATGTCCGTGGGTACGAAAGTTCATCTGCACATCATCGATATAGGTGCTGAAGTCAGACCCATGGTCGAGGTTGAAACCGCGCAGGAAATACTGGTTGGCTTTGCCGCTCCCCGAATGCTGGGTGGCAACCAGCCCGGGCACCGCTTCCAGCAGTTCAGCCACGCGGAGCAGTGGCCGCACAAGGAGATCGGCCCCGCGAACGCTTCCTTCGCTCGCTGATTTGGCGGTGCCGATCATGGCCTCACCTCGACCGAAAACCACAATGTCCTTGCCTGCCACGACGACACTCACGCTTGTGTGCGTTTCGATGTCACAGGTTTCGGCAAATGCCGACGTACCGATACAGAGCAGTGCAAGAGCGCTGCTGGTAGTAATGGTCTTGATCACGAAATAGTCCCCCGGCGTCTTGCGACGTGGCCGGGGCAATCCCGCGCGAACGGGCGACACGCGCGGCTGCCGGACGCCATGGGTGGCCGACGCACGTCTCCGATGCGGCCCCAGCCGCTCGTTCGTCGCTCAGACGGAGTTCACCGTGCCGCAGCCATCCTCTGGACCAAGGCAAGAGCGACCAGACGCCGGCAGGTCTCCTGGCTCACGGGTCACAGCTTGATGCACGCCTTCCCAGACCTCGCATGATTTAGCGTCCGGCCCAGTGGCTGCCCCTTCCAAGAGGAGCGATGTACATCGCGCTATCCGCTTACAGTTGCAGAGACAGCCGCGGATTTGGAAGCAAGCTTCCGCACCGCATTCCCGATTAAGCCCCTTTCGGGGGCACCGGCGCGATCAATGAAAGCCGGACTTGTCCGCCTTTCATTCGCTCGCCTAACTGAAGTGATCGGAAAAGCCAATGACGCTTGGAGCAGGGATTGAATCAACGATTACTGCACCCCACGCTACCATTGCCATTGACACGGCCAGAGCGCGCCAACCGCGCGCACTCGATTTGAATGGCGGGTTTTCCCTGAATCTGTCGTTGGCCATCGGACTCCTGTACGACCGGAAGTGGGTCGGCAGTTGCCTTTTTGGTCACAATTCTTGGCTTAGCTATAATTTCAGCAATCTCGGCGCCAGCAACATTTTGCAAGACTGAGGCCATTGCAAAGCTGAGCATTCCACAGCATGATAAGGTCCGTGGCGGGCAGGCCCTGTTGTGGGTGTCCCAAGTGAAACAAATGCCGTTAGCCGTCGAACAGCGACGGCCCTTGCCGGTTATAATTCTGTATCTGCGAGATGCCGATCCGCAGGGCAAAAGCTCGTCGAGCAGCGACGAACTGATCCCGAACTATCTTGCAATCTGCTGTAATCGGATTCACGATGGAAATCGGTAGCCGTCAACAGCGACAGAAGTTCCCCCGGCCTGATGAGCCGGTGCTCAACCTTGCCTCCTGCGGCAGCGGCCCCAATCCGCGTCTGGTCAAGCTGGTTCGCCTGCTTGCCCGTCGTGCCGCGCGGAAGGCGTATCTGGAGATGCTGGAGGAGCGCCGCACGACCCGCTCCTGAGACGAGGAGTTCCGTTCCGTGAAGGTTGCTTTATACGCTCGCTATTCTTCCGACAATCAACGTGACGCCTCCATTGCCGACCAGTTGCGCATCTGTCGCCTGCATGCCGAAAAGCAGGGCTGGCAGATTGTCGAGGAATATACCGATCATGCCGTTTCCGGCGCTTCACTGCTGCGGCCGGGCATTCAGGCGCTGATCGCAGACGCCAGTCGCGGACGCTTCAACTTCGTGCTGGCCGAGGCCATGGATCGGCTGTCGCGCGATCAGGAGGATATTGCCGGGCTGTTCAAGCGGATGGCCTATGGCGACGTGAAGATGGTCACCCTGTCAGAAGGCGAGATCACCCATCTGCATATCGGCCTCAAAGGTACGATGAACGCCCTGTTTCTCAAGGATCTCGCCGACAAAACGCGCCGTGGTTTGCGCGGCCGGGTCGAGAAAGGCAAGTCGGGCGGTGGTAACAGCTATGGCTATGACGTCGTCAAACGGCTCGATGCCAACGGCGAACTGATCCGGGGCGACCGCTCCATCAATGACGCACAGGCAAGCGTGATCCAGCGCATCTTTCGCGACTATGTCGCTGGCAAATCGGCCAAACGGATAGCAACCGAGCTGAACAAAGAGGGTATCGAGGCACCGACCGGCGGCACCTGGGGCTTTAGTACCATCAATGGCAATCCCAAGCGCGGCACCGGCATCCTCAACAATGAGCTCTATATCGGCAAGCTGATCTGGAATCGGCAACGCTTCATCAAGGATCCCAATACCGGCAAACGGCAAGCCCGGCCCAACCCAGAATCCGAATGGATCATTCATGACGTGCCCGAACTGCGCCTGATCGATGATGCTCTCTGGCAGCATGCCAAGGAACGGCAAAAATCCTGCCAGGTGGATCAATTAAATCCAGCAGTGGACTGGCGTGCCGCGCGACAATCAGGAT
>NZ_CAVK010000128.1 GCF_000382885.1 Sphingobium indicum BiD32
TGTACGAACATGACGTAATCGCGGGAGCGCCGGCCGTTGGCCAGATGCACGGGATTACTGGAAGGTTGGTTGCCCCCCGATAAGATGAAGAACGGGCTCACGATTTTGGACCGGGCCCAGCATCATATGGAGGACAACCGTGGATCAGCATATAGGACTCGACGTCTCCCTGAAAGACACTTCAGTATCGGTTCGTCAGGACGGCAAGCGCATTTGGCGTGGCAAGTGTGCATCCGACCCGAAGCTTCTCGCAGAAGTGATCCGAAAGCGCGCACCGAATGCAAAGCGCGTGGTATTTGAGACCGGACCTTTGTCGGTATGGTTTTTCCATGCCCTCACTGCGGAAGGTCTGCCGGCGATCTGTATAGATGCGCGCCATGCCAAGGCCGCTCTCGATATGGCTGCCAACAAGACCGATGCGAACGACGCTGACGGACTGGCCCATCTGGCTGAAGTTGGTTTCTATAGGGAGGTCCGCGTCAAAGGCTTCGACAGCATGTTGATGAGGACGCTGATCGCCGCCCGCCGTCAACTCATGAAGATGAGGGTGCAGATGTCGAACCAGATACGTGGGCTGATGAAGACGTTTGGGCTGGTAGTGCCCAAAGGTGCCGGCAGCGTCTTCGACCGCAATGTAATTTCGCTTTTGGAAGGCGAGGACAATTTGGCACGCATCATCCTACCTCTGCTTAAAGCCTGGGGAGATATCCGGCTTCGCGTTGCGGAATTGACCAAGCAACTGGTTGCGATGGCCGGCGCGGATCAACGTTGCCGCCTGCTCACGTCCGTGCCTGGTGTGGGTACGGTCACTGCCACGGCCTTCGCAGCAGCAGTGGAGGATTCGATCAACTTTAAAAACTCGCGCGCTGTAGGCGCCTGGGTCGGTCTGACCCCAAAGCGGTATCAATCGGGAGAGGTGGATTATGAAGGTCATATCTCCCGTCGCGGCGACGCTAAGTTACGCACCCTCTTGTACGAGGCAGCCTCGGTTATTTTGAACAGGTCGACAGAGACGAACGCATTGCGTACCTGGGCCCTGGCGCTGAAGGAGCGGCTTGGTTTCAAACGAGCTGCAGTCGCGCTCGCGCGCAAACTGGCGGTAATCATGCACGCGATGCTGAAGACAGGCGAGCTGTTTGATCCAAATGCTGGAGCCGCCGCGCCAACTTGATGAACGACGGCACATTGTCACCAGCGCATCTAAAGTTTACCTATAGCGTCCTTTGAGGACGCGCCGAGCCGTCCTTGCCGGGGACGCGGCTGAGATCATTCCGCGAAGCGGGAAGCAACTGGCCTTTGGGAGCAGATTGCGTCACGAACATAGGAAGATCTTGCCTACGGAACCCATCCTGCGGCGATCAACTTGCATCGACCGCGTAGACGACCCTGTACCCGGCATACGCTTGGCAACAGTTATAAATGAATGAACGAACGAATGATTTGGCTGGCTTGACAGAGGGGCGATTAGACGACCCGCTGCGCGGGAGTGGCACCCAGATTTGACGGTGCGCTGATCATACCGATGATGCGCCTGGCTTGAGCGAACGGCAGCACAGGCAGACCCTATCGACCCCTTCAACTGAGGAGTCGAACGATGAACACTTCCACTGTGATGATGCCTGTCCGGTCGCTGCGCGAGCGTATGGCCGAGGACATGGACCTGCGTCGGTTATCCCGTGCCACGCAGCGCAACTATTTGCGGGATGTGGCGCGCTTTGCCACTTGGCTGGGCCGTCCTCCTGATACCGCAAGCGGCGAAGATCTGCGCCAGTTCCAGCTCGACCAGCGGGAGGCAGGACTTGGCGGGCCGACACTGAACAGCATCGTGTCGGCGCTGCGGTTCTTTTACACGCACACGATCGATCGCCCGGACCTGACCCGCAAGCTCTATCGAGTGAAGCATCCCCGATCCTTGCCTACCGTACTCAGCCGCGAGGAGGTGACACGGATGCTCGGGGCAACGACCAGTTTGAAGCATCAGGCCATCCTGTCCGTCGCCTATGGCGCTGGTTTGCGCGCGTCGGAAGTAGCAAAGCTCAGGGTTAGCGATGTCGACGGCGAACGTATGTTGCTCCGGGTGGAATGCGGCAAAGGTGGTGGCCACCGCAACGCCATGCTCCCTAAGGACCTTTTATCTCTCCTGCGTGCGTGGTGGAAGGAAGGGCGGGATCAGGGCGTCATGCACCGTGATGGCTGGCTGTTCCCAGGGCAGCATTATCTAAAGCCCATCTGCTACCGTCAGGTGCATCGCATCGCGGCCGAGGCAGCACGAGCCGCCGGCATTACCAAGCGGGTCGGGCCACATACGCTGCGCCACAGCTTCGCCACTCATCTGCTGGAGGATGGGATCGACATCCGCATCATCCAGGCTTTGCTGGGCCATGCCAAGCTAAACAGCACAGCGCTCTACACTCAGGTGGCGACGCGAACGCTCAGGAATGTGGTTAGCCCGCTCGACAAGCTTGCCCTGCTACCGGCACCACAGCCACAGGGGCCGCCAGACGGCTAAG
>NZ_CAVK010000127.1 GCF_000382885.1 Sphingobium indicum BiD32
ACTTCGTGCTGCCACCTCCCCTTGCAGGGGAGGATGACACACCCCGGCACATCCTTGTCCCTCAACCGCCGTTGAAGTTGATCATGCAATAGAGCATCGCCAGCGACAGCAGCGTGTTGGTGCGCGAAAAGATCATTGCGGTGGTCGCGGCCTTCGCCTTCACCGCATCTTCGGCAGGCACCAGACCCAGCGCCTTCTTCTGGTTCGGCCAGATGACGAACCACACATTGGCCGCCATGATCAGCGCCAGCCACATGCCGATGCCGATCAGCACGAAACCGGGCTTGAAGGTCAGCGCCTCGACCAGATAGAAGCTGCGCCAGGCGATGACCACGCCGGTCAGCACGGTCAGCGCGGCCGACCAGCGGAAGTAAAAAAGAGCCGACGGAGCGATGAACTTGGACACGCCCGGTTTCAGTTCGGCGGGCACTTTGGGCATGGTCGGGATCTGCACGAAATTGAAATAATAGAGCAGGCCGATCCAGGTGATGCCGAAAAACAGATGGAGCCAGCGCAAAATCGCCTGCTCCGGTATCGTGTTCGCGGGAACCGCGAGGATCACCAGCAGCGCAAGGACAAGCCCCGCCGCCAGAACGAGATGCAGATTGCCGAAAAACTTCGCCATGACCCTACCCCCATTTTCCGACCGCCGCATGTGCCGGGCGGTCTGACCGAAAAGTCTATGTCATCGTTTCGGGAATGTCACATGGATATTTCCTCAACTTATAACGAAAATATCCTGTTTTCCGCAGCGCAATAAGCCTGCTAGGGGCGCGGAGCCTTCAGGCCGCAGCTTCGTTATGTGGCCGACCCCATCCATGAACCGAGGAGTAATTCATGGCTTTCACCCTGCCCGCCCTTCCCTATGCCAAGGATGCCTTTGGCGACATTTTGTCCGCCGAAACTTTCGATTATCATCATGGCAAGCATCACAACGCCTATGTCGTAAAAGCCAATGAACTGGTCGCCGCCGACGCCGCCCTCCAGGGCAAGTCGCTGGTCGAACTGATCAAATCGTCCAAGGGCGGCCTGTTCAACCAGGTCGGCCAGATCTGGAACCACAGCTTCTACTGGCTGTGCCTGTCCCCCGAAAAGAAGGCACCGTCGGGCAAGCTGCTCGACATGATCAACGAAACGTTCGGATCGGTCGATGCGCTGGTTGAAAAGCTGAAGGGCGAAGCCGTCGGCCATTTCGCCAGCGGCTGGGCCGCGCTGATCCTCAAGGACGGCAAGCTGGAAGTCACCTCCTATCATGACGCCGACACGCCGGTCGCTCATGAAGGCCATGCGCCGCTGCTGATCCTCGATGTATGGGAACATGCCTATTATATCGACTATCGCAACCTGCGCCCGGCCTATGCCGAAAAGCTGCTGAAGGAAGCGATCGACTGGGATTTCGTCGCGCTCAACCTGGACGGCGAAGGCGTCAGCCGCGCCGACCAGCCGGGCTGATGATGCAAATGCCCCCGCGCTGCAATGGTGCGGGGGCATTATCTGTCCCGTTCATTATGATGGCTGCGGCAACGCTTTATTAAGTCACGGCACGCATCATCGCCTTTCCGCAGGGACGGAAAGGGCGAAGCGATGGACATGACCGAATTGCGCCGGCAGCATGACGAGATCAGTCAGACCGCCCACCGGCTGGCGCTGGCAACGGCCGACCGCGTCAACCCGCGCAGCGTCGGCACCATACGCTGGCAACTTGCGCGCCAGTTGATCGCGCATCTCGCACTGGAGGACCGCATCCTCTATCCCGCCCTGCAACGCGCCGACGACTCTCGCACCCGCACCACCGCCGCCGCCCTCCAGACCGAAACCGGCGCACTGGCCGAAAGCTTTTCCCGTTATATGACAGCGTGGAGCGATGATCGCGTCGCGCGCGAATGGGCCGACTTCTGCGTTGAAACCAACGCCATCATCCGCGCGCTGAGCGAACGGGTCGACCGCGAAAATCGCAGCCTCTATCCGCTCGCCGACAAAATCGACAACAGCCCGGCGCGGATGGCCCGCACGGGCTGACAGGATCAGGCAGCTTCCAGTTGCGCCACGAACATGTCGGTTGCCCGCTGCAATTCCTGCGCCGTGCGCGACAGGCCGGTGGCGGCGCCCGATAATCGGCCCGACAGGCTTTCGGTATCCCGCGCAACGTCGGCTACCCCCTCCATCTGCCGAGTCATGATCGTGGCGTCGCGGGCCGTATCGCGTGCGGCCTGCTCGATCGCGCTGGTCGCATCGCGCTGATCGGCAACGGCGCGCTGGATCGCATCGGCGGCGTCCGCCAGTTGCCCGACCGCGCCGGCCACGTCCGACAAGGCATCCTGCGCTATGCCTGCCCCTTCCCGCGCGGACCAGGCGAGCGCCTCTATCTCTCCAGTCGCGCTGGCGGTCTGACTGGCCAGTTGCTTGACCTCGCCTGCCACGACCGCAAAGCCGCGTCCGACCTCACCCGCACGCGCCGCCTCGATCGTGGCGTTGAGCGCCAGCAGGTTGGTGCGCGCGGCAATGCCGGTGATCGATCCGGCAAAGCTGGTGATCGACGCCGTGCGCGCCTCCAGATCACGCACCGCCTCATGCCCGGCGGTCGACACGCGCTGCGCCTCTCCGCCCAGCACCGCCTGCTGCTGCGCCGCCGACGCGATGGCCGTAATCGATGCGGACAATGTCTCGATCCGGCGCGCCAGCAGGGCGGCACTGGCGGACGATTGTTCTGCGGCCGCCGCCGTTTGATGCGTGCCGGTGCTGGCGTCGCGCGCCAGACCGTTGAGCAATCGCGCCGATTCTTCCAGATCTTGGGTGGCGGCACCGACCGCCTCGACAATGCCGAACACGGACCGCCGGAAATCCTGCACCAGCACCAGTGTCGCTGCGCGACGATCGTTCGCCATACGGACCTTGTCCTGTTCCTGTGCATGGCGCAGCGCCGCTTCGCGCGAATCCGCCTCGCGGCTGGCGGCCATCGCCGCTTCCGCCGCAGTCCGCCCGCTTTCCGCCGCCTCCGCCAACTGTGCCGATTGCGCAATCTGGCCATCCAGCGCCAGCAACAGCGCACGCAGCCTGATCGTCAGATAGCATAGCACGGCGGTCAGCAGCACGACCGCCACGGCATGGATGGCGACACGCTCCAGATCACCGCTGCCGGGAAAAACCCAGGCGGGCAAAAGACTGTTGAGCAGCAGATGATGCGCCGCCGTCAGCGCCGCACCCAGCACGATCGGTCGCCAGTCATATAGCAAAACCAGCCCGGCCAGCGCGACGAAGAAGAACATATGCCCGTCCATCTGCCAGACATGGCCCGACAGCAGGTACAGGCCGATGGCAGGCTGCACCGCGGCCAGCGTCCCCATCGCCAGCCGCGTTTCGACATCGAGCCGTTGACGCAGGATCATGATCGTCGGCAGGGCATTGACCAGCACCGACAACGCCATCGCCTGCCCCCCGCGCTCGACACCCAGCAGCAGCGACATCGAACCCAGCGCGATCGTCCACAGCCAGCTGGCGAACAGCAGGACGCGCAATCCCTGAAGGCGCAACCGCCCAAGGCTGGAGGCGGCCTGCATCACACGGTTCCTCCGCAACCTGTACGATTCGTCGCGACCGCGATCACGCCATGGCCCAGCATCGTCAGTGCCAGCCGATCACGCCGTCCCTCGATCAGCAGCGACCCGGCCCATGGCCCCGCCGCCACCAGCCGCGCGCCATGGGCGATGGCGACGGGCGCCAGCGCGGCGCGCGCCTGCGCGGTCAGGGGCACCAGCAGCATCCGCCCGCTGACGGGCGGCGACAAGGTGAGCGCAACCAGGCCAAGCAGGATCAGGGCGCACTGCCCCACGATGGGCATAAGGCGTTGCACGGAAGGGAAATACATCATTCCAGCCGTTTAGGATGGAATTGGTAAGGATTGCTTTAACGATGTTCGGCCGGTGCCAACCCCAGCGTCTGCGCCAATATGTCCAGATCGGCACCGGGCTGGACCAGCAGCCACTCACGGCTGGCCGCACCATTCACCACGGTCACCGCGCCCTTGGGACAGACGCCCAGGCAGCTGACCTCGACAATGCCCGCCGCCGCCTTGCGCCCCTTTTTCAGCGACAAATGCCGCTTCAGCGCCTTGGCCAGTCGCACGTCGCCATCGGGGCCAAAGCCGCCATCCAGCTTCTTCTCGCATTTACGGCAGACCAGCACGGCATTGCGCCAATTGGATCGGACCAGCGCCTTCAATCCACCGCCCCGCGCGGCTTCCACGTCCGCCGCTCCTCGGCGGCGCGCAGCACTTCATAGGCGGCCTGGATCGTCTGGAAACGGGCGGCGGCCTGTGCGTCGCCGGGCTTGACGTCGGGATGATATTCCTTCGCCAGCGTCCGCCAGCTTTTCTTCACCGCCTCGAAATCCGCGTCATCCTCCAGGTCCAGTGCCTTGAGCGCATGGAGTTCGTCGCGCGACCGGCTGCCATCGCCCGGCCCGCCCCAGCTATGATAGGCGCTGCCCTGATAGCCGCCCGCATCGCGCCGCTCGTCGCGCTCGCGCTGTTCGCGTTCTTCCTGGTCCAGCCCCTGAAAATAGTCCCAATTGCGATTATATTCGCCCGCATGATCGGGGCAGAAATACCAGCGTTCCGGGCTGTTGGGAGATTTGGGCGCGGGGCAGTCGCCCGGCTGGTCGCAACCAAAGCGATCGCACATGCGCACGCGCTGCGCCTCACGCGATGCACCATAGGCACGCCAGCGGGGAAAGCCCCAGTCATTGGATCGGCTGTTTCGTGCCATCTGCCCGAATTAGGGAAGGTGCGGACGGAAAGCCAGCCCACCGCGCCAATTAGAATCAAAACCTATCAAGCCCGCCCATACCGGCATCCTCCCCTTGTAGGGGAGGTGGCAGCACG
>NZ_CAVK010000126.1 GCF_000382885.1 Sphingobium indicum BiD32
CGACCAGACCGGCACCCCCGCCCCCGAACCCACCATGGCACTGAGCGGCCCGCCACCCTATCGTCTGCCCGTCATCGGCCAGCTCGTCACCGGCATGGGCGAGGTGAATGACGGCGGCGTCCGGTCACGCGGGCTGACGCTGGTGACGCAGCCGGGCGCGCAGGCCGTCGCGCCGACCGCCGGGCGTATCGCCTTTGCCGGTCCCTATCGTGGCTATGGGCAGATCCTCATCATCGACCATGGGCAGGGCTGGACCACGCTGATCACCGGCCTGCACCGCGTCACCGCGCAAGTGGGCGACAGCGTGCGGCAGGGCGATCCGGTCGCCATCACCGGTCCCGGTCGCCCGACCATCACCATCGAACTGCGCCGCAACGGGCGGCCGGTGGACATTGTGCCGCTGGTGGGGCTGGGGTGAGGATCGCCCGCCCATTAACCCGACGCTCATCGACCCTGCGCAACACTCGTCGAAGCGCGCTTTTGCGTCGGGACGCGAATCGGCTTATGATGGGTCGCAGATGCCGGAATCAAGGATGCCCATGAAATCTACCTTCCTCCAGGGCGCGCTTGCGCTTGGGGCGCTTGCGCTCATTCCCGCCACCACCGCGGCGCTCGCCGATGGGGAGGCGTCGAGCTACAAGGCGCTCGATGAATTCATGGATGTGTTCCAGAAGGTTCGCAGCGACTATGTCGAGAAAGTCGACGACGAAAAGCTGATCAAGGGCGCGATCGACGGGATGCTGGCCAGCCTCGATCCGCACTCCTCCTTCCTCGACGCGCGCGATTTCCAGAATCTGCGTACCCAGACGGAGGGCAGCTATGGTGGCCTGGGCCTGTCGGTCACGCAGGAAGATGGCGCGGTCAAGGTGATTGCGCCGACGCAGGATACCCCGGCCTGGCGCGCGGGGATCAAGGCGGGCGATTATATCACCCATATTGACGGGCAGCTCATCTATGGCGGTACGCTGGACGAGGCGGTCGACAAGATGCGCGGCGCGCCGGGCACGAGCCTGAAGCTGACCATCGTGCGATCGGGCCGCGACAAGCCCATCGACCTGACCCTGACGCGCGAGATCATTCAGCTCAAGCCCGTGAAGTGGGAAGTGAAGAACGGCATTGGCGTCATCAACATCGTCAGCTTCTCTGCCAATACCGGGGCCGATGTGCGGCAGGCGATCCGCAGCATCGACAAGTCGCTGGGCCACAAGCCGACCGGCTATGTACTGGACCTGCGGTCCAACCCCGGCGGGCTGCTGGACGAGGCGGTGTCGGTCAGCGACGCCTTCCTGGAACGGGGCGAGATCGTGTCGCAGCGCGGCCGGGCCAAGGGCGATGTCGAACGCTATTATGCCAAGCCGGGCGATGACGCCAAGGGTCTGCCGGTGATCGTGCTGGTTGACGCGGGATCGGCGTCGGCGTCGGAAATCGTCGCGGGCGCGTTGCAGGACCAGCATCGCGCGCTGGTGATGGGCGAACGCAGCTTCGGCAAGGGCAGCGTGCAGACCATGCTGCCACTGTCCAACACCACCGCGCTCAAGCTGACAACCGCGCGTTATTATACGCCGTCGGGCCGCAGCGTGCAGGAAGGCGGCATCCAGCCTGATATCCGCGTGCCGCAACTGTCCGACCCGGATTACAAGAACCGCCCCAAATATCGCGAAAGCGACCTGCGCCGCCATTTGATCAACGAGATCAAGACCGACGACAAGTCGCTGGAGGAAGATGCAAAGGACGATCCGCGCTTTGCGATGTCGGCCGAGGATCTGAAGAAGAAGGGCGTGGAGGATTTCCAGCTCGACTATGCGCTCAAGACGATTTCCCGCCTGGCGAGCACGCCGGGCGCGACCATCGCGCAGGCGGCGGCAAGGAAGCCGGGGGCGAAGTAAGATAATGTGTTCCCGCCCGCCCAGGCGGGAACACCATAACCTTGTCATCCCTCCCGCAAGTTCAGCATGACGAAAGGTGCCAGGGGGTTTAAGCGGGGGTGATGAGTAAACTTCCCCTCGCGCGCGCGCTGGCGCTGTTGATTCCTGTGGCGCTGCTGGGCGGTGCCTATGTGTCGCAATATGTCGGCGGGCTGCATCCGTGCGAAATGTGCTGGTGGCAGCGTTACCCGCATATGGCGGCGATCGGGCTGGCGCTGCTGGCCTTTGCGGCGAAGGGCAATCGCCGCACCAGCGCGATGTTCACGACGCTGGCGGCCATCGCCATTGCCGTCAGCGGCGGCATCGGCCTGTTCCATGCCGGAGTCGAATATGGCTGGTGGGAAGGGCTGACCGCCTGTTCCACATCACCGACCGGCGGCAGCGCGGCCGATATTTTGACCCAGATCATGGCGACGCCCATCACCCGCTGCGATGTTGCACCTTGGAGCCTCATGGGCATTTCGCTGGCGGGCTATAACGGCCTCTTGTCGGTGGGTGGCGCGGTCGCCATCTTGGCGTTGCTGGCACGCAAAGGACGCAAGGCATGAGCGCAACCCAGGATTTCCCTCGCCCCGGTCGTCGTATCAAGGCTACCGATCGCGCCTCCATGCTGCGGGTCGATCAGGCTGGGGAGTTTGGCGCTACCCGCATCTATGCCGGGCAACTGGCCGTCATGGGCGATCGGCATCCCGATGCGCGCATCATTGCGGGCATGGCCGCGCAGGAGGAGCGTCACAGGCAGACGTTCGACGCGATGATCGCGCGGCGCGGCGTGCGCCCGACCGCGCTTGCGCCGATCTGGAATGTGGCGGGCTTTGCGCTGGGCGCTGTGACGGCGGCGATCGGTCCCAAGGCGGCGATGGCCTGCACCGCCGCGATCGAGACCCAGATCGACCGCCATTATGGCGAACAATTAGTGCAACTGGGCAGCGACGATCCGGAACTCTCCACCGCCATTGCGGATTTTCAGGCAGAGGAAGTGGAACATCGCGATGCCGCGCTGGCGCATGGTGCGGAAAAAGCCCCTGCCTACCCCCTCTTGTCGGGCGCCATCCGTTTGGGATGCCGGGCCGCCATCGCGCTGTCGAAGCGCATCTGAAAAGGACCGACAGATGACCAAGACCCCGATGATCGCCGCGCTGCTGCTGATAGGCGCTGCCATCCCCGCGCTGGCACAGCCGCCATCGAGCGCACCCACCGCTGCGGCGGTGCCGACGACGGAGAAGGTCAACCTCGTCATCGTCTATGGCGACGACGCCTGCCCGCAAAGCCAGGGCGACGATATTGTGGTGTGCGCGCGCAAGGGCGAGGCCGAACGCTATCGCATCCCCGAACCGCTGCGCGGCGACCCCAATGAACCCAGCAAGCAGGCCTGGGGCGAACGGGTGCGGTCGATGGAATATGTCGGCCGGTCCGGCACCGAAAGCTGCTCGCCAGTCGGCGGCGGCGGTGCGACCGGTTGCTTTGCGCAGCTAGCACGGCTGGCCAAGGCGGAGCGGCAGGCGCTCGACAATGCCAGCTGGAAGGATCTGGTCGAGGCCGAGCGCGGCAAGCGCCTGTCCACGATCGACGCCGACAGCGACGCGATCGAGGCGCGGGTCGTGGCGGAGGAAAAGGCCAAGGCGGCGGCGGCCGCACCCGCGCCACAACCCTGACGGGTCCGGACGCCGGGCGGCGTCTGGACGATAACGCCCGCCTCTGGGCAAGGCGGGAACTGGCAGGGGCGAATGAAGGATTTTCCGGTGATGCGTCTGTCGATTTCCATGGCCCTGATCGCGGCGACGCTAGCGCCGATGACCCCTGTGCTGGCGCAGCCCGAACCGCCACCCAACCGCATCTTCAACCTGATCGTCTATGGCGATGATCCCTGCCCCAAGGGCAAGGATGAGAGCGAGATTGTGGTGTGCGCGCGCAAGCCGGAAGCCGAACGTTATCGTATTCCCAAGAAGCTGCGCGAGAAGCCCGCCGTGGCGGGTGGTCCCGGCTGGGGCAGTCAGGTCGCGACGATGGAACAGGTCCAGCGCCAGACATTGCCCGGCAGTTGTTCGGTGATCGGCAGCAACGGCTTTACCGGCTGCACCGCCCAGATGCTGCAACGATGGTTCGCTGAGCGGCGGATGCAGGAATCGAAGGGCGAACCCTGATCACTTATCGGTCCATGCCGGGCTGATAGCGCCGCTTGGCAGCATTGACCTTGTCGATCAGGCTGGACAAGGTTTCAGGCGCAGGCATTACGTGTCCGGGGTGCGACAGATTGCTCATCCGCTGGCTGAGCGCGCAAAAAATATGGTCGATGCGATCCATCTGTTTGTCCCCGGACATATGATGCATCCGCTATCGCGTCGATGTGGTTAACAAGGTGTAATCGACGCCCGCCCTTTGCGCCGAAGCGAATCAGATGTCCGTCAAGGCGCAGGCGGCAAGTCCCTGCGCATAGGTCGGGTAGCGCGGCGACCAGCCCAGCAGGCGTTTGGCGCGGCCATTGGCGACGCGGCGGTTCTCTGCATAAAAGGCCCGCGCCATCGGCGACAGGGCGGCCTGCTCCAGCGACAGCAGCGGCGGATGGGGGAGGCCAAGCAGGTCGCAGGCCGCTTCTATCACCCGGTTTTGTGCGCAGGGCAGGTCGTCGGCCAGATTATAGACGCCCGGCGGTCCGTCGAACGAAGCGATGATCCCGGCGATGATGTCATCGACATGGACCCGGCTGAAAATCTGGTCGGGCAGGTCGATGCGATGCGCCTTGCCTGCCCGCACCCGGTCGAGCGCGGAGCGCCCCGGACCGTAAATGCCGGGCAGGCGGAAGCGGTGAACATTGTCGCGGAGCGCGCCCCAGGCGAGTTCGGCGTCGGCGCGCGCGGCGCGGCGGCCGGTGCCGACCGGGCCGCCCTCATCCACCCACGCCCCGCGCGTGTCGCCATAGACGCCGGTGGAGGAGAGATAGCCGATCCAGCGCGCTGGTGCAGCGGCTATGGCGGGGCCGTAGCGGACCAGCACCGGGTCGACTTCGGTTTCCGGCGGGACCGATGAGAGGATATGGGTCGTGCTGGCGATGGCTGCGCGAACGGCGGGTTCGTCGTCGAAGGCCAGCGCGGTCGCGTCGGGACTGCGGCGGGTGGCGGTGATGTGCCAGCCATCTGCCCGCAAGCGGTCCGCCAGCCGGGACGCGGTGTAGCCCAGCCCCAAGATCAGCATATGGGGCATGGGGTCCGCCTAAACCGTGAAACTCTCGCCGCAGCCACAGGCACCCTTGGCGTTTGGGTTCGCAAACACAAAACCGGCGGTGAAGTCATCCTCGACCCAGTCCATCGTCGATCCCACCAGATAGAGGACGGACGCGCCATCAATGTAGAAGGTGCCGCCCGGCGTTACGATCTTCTCGTCGAATTTCGCTTCCTCGCTGACATAATCGACCGAATAGGCCAGCCCCGAACAACCGCGCTTGGGCGTCGACAGCTTGACGCCGATCGTCCCCTGCGGCGCTGTGGCCATTAGGTCGGCGATGCGCTGCTCGGCGCTGGGCGTCAGGATGACGGCGGCGGGGCGGGCGCGGGTCTTGGTCTCGGTCGTCATCAGAGCATCCCCAGTTCCAGCTTCGCCTCGTCACTCATCTTGGCCGGGTCCCATGGCGGGTCCCAGACCAGATTGACCTGCGCGTCGCCGACGCCGGGCACTGCGCCCACGCGCAGTTCGACTTCGCCGGGCATGGATTCAGCGACCGGGCAATGCGGCGTGGTCAGCGTCATGGTGACGACGACATGATTGTCGGGCGATACATCGACGCCGTAGATCAGCCCCAGATCATAGATGTTGACGGGGATTTCGGGGTCGAAAATATCCTTGAGCGCGTCAATCACGCCATCATAGACATTGCCGCCCGGCTCACCCGCAGGCGTCTCCGCAGGCTTGGCGGCGAGGAAGCCGTCCAGATAGTCGCGCTGGCGTGGTGCCTCTTCGACCCGTGCCTTGGGCGGGGCGTCCACGGCCTCGACCTCTTCCACCATGATCCTGCGATCTTCGCTCATCATCCAAAAATCTTTCTTACCCGCTCAAGTCCGCGCACCAGCGCGTCCACATCGCTTTCATCGCTATAAATGCCAAAGCTGGCCCGCGCGGTCGCTTCCACGCCCAGATGGCGCATCAGCGGCTGGGCGCAATGATGGCCAGCACGGATCGCAACGCCAGCTTCATCCAATATGGTGCCGACATCGTGCGGATGCACCCCCTCTACTTCAAAGGAGAGGATGCCCGCGCTGTCGTCCGGCCCGAACAGGCGGACGCTGTTGAGATCGGCCAGCGCCACGCGCGCTTGCCGGACCAGCGCACATTCATGCGCGTGGATCGCGTCCAGCCCGATGGCCTGCACATAGTCGATCGCAGCGGAAAGCCCGATCACACCGCTGATATGCGGCGTCCCCGCCTCGAACCGGGTTGGTGCGGGGGCGTAGGTGGTTTTCTCGAACGTCACCTTGTCGATCATCGATCCGCCGCCCTGATAGGGGGGCATGGCGTCGAGCAGTTCACCGCGCGCCCACAGCACGCCGATGCCGGTCGGGCCGTAGAGTTTATGCGCGGAAAAGACGTAGAAATCGCAATCGAGCGCCTGCACATCGACGGCAAGACGCGGCACTGCCTGGCAGCCGTCGATCAATATCCGCGCGCCCACCATATGGGCGATGTCGGCAGCGCGGCGGCAATCGAGCACGCTGCCCAGCACGTTGGACACATGGGCGAGCGCGACCATCCGGTGCCGGGGGGTGATCATCGCGCGCATCGCGTCGAGATCAATCCGGCCATCGTCGGTCAGCGGCACGACGTCGATATGGGCGCCGACCTTTTCCGCCACCATCTGCCACGGCACGATATTGCTGTGATGTTCGAGGGTGGAGAGGAGGATGCGGTCGCCCGCTTTCAATTGCTCACCCGCCCAGCAGTGCGCGACCAGATTGATCCCCTCGGTCGCGCCACGGACATAGACGATCTCGCTGTCCGATTTTGCCCCGATGAAGTCGGCAACCTTGCGCCTGGCCGATTCATAGGCGAGCGTCATGTTGGCCGACCGCGCATAGACGCCGCGATGGACGGTCGCATAGTCCGGCCCATAGGCACGGGCGATGGCGTCGATCACCGCGTGGGGCTTTTGCGCGGTCGCGGCGCTGTCGAGATAATGCCAGTCGAGGACGCCGGGGAAATCGGCGCGGAGCGACAGGCGTTCGGGGGCGATGACAGCGTTCATACCATCCTCCCCTGCAAGGGGAGGGGGACCACGAAGTGGTGGAGGGGTGTCACCCTATCGAGAGGG
>NZ_CAVK010000125.1 GCF_000382885.1 Sphingobium indicum BiD32
CCATTCGCTTCGCGAACGGTCCCCCTCCCCTACAAGGGGAGGATTTTTAGCGTTATCCGACCGGCTGGTTCGCCTTCGCGTCCGCCGCCATTACCCGGACGGTTGCGGGCTTCGATCCGGCGATCTGCACCAGATGCCGCCCGGCCGGCAGGTCGAACCAGACGATCTTGCGGACGCCGGAGCAGGCCGGGCCATGGCCATGCTCGGTCGAGGCGACGGTGGTGGTGCCGGTCACGACATCGACCCAGGCTGGACCATCGAGCGCAATCCCGACCCGCGCGGCTTGTTTGAGCGACAGCGTGAAGAGGCCGCCATGCCCCTCCTTCGCGCCATTGCCCGGCGGCGTAGCGAACTGGACATGGGCGGCGGGCGTGAGGGTCGCGACGACCGGCTTGCCCAGAATCAGCGTGGGTGCGCCATGGGCTTGTGCGCCAGCCCTTGCCTGTCCGCTCTGGGTCCAGCTGGTCCAGGGTTCGGCCAATGATGCGGGGGTGGCGCATTCCGTGGCGGCGACCGGGGCAGCGACCAGTAACAAGGCAGCGAGGATGGTCATCGGATCACTTCCTTCCGAACAATTTTTCTATGTCGCCATGGCCCAGCTTCACCCAGGTGGGGCGCCCATGGTTGCACTGGCCGGAGCGCGGCGTCACTTCCATTTCGCGGAGCAGCGCATTCATTTCCGCGACGCTCAGCACCCGGCCCGCGCGGACCGATCCATGGCAGGCCATCGTCGCGGCGACGAGGTCGAGCCGTTCTTTGAGCGACAGGGCGCTGTCATAGGCGGCGAGATCATCGGCCAAGTCTTTGACGAGGCCTTGGACGTCGGACTGGCCGAGCATTGCGGGGACAGCGCGGACCAGCATCGCGGAGGGGCCGAAGCGTTCGAGGTCGAGGCCGAAGTCGCGCAATTCCGCGGCGCGGGCTTCCAGCCGGTCGCAGGCGGATTCTTCCAGTTCGACGACTTCGGGCAAGAGCAGCGCTTGGGACTGGACGCCTTGTCCTTCCATCGCCCGGCGCATCCGTTCCAGCGTTAGCCGTTCATGGGCGGCGTGCTGGTCGACGATGACGAGGCCGTCCTCTGCCTCCGCGACGATATAGGTGCGCGCGACCTGGCCGCGCGCGACGCCGAGCGGGAAGCTCTGGCCTTCGGGCGCGGGCGCGGCGGCGGGTTCGGCGCGGGCCTGGGGCGGCGGGGTCATGAAACTGGACCGGCGATCGCCAAAGGAGGATGAGGCGAGCGGGTTGTAGCTGACCGACGCGGCGTCGAAAATCGGCATCGCGCCGATCGGCGTGGGCGAGACGGGTTCTGCACGCCAGGCGGAGAGCGCGGCGGGATCGGCGTTCTGGACGGCGCGAAAGCCCTGTTCGTCGAGCGCGCGGCGCAGGCCGGAGACGATCATGCCCCGGATCATGGTGGGATCGCGGAAACGCACCTCGGTCTTGGCGGGGTGGACATTGACGTCCACGTCGAGCGGCGGCACGTCGAGGAACAGGGCGACGACGGGATGCCGGTCGCGCGCCAGCATGTCGGCATAGGCACCGCGCAGCGCGCCGATCAACAGCCGATCGCGGACGGGCCGCTCGTTGACGAACAGATATTGATGATCGCCAACGCCGCGATTGTAGGTGGGGATCGAGGCGACGCCGGACAGGCGCACGCCTTCGCGCTCCAGACTGACGATCACATGGTTTTCCGCCAGTGCCCGGTCGGTGAGCGCGGCCACCCTTTCCTCGCGCGCGTCACCCGCCTGCACCCCCAGCGTCCGGCGACCATCATGTTCCATCGCGAACGCGACGGCGGGATGTGCCATTGCGAGACGGCGGACAATGTCGAGGCAGGCGGCATATTCGGCCTTGGCCGATCGCAGGAATTTGCGGCGGGCGGGGACTTTGGCGAAGAGCTGTTCGATCGTGACGCGGGTGCCGGGGGGCAAAGCGGCTGGTCCCTCCGCCACCAGCTGGCCATTGTCGACCGTGCGGTTCCAGCCTTCGCCGCCCTGCCGTCGGCTGTCGATGGACAGGCGCGCGACGCTGGCTATGGAGGGGAGCGCTTCGCCACGGAAACCCAGAGTCGCCACATTTTCAATGGCATCGTCATCGGGCATCTTGGACGTGGCGTGACGCTCCAGCGCCAGTGCCATATCGGCCGAATCCATGCCGATGCCATCGTCGCTCACCTCGATCCGGTCGAGACCGCCATTGGACAGGCGGATGGCGATGCGAGTCGCGCCTGCATCCAAAGCATTTTCGACGATTTCCTTGAGCGCGCTGGCGGGTCTTTCGACCACTTCACCGGCAGCGATACGATTGACCAGATGTTCGGGCAGGCGGCGTATTGACATTGATTAGGGACTAGCCCAATCGGTCGCTTTCCGCGACCCGCGACGCCAAATATTTTGCACTGCACAGGACAACTGAACAGGGCAAAAGCCATATGGCGCAGCGGACGAACGGAACAGCTTTCCGACCGGTCCCCATGTCGCGTCGCGGGGACGGCGGGCGATACAGGATAAGGCATGTCGATCTTCTCGCGTCTCTTCAAATTCACTTCGCAGGATATGGCCATTGACCTCGGCACCGCCAATACGGTGGTCTATGTGCGCGGTCGCGGCATCGTATTGAACGAGCCGTCGGTCGTGGCCGTGGAAACACTGAACGGCGTGAAGCGGGTGAAGGCGGTCGGCGTCGACGCCAAGCTGATGATGGGCAAGACCCCGGATTCGATCGAGGCTATCCGGCCGCTACGTGACGGCGTGATCGCCGACATCGATGTCGCCGAACAGATGATCAAGCATTTCATCACCAAGGTGCATGGCGGCAAGCATAGCCCCTGGCGCGCGCCCGAAATCGTGATCTGCGTGCCGTCAGGCTCCACCAGCGTGGAACGGCGCGCCATTCGCGACGCGGCCAGCAATGCCGGTGCGCGGCAGGTGTTCCTGATCGAGGAACCGATGGCCGCCGCTATCGGCGCCGACATGCCCGTGACCGAGCCGATCGGTTCGATGGTGGTCGATATTGGCGGTGGCACCACCGAAGTCGCCGTGTTGTCGCTGCGCGGGCTGGCCTATACCACCAGCGTCCGCGTGGGTGGTGACAAGATGGACGAGGCGATCGTGTCGTTCGTGCGTCGCCATCACAATCTGCTGATCGGCGAAGCGACCGCCGAGCGAATCAAGAAGCAATATGGCATCGCCCAGTCGCCCGCCGATGGTGTGGGCGAGACGATCCATATCAAGGGGCGCGATCTGGTGAATGGCGTGCCCAAGGAAATCAGCATCAATCAGGGCCAGATTGCCGATGCGCTGGCCGAGCCGATCAGCACGATCGTGGAAGGCGTGCGGATCGCGCTGGAAAATACCGCGCCTGAGCTGGCCGCCGATATCGTCGATCAGGGCATCGTCCTGACCGGTGGCGGCGCGTTGCTGAAGGGGCTGGACGACGAGTTGCGCGACGAGACCGGCCTGCCCGTCACCATCGCCGAAGATCCGCTGACCTGCGTGGCGATCGGCACTGGCCGCGCGATGGAAGATCCGATCTTCCGGGGTGTGTTGCAAACCGCCTGATCGAGGGGGAATAGATGGCGCGGCCACCCAGCCGACGCCCCGGACACAACCGGAAGGCGCAATATAGCCTGTTCGCCAGCTATGTGGTGGCGGTCACCGGCGCAGCCATCGGGCTGTTGCTGGTGATCATCGCGATATTCGATCCGACCGGTTTTACAGGCATCCGCGCGGCTACGGCCGAACTGACGCGCCCTGTGTCTGCGGGCCTGAAGAATATGGTGAGCGGGGTCAGCTCCGTCGATGAGGTTCTGGCCGCCTATTGGCGCGCGGGGTCGCAGAATGTCGCGCTGCGCCGCCAGGTGGAGGCGGACCGCAACCGCATCATCGAGGCCAAGGCGGTCGCGCAGGAAAATGCGCGGCTCAAGAAGCTGCTCAAGCTGGTGGATGAAGATGCCAGCCAGTTGCTGACGGCACGGCTGATCAGTTCCTCCTCCAGCAGCGCGCGGCGCTTTGCCCGGCTGAACGCAGGGCGCTGGCAGGGGGTCAGGCCGGGGATGCCGGTGCGCGCGACAGAGGGGCTGATCGGGCGCGTCCACAGCACCACGCCCAACACATCCGACGTCTTGTTGCTGACCGACACCGGCAATATCGTCCCGGTGCGGCGGGCGAGCGACAATATCCCCGCCATTTCGACCGGTGCTGGCGACGGATCGCTGGAAATCCGGGCGCTGTCGGCG
>NZ_CAVK010000124.1 GCF_000382885.1 Sphingobium indicum BiD32
CCCTATCGATAGGGCGATACCCCTCCGTCTGACCTTCGGCCAGCCACCTCCCCTACAAGGGGAGGATGGGCGTTGTTCAACACGATAGTATAGTATTTGCAAAGGACACAAGAAAAGGCCGGGGATCATCTCCCCGGCCTCTCTTTTTTCGCGCTCTCGCGGCTATTTTAGAACTTCACCCCCAGCGTCGCGCCATAGGTGCGGGGTTCGCGCGCCGTGCCGAAAGACCAGAGACCACCGACGGTAAAGCCATGGGTTGGGCCGCGATCATTGGCAAGGTTCCGGCCAAAGACTGTCAAGCGCGCTTCCGTGCCGCCCAGCTCGAACTTGGTGGTCAGGCTGGCATCGACCAGGCCCTGCTTGTCGGTCCGCACGCGCGGGTCATTGCCGGTGACGGTGATCGGCCCGGTGCTGAGATTGCCCGACAGTCCCCCGATCGAGATTTGCTGGTCATAGCGCCCGATATAGCGATAGCTCAGGTTCGCGATGATCTCACCAAAGCTGGTCGGGACGCTATAGTCAGCCCCCAGCGACGCGGTCATGTTCGGGTTGTAGATCAGGTCGTTGCCGGAGAAGTCATAGGGTATGACAGCCCCGGTCACCGGCGAGATGCCGCCGACGATAAAGCCCTTGAACTTGGAGTCCAGCAGGCCGAGCGAACCGGTGATCGTGAGTTGCGACGTCGGCCGTGCGGTGAAGTCAAACTCCAGCCCCTTGATCTTGGCCGACCCGACGTTCGACGTGATCGTCTCGTTACCCGTGGCGCAGGTCGGGCAACTGAGCGTGTTGTTCTGATGCAGATCCTTGTAGCTGGAATAGAAGGCTGCGACGTTGAACTGCACCTTGCGGTCGAACAGATCGAACTTGCCGCCGATTTCAAAGCTGTCGACCACTTCGGGTTGATAGGCCACACCGGCGCTGGCGGCGGTGCCGGCGCGTGGCGAGAAGCCGCCCGACCGATAGCCCTGCGACCAACTGCCATAGAACATGATATCGTCATTGGGACGGAAATCCACGCCGACCTTGGGCGTGAACTTCTTGAACGTGTCGGAACCCCGTCCGATCTCCGTCCCGCCAAAGCTGTTGTCCAGCGCCTTCTTGTCGCGGGTGAAGCGGCCGCCAAAGGACAGGCGCCACTGGTCGGCAAAGGCCCAGTTGAAGTCGCCGAACACCGCGACCGACTTGGTTTTGCCGTTCACCGACTGCGGATTGGTGTCGAAGATCAGCGGATCGACGGTCGGCGCAAAGCCGAACACGCGACTATGCTGGGTCAGATTATATTTGGAGCTAAAATAATAGAGACCCACGACATAGTCGAAACTGTCGCTGAACTTGCCAGCGGCGCGAACTTCCTGGCTCCATTGCTCGTAGCGCTGCTGCCGGCGCACATAATAGAGATCGGCCGATGACCCGTCGAAATCCTGAGTCTGGTTCTCGCGCGATTTGCGCCAGCCGGTTACCGATGTCAGCTTCACCCCGCCCAGATCATAATTCATCTCCAGCGTCGCGGCGGGCGCGGAATATTGGGTCAGGTTGGGCAGGCCGAATACGGTGTAAAGGTCGGTGGTGCTGTTGCGGTTGCACTCGTTGGCGGGAATGAAGCCGCAGAAGAGTTCCGTGCTGTTGGTCAGGTTGGACACAACCGGATCGGACTTCTGGACCTGTTTTTCCAGCGTGAACAGGGCGTCAAAATCACTGCCTTGTGGCGCGATCAGAACGGAGCCGCCGAAATTCTCGTTATTACCAAAACCGCGCCGCTCGCCGGTCTGCGACTGGCGATACCAGCCGTCGGTTTCATTGTGGAAATGGAAGAATTTGGCACCCACGCTGCCGTCGCTGGACAGCGGCACGTTGACGACCGCACGAGTCGCAAGCGTGTTGAACTTACCGTAGGACACTTCCACCTTGCCACCGAACTCGCCGGTCGGGCGGGTGCGGCGAATGTTGATGACGCCGCCGATCGTGTTGCGTCCGAACAGCGTGCCCTGCGGCCCGCGCAGCACTTCGATCTGCTCAATGTCGAAAAAGTCGAAAAACTGCCCGGTGCTGGTGCCGATGAACACGCCATCGACGACCACGCCCACAGTCGGCTCCTGCGATTTTTCGACGTCCGCATAGGTCAGCCCGCGAATGGCCAGATTGGCCGCTGCGGCACCAGCATTCTGGTTAGTGATCAACAGGTTGGGAACGCCGCCGGTCAGGTCGCCGATATTCACCGCCGCCTTGTTTTCCAGCATCGCCGCATTGACTGCGGTGATCGCCACGGGCGTATCCTGGAGGCTTTCCTCGCGGCGACGGGCGGTGACGATGATGGCGTTGGGATCGACGGCCTGAGCCTCCGCCTGCGGCGCCTGTTCCTGTGCCATTGCGGGCGCGGCCCACAGTATCGCGCCGCCCAGCGCCAGCATCACCGGCCGCATGATTAGCTCTTGTCGCATATACTCTCCCTGTTTTCCCGACGCTTATGATGCGCTTGCTGTAATCTGCGCTTGGTGCGCCTTCGTTCCGATGGTGAGGGATGCGCTAATATCGTCATCTTGCTAACTGCGATTTTCGAGAGGTCGGCGCACACCTGAAACAAAGCACAGGGGACAAAGCCATCGTGGCAACGCATGGCAGGATGCAATCTGGCGCGGGAGAGGAATGGGGCCGTGAGCATTGACCGGCAGGATAAATTCGGTGGCACGGGTGCGGTGCGGGCGGGGCATGGCTTTGACAGCGCAGCGCTTGATCGCTGGATGCTGTCCCATGTGGCGGGCTATGCCGGGCCGCTCACTGTCGAACAGTTTAACGGCGGCCAGTCCAACCCGACCTATCGGCTGCTCACCCCGACCCGCGCCTATGTGATGCGGCGCAAGCCACCAGGGCAATTACTGCCCGGCGCCCATGCGGTGGAGCGCGAATATCGGGTGCTGGCAGCGCTGGGGCAGGCGGCCTATCCCGTCGCACCGGTCCATGGCCTGTGCGAGGACGCCGCCGTCATCGGCACCCCCTTCTATGTCATGGACATGGTCGAAGGCCGCATCTTCTGGGACTCCACCCTCCCGACGCTGAGTGCCGCCGAACGCCCTGCCTATTTCGACGCAATGAACAGCGCCATCGCGCAGTTGCATGACATTGATTATCAGGCGATCGGCCTTGGCGACTATGGCAAGCCGGGCAATTATTTTGCGCGGCAGATTGCCCGCTGGTCGCGCCAATATCATGAGGATGCGGCAGCGGGACGGCTTGCAGATATGGACTGGCTTGCCGACTGGCTGCCGGGCCAGATACCGGCAGGTGATGAAACCACCATCGTCCATGGCGATTTTCGCGCCGACAATATGATCTGGCACCCGGTCGAACCGCGCATATTGGCGGTGCTGGATTGGGAACTATCCACGCTCGGCCATCCGCTTGCCGACTTCACCTATCATCTGATGATGTATCATCTGCCCCCGCACATCATCGGCGGTTTCAAAGGGGCGGACCTTGCCGCGCTCAACATCCCGTCGCAGGCTGATTATGTCGCGGCCTATTGCGCGCGCACCGGGCGGGAAGGCATCGCCAACCTGTCCTTCTACCTCGCCTTCAACATGTTTCGTTTTGCCGCGATCATCCACGGCATCAAGGGACGGCTGGTGCGCGGGACGGCGTCGTCGCCCGAAGCGCAGTTGCTGGTCGAAACCCTGCCCGAACTGGCGACTATCGCCCGCGCCACCGCACAATCCGATAATTGAGAGGAAGTCCCATGTTCAGCACCGATCGCGCGCAGGCCATTGCCGACAGGGTCGAAAGCTTCGTCCGCACGGTTGTCGTCTCCTATGAGGGCGACCCACGCTGTGGCTTCCATGGTCCCGGCGACGATCTGGTGATGGAATTGCGCGAAAAAGCGCGCGCGGCCGGTGTGCTGACGCCCCATTTCCTGCCCGACGGATCGCACCTGACCCAGCGCGAAACGGCAACCGTCCTCATCCGGTCCGGCCTCTCGCCGCTCGGCCCGCTGGCGTGCAACACCATGGCCCCGGACGAGGGCAATATGTATCTGCTGGGCAAGGTCGGCACAGCGCAGCAGAAAGCGCATTTTCTTGCTCCCCTGCTCGAAGGACGCGGCCGATCCGCCTTTTTCATGACCGAACCGGCGACCGATGGCGGCGCGGGGTCCGACCCGTCGATGATGCAGACGATTTGCGTGCAGGACGGCAATCACTGGGTCATCAACGGACGCAAGGCGTTCATCACCGGCGCGCAGGGCGCTATGGTGGGTATCGTCATGGCAAAGTCGACCGACGGCGCTTGCATGTTCCTGGTCGATCTGCCCGATCCTGCGATCCGTATCGATCGGGTGCTGGACACGATCGACAGCTCGATGCCCGGCGGCCATGCCGTCGTCACGATCGATAATCTGCGCGTGCCTGCTGATCAGATGCTGGGGCAAAGCGGAGAGGGCTTCAAATATGCCCAGATCCGCTTGTCGCCTGCGCGCCTGTCCCACTGTATGCGCTGGCTGGGTGCCTGCATCCGCGCGCAGGAAATCGCATCCGCCTATGCCTGCCGCCGCATGGCCTTTGGCAAGCCGCTGGTCGATCATGAGGGCGTGGGCTTCATGTTGGCCGAAAATCTGATCGACCTCCAGCAATGCGAACTGATGATCGACTGGTGCGCCGGGGTGCTGGACACGGGCGCGCTCGGCACGGTCGAAAGTTCCATGGCCAAGGTCGCAGTGTCCGAAGCGCTGATGCGGGTCGCCGACAAATGCGTCCAGGTCATGGGCGGCATGGGCGTCACCGGCGACACTATCGTCGAGCAGGTGTTCCGTGAAATTCGCGCCTTCCGCATCTATGACGGCCCGACCGAAGTGCATAAATGGAGCCTGGCCAAGAAGATCAAGCGCGACCACAAACTGCACTGATCTCCCAAAGCCTGTTGCATCTGCCAGTAGGCAGACGCAGCCCCCGGCCTGATCCTCCCGCCATAATAGTTATGGGAGAGAGCATGACGGACCTGCCGGAAAGTTTCGACTATATCGTGATCGGGGCAGGGTCGGCTGGCTGTGTGCTGGCCGAACGTCTGTCCGCCGACCCGCACAACCGGGTGCTGCTGGTGGAGGCGGGCGGGCCGGATCGGTCACCGCTCATCGCCATGCCCAAGGGCATCGCCAAGCTTGTCACCAATCCCGCCCATATCTGGGCCTATCAGATCGCGCAGCCGCGCCGCCCGGATGAAGATGCGCATGAAGTGTGGATCCGGGGCAAGGGGCTGGGCGGATCATCGTCCATCAACGGCATGATCTGGAGCCGGGGCGAACCGCAGGATTATGACGATTGGGAGGCGGCGGGTGCGACCGGCTGGAATGCCGGGTCGATGATCGCCGCCTATCGCGCGATCGAGGATCATGGCCTGGGTGGCAGCGCGACGCGGGGGCAGGGCGGGCCGGTGCATGTCACGCCGCGCACTTACCGCTATCCACTGGCCGAACGCCTGATCGCGGCGGGTGAGCAGATGGGCCTGCCGCGCACCGATGATCTCAACAGCGTGGCCGGTGACCGGGTCGGCTATTATTGCCACAATATCCGCAAGGGCCGCCGCGAAAGCGGGGCCAAAGTGTTCCTGCGCCCCGCGATGAAACGCAGCAATTTCCATGTGTTGACCGATACGCTGGTGCGCCATATCCGCCTGTCCAACGGGCGCGGGGTCGGCGTGGCTTTGGTCAACGGCGCGCGCGGGCGTTTCAGTGTCGATTGCGATGGTGAGGTGATCGTCTGCGCCGGGACGGTCGAAAGCCCGCAGATCCTCCAGCGGTCGGGCATTGGCGATGGCGATGCGCTCTCCGCCAGCGGCATCGCGGTGCGTCACCATAACCCCCATGTCGGGCGGCACATGCTGGAGCATCTGTCCTATACCATGCCCTTTCGCCTGAAGCGCAACAGCGGTATCGGCCAGCGCTTCTACGGGCTGGGCCTCATCGGCTCGGTCGCGCGCTATTATCTGCGCCACGACGGGCCGATGGCGACTGGTCCGTTCGAGGTTGGCGCCTTCCTGTCCACTGGCGTCACCGGGCCGCGCACCGACCTGCAACTCTATCTGAGCGGCTATATGTTCGCGCTGGGCGACGATAATGACCCGGTGCCGCTGGGAAATATCGACAAGCGGCCAGGCCTCACCGTGTCCGGCACGCTGCTGCGCCAGAGTAGCGAGGGGACGATTGACGTGCGCGGTCGCGAACCGGCCGAGGGCGGGGCGATCATGCCCAACTGGCTGGACAGCGAAGCGGATCGCCAGTCCGCCATCGCCTCGATCCGCCTGATGCGCGAATATGTGGCGCAGGCGGCGCTGGTCGATGATGTCGGGCAGGAACTGATCCCCGGCGCGCAGGTGCAGGATGACGACACTCTGCTGGACACATTCCGCTCACTCTCGACCAGCGGCCTGCATGGCGTGGGCACCTGCCGAATCGGGGCGCTGGGCGACGCGGTGGTCGATCCGTCGCTGCGTGTGCATGGCGTCGAGGGACTGCGCGTAGCCGATTGTTCGGTGATGCCGCGCCTTATCACCGGCAACACCAACGCGCCCGCCATGGCGCTGGGCTGGCGCGCGGCGGAGATCATCCGCGCCGCCCGCTGATTTTTATATAACTAGCGTTTGAAATAGTCGCGGCGATCGGCGCACCGGCATAGCATCACGCTCGACAATATGATGGGAGAGAGACGATGCGCGAGACCGATCGCCTGATGATGGACCGGCGCGCGCTGCTCGCAGGCGCCGGCCTTGCCGCCGCCGCCATGGCTCCGCTAGCCGGAGCGGAGGCCGCGACGGCGGGCTGGGACCATGAAGTGGACATTCTGTGCGTTGGCAGCGGCGCGGCGGCTGGCACGGCAGCGGTGACGGCGGCCAGCGCGGGCGCAAAGGTCATGATGGTGGAAAAAATGCCCATCACCGGCGGCACCACCGGCAAGTCGGGCGGGGTGGCGTGGATCTGCAACCATTTCATCTTCCGCCAGCAGGGTATCGACGACAAGCGCGCCGACGCCATCGCCTATATGACGCAATATAGCTATCCGCAGCTGTTCGATCCCGCCAGCCCGACGCTGGGCCTCGACCCGCTCGACTATCAACTGATCGCGGCCTTTTACGACAATGGCTATTACGCTTTCATCCTGGCGGCAGGCGCGCTAGCCACCAATGGCGGGCCGCGCATCAACGAACATGGGCAGGTGCTGGCCACCAGCGGTGCGCTGATCCCCGGCCTCTATGGCGCGGGCAACTGTATCGCATCGCCATCGCGGGGCGCCTATCCGCCGCTGGATCAGCGAAGGCGCAACCAACAATTAATGGCTCAGCCCGAACGGCATTGCGTTTGCCGCGTCAAGGCAGCCAACTCGGCCGCCAGCACCGCGCGCTGGCGTTCGGGCGGCCAACCCTCCGGGTCATAGGTCGCCTGCGTCGCCAGCCCCGCGATCATCGCCAGCAGCCGCCCTGCCTGCATCGTCCGCCCGCCAGCCTCCTCCTCCGGCACATCGCTGCATTGCGCCAACACCCGCTCGATCAGCGCCTGCGCCTCGCGCCCGCGCATGATCTGCTCCTGCCGATATTTATCGTCGGACAGCGCCAGTCCCCAGAAGGCGAACCAGATTTTCCAGTTGCGCTGCCCGATCTCGTCCAGCGGCAGCAGATGTTCCAGCGCGGGCTGGGCGGGCACATGCGCGGCGATGGCGTCCTCCACCCGCTGTCCAGCGTTCCCCAATGTCTGCTGATAGGCCATCAGCAGCAATTCGGCCTTGTTGCGGAAATAGTGGGATACGATCGCCGTGCTATAGCCTGCCTGCTGTGCAATGGCACGCACACTCACCCCTTCAATCCCCCGCTGGGCGATCAGTTCGACCGCAATTTCCACAACCTGTTCGCGCCGTTGCGCATGATCGACAATCAGGGGCATGTGCTGGCTCTACAGATGGCAGGGCGCAGGCGACGCCTGCCGGAAAGCGCAGTTGTGGCGCAGCGCCGCCGCCACGACAACAGCGGCAACAGGCAAAATGGGAGCAGGATGGACATGCGGCAATGGCAGTTGGCGGATCGCCCGGTCGGACGCGCGCTGGTGGACGGAGATTTCCGGCTGGCCGACATACCCATGCCGATGCCGGGGGAAGGACAGATGCTGCTCGCCGTCCGCTGGCTCGGATTTGAGCCGGCGCAAAAGGGCTGGATGGAGAATTTCGGCGGCTATGTCGCACCGATCGAGTTGGGCGACGTCATGCGCGGCATGGGCGTGGCTGAGGTGGTCGAGAGCCGGGGCGGGCGCTGGCCGGTCGGCACGATGGTGGCCGGGATGACCGGCTGGACCGAATATCTGGTGAACGACGGGGACGGCTTCGACATCTGCCACCCCGACCTGCCGCCCCACGCGATGCTGGGGGTGCTGGGCATCCCCGGCCTGACCGCATGGCACGGCTTTTACAATATTGGCCGCCCGGTCGCAGGCGATGTCGTGGTCGTGTCCGGCGCGGCGGGGGCCACCGGATCGGTCGCGGGGCAACTCGCCAAGGTTGCGGGTTGCCATGTCATCGGCATAGCGGGTGGACCGGACAAATGCGCATGGCTGACGCAGGAGGCGGGGTTCGATGCCGCCATCGACTATCGCGAGGGCAAGGTTGCCGAGCAGTTGAAGGCGTTGGCTCCCAAGGGCTGCGACATCGTCTATGACAATGTCGGCGGCGCAGTGCTGGACGCCATGCTCGCCCGCCTCGCCATCGGCGCGCGGGTGGTGCTGTGCGGGGGGATCAGCCGTTACGAGCAAGGCGGACAGATTGCCGGGCCGGGCAATTATTTCAACCTCATCCTGCGCCGCGCCCGGATGGAGGGGTTCATCATCCTCGACCAGCAACCCCATTGGCCCGCGATGCGCGACCGGCTCGTTGCGCTAGTGCTGGCGGACAAGTTGCGCTGGCAGGTGGACGAGCAGCAGGGGTTCGAGGCTGCGCCTGCTGCGCTCGCCCGCCTGTTCACCGGTGCCAATCGCGGCAAGCAGATCGTGAAACTCTGACGATGACGGGGGCCGCGCGCCCGCGGCCCCCGCACCTTTATCCCACCAGCAGCGCCGGTTCCTCAATCAGGCCTTTAAGCGTCTGCATGAAGGCTGCGCCCACTGCGCCGTCAATCGCGCGATGGTCGCAGGAGAGCGACAATTGGACGATGGTGGCAAAGGCCAGCGCATTGCCGATCTCGATCGGTTGGCGTGTCCCGGCACCCACCGCCAGGATCGCTCCTTGCGGTGGGTTGATGATTGCGTCGAACTGGTCGATGCCGAACATGCCGAGGTTGCTGACCGAAAAGCTGCCGCCCTGAAACTCGTCCGGCTGCAACCGCCCGGTCCGTGCCTTTTCCGCCAGCGCCTTGACCTCACGCGAGATCGCCGCGACCGACAGGCTGTCGGCCCCCTTCACGATGGGTGTGATCAGCCCCTTGTCGGTCGCCACCGCCACCGCAATGTCGGCGCTGCCAAAGCGATGGATCTCGTCGCCATGGACCTGCACATTGACGTCCGGGTGCCGCGCCAGCGCCAGCGCGCAGGCGCGCACGATATAGTCGTTGATGCTGGGGGATTCGCCGGTCGCCGCTTTCGCCTGCGCCCGCAGGCCAAGGATCGCGTCTATCCTGACTCCGGCGCGCAGATAGAAATGCGGGATGGTCGATTTGCTGTGGCTCAACGCCTTGGCGATCGCCTTGCGCATCGGCGACATTTTGACGATCTCCGCCGCGCCGGGGGCAGGGCGGGCAAAGGCGATCGACGTGGATGGCTCGGCTTTCTCCGCCGTCACCGGCTTGACCAGCGCCAGCACGTCCGCCTTGCCGATCCGTCCCTTCGGCCCCGTGCCGGTCATGCCGGTCAGGTCGACGCCATGCTGCACCGCCAGCCGTTTCGCCAGCGGGCTGGCAAAGACATCAACCAGCGTTTCGCCCACCGGGGTCAGATCCACCACGGCGCCACCACCGACAGTGACCGGTGGCAGGCTGGCCTGCTGCACATCCTGAAATGTGATGCGCCCGTCCGGCCCGGACCCGGCGATCGCGCTGATGTCCACCCCCTGCGCCTCCGCAAAGGCACGCGCGGCCGGGCTGATCCGCGCGTCGGCGGCGATGGCGATCTTGGCCGGTGCAGCGGCGGCCGGGGCAGGGGGTGGCACCGCACCGCCAGCCTTGGACGCGACCTTGCTGTCGGCTGGCCGGAATCCGGCGACGAAGGCATCGACATCGGCCCCACTCACCGCCTCGTCCGGTCCCGCCAGCACCGCGATCAGTTCGCCGACCGCATAGGTGCCGCCGGTCTGGGCGATCAGGCGCGGGAACATGCCGTCTGCTTCCGCCTCGACCTCATTGGTGATCTTGTCGGTTTCGATGAGCGCGAGCAGGTCGCCTTTTTTGAACGGCACCCCCTCTGCCACCATCCATTCGGCAACGACGCCCTCGGTCATCTCTATGCCCCATTTGGGCATCGCAAATGCGCGCAGATTGGCCATTTTGCTTATCCCCGCCGGTAGGACATGAGCTTCACCGCGCTCGCCACAATCTTGTCGGGCGATGGCAGATAGGCGGATTCAAGTTCGCGTGCGAACGGCACCGGGCTGTGCGGCGGCGTGACCATGTCGATCGGTGCCTTCAGCGATGCGAACGCCTTTTGCGCGACCAGCGCCGACAGGTCGGTCGCAAAGGAACAGCGCGGCGGCGCTTCATCGACGATCAGCAACCGTCCGGTTCGCTCGACACTGTCGAGGATCGCTTCCTCGTCCAGCGGGCTGGTGGTGCGCAGGTCGAGTATGTCACACCCGATGCCGTCCTGCGCCAGCTGCGCGGCGGCATTCTCGGCAAAGCCCACCATCATGCCGGTCGCCAATATGGTGATGTCGTCGCCCTGCGTCACATGCCGGGCATGGCCAAAGGGGATGATATAGTCCCCGTCCGGCACCTCGCCCTTCACACCATAAAGCGCCTTATGCTCCAGGAAGATCACCGGATCATCGTCTCGGATCGCCTGGGTCAGCAGCCCCTTGGCGTCGGCAGGGGTGGAGGGCATGACGACCTTCAGCCCCGGCATGGCGGTGACGAACTGGTGGATCACCTGGCTATGCTGGGGCGCGGCGTTGAAGCCCGCGCCATAGGGCATACGGATGACCAGCGGGCAGCTGGTCTTACCGCCGAACATGTAACGGAATTTGGCGACCTGATTCCATATCTGGTCCATGCACACGCCAATGAAGTCGGCGAACATGATCTCCGCGATCGCCCGCTTGCCGGTCAGCGCCGCGCCTGCCGCCGCGCCGATGATGGCGCTTTCGGAAATGGGCGTGTCGATCACCCGGTCCGCGCCATATTTGGCCCATAGCCCGCCCGATGTGCCCCAGATGCCGCCGATCGCCTCCGGCCCGCCGGGCGCGCCATTGCCCCCGACAATATCCTCGCCCAGCATGATCAGCCTGTCGTCGCGGGCCATTTCGTCATCGATCGTGTCGCGAATGACGTCGCGGATCATCTTGATTGCCATATGTCGATCCTCCTGGCGTCAGTAGCTGATATAGACGTCTTGCAGGACGTCCTGCGGGGTTGGCCGGTCGGCCAGCTTGGCCTCTCCGACGGCCCGATCAATCAGGTCGGCGACTTCGACGTCCACCCTGTCTAGCTCGGCCCCTTCCAGCAATTTGGCTTCCGTCACCCTGGTACGGAATGTCTTGAGGCAGTCGCGCTCCTCACGGATGCGGTCCAGTTCGCCCGGCCCGCGATAACGCTGTGGATCGCCCTCGAAATGGCCGTAGAAGCGCTCGCAATCCAGCTCGATCGAGGCCGGACCGTTGCCGGCCTTGCAATAGTCGATCAGCTCGCGCATCGCGTCATAGACGCTGAAAAAGTCGATGCCGTTGGCCTTGATCGCCTTCATCCCGAACGCCGCCGACCGCGCCGTCATGCTCTCTGCGCCCACGGCATAGGCTTCGCCTGTATGTTCGGAATAATGGTTATTCTCGAACACGAAGATGACCGGCAGTTTCAGCACCACCGCCATGTTCATCGCCTCGAACGTCGTGCCCTGATTGCACGCGCCATCGCCGGAAAAGGCGATCGAGACGGTGCCGTTGCTTTTCGCCGTAATGCCTGCGCCGACCGCGATCGGCGCGCCCGCGCCGACAATGCCGTTGGCACCCAGCATCCCGACATTCATGTCGGCGATGTGCATCGACCCGCCCTTGCCCTTGCACAGGCCATCGCGCGATCCGTAAATCTCCTTCATCATCGCCATCACGTCGCACCCCTTGGCGATGCAATGGCCATGACCCCGGTGGGTGGAGATGATGTAGTCGGTCGGCCCCAGATGCTCGCACACCCCCACGGCGCAGGCTTCCTGTCCCGCATAGAGATGGGTGAAACCGGCAATCTCGCCCAGCGCGATTTCGTCGTGCAGGCGCTCCTCGAACAGGCGGATCGTCTTCATCTGACGATAGGCCCGTATCAGTGCCTCGCGGCTCAATTGCATATCGTCTCTCCCGATCGGTCGATTCTGCCGGTCACAGACCCAGAACCGTTTTTGCTATGATATTGCGCTGGACCTCATTGGTCCCGCCAAAGATGGTCCAGGCGCGTGAATTGAGATAGCGGGGCGCGGCCAGTTGCGCGGCCTTGCCATGCAGAGCGGGCGGCGCCTGATTGCCATAGAGCGGCCTTCGCCCCTCCAGCGCGATCCCGGCATAGCCGTAAAGCTGCACCGCCAGCCCGTCGACCTGTTGCCGCAGGGTGGACGCGACCAGTTTGGACAAAGATGTCTGCGGTCCGGGCGGCAGCCCCTTGGCCATTTCCGCCAGCACTCGCATCTCGGTCATTTCCAGCGCCTGCGCCTCCAGCTCGACCCGCGCCAGCCGCGCCATGTAATGCGCGTCGTCGCTCATGCATCCGCCCCTGCCGTCCGGCTCCGCGCCCGCCGCCTTGCGCAACCGGGCGATGTCGGACAGCAATTTGGGCGCATGGCACGCGCCGCCGCGCTCATTTTCCAGCAGGAATTTGGCGATGGTCCAGCCCTGACCCTCTTCGCCCACCAGCTCGCTGGCCGGGGTGATGGCGTCGTCCAGAAATACCTCATTGACCTCATGATCGCCAGCCAGCCCGATGATCGGCCGCACCTCTATCCCCGTCTGCGCCATGTCGATCAACAGGAAGCTGATCGCGCGCTGCGGCTTGGCGGCAGGGTCGGTCTTGGCCAGGCAGAAGATATGGGTCGCGTGATGGGCATGGGTGGTCCACAGCTTGCGGCCGTTGACGACATAAAGATCACCGCGCCGTTCCGCCCGCGTGCGAAGACTGGCAAGGTCCGACCCGGAACCCGGCTCGGAAAAGCCCTGACACCAGAAGTCGGTGCCGTCGAGGATGCGCGGCAAAATCCGGGCCTTCTGCTCATCGGTACCGAACTGGCAGATGACTGGTCCGAGCAGTTTCAGGCTCAGCACCGGCAGGCTGGGCGCGTCGGCCAGCGCGCATTCCTTCTCGAAAATATAGCGCTGGATCGGTGTCCATCCGGTGCCACCGCACGCGACCGGCCAGTTATAGGCCAGCCACCCCTTTGCGTGCAGGATCGCCTGCCACTCGCGGCCAATGTCCGGCTCCACGAACACGCCGGGCGTGCCGCGCATCCCCTCGCGCAGATGCTGGGGCAGATGCTCGTCCAGAAAGCGGCGAACATCGGCGCGGAACGCCTGATCCTGCGGGGAAAAATCCAGGTCCATCTTATCGTTCCAATATGGTCACGCCGGAAATGCCCGGTGCGCCGTAAACATGGGAGTAAGCGGTGCGCGGATCGCCCGGCACTTGCCGTCCGCCGCCAAGGCCGCGCAATTGCAGCGCATTTTCATAGACTTGCCGCAGGCCGGACGCGCCGATCGGCTCGCCACAGGCCAGGCACCCGCCATCCGTATTCACCGGCAATCGGCCGTCGATGTTGGTCCAGCCATTGGCCAGCCATTCTTCCTGATCGCCGTCCGCGCAAAAGCCATTTTCGGCCATGTGCATGATTTCCGCGCCGGACTCGGTGTCCTGCAACTGCGCCAGATCAATGTCCTGCGGGCCGATCCCCGCCATCTCAAAGGCCGCCTTGCTCGCCAGCAGGGTCGGTGCACCGCCGCGCTTGATGTCCATGCAGGGTGCGAACACCTCGAACGATCCGGGCGGGCGCGTCCGCACCACCGCCGCCTTGATCCGCACCTGATCGCGTCCCAGTTCGCGCGCCTTCTTCGCGCTCGCCAGCACCAGCGCGACGCCACCCTCGGCAGGCGAACAGAACATATATTTGGTCAGCGGATCGCTGATCATCTGGGCGTTCAGGATGGTGTCGATATCCACTGGCGATCGACGCCAGGCATGGGCTGCATGGACGGCGTTGCGAAATGCCTTTTCCGCGACGCGACCGAGCGACGTGGCGGTGATGCCGTGCAACGCCATATAGCGTTGCAGCTTCATCGCGAAAAACTGGGTTGTCACCATGAAGCCCGCTTCGCCATACCATTCGGGCAGGCTATATTCGGTCGGCAGGGCGTTGAACGCGCCGCGCGGATGCTTGTCGAAGCCGATGGCGATGCCGACATCATGCGCGCCTGACGCGATCGCCTGCCATGATCCGATCAGCGCCGACCCGCCGGTGGCGCAGCCATTTTTGACATTGATGAAGGGCAGGCCGGTCAACCCCAGTTCGTTGACGATCGTGTCGGCATTGCCAGCCGAATCGGATCCGCCAAATCCGAACTGCATGTTGGGCCATTCCAGCCCCGCGTCCGCCATGGCCGCGCGCGCGGCGTTCGCGCCCTGCTGCAACCCGCTGACCCCGTCGGTGCGACCGAACGGATGGATGCCGATGCCCACGATATAGACGTCCTGCATCGCTCAGCCCTCCGTCGCGGGGGTGAAGGCGTAGAGGCGAACGTCATTGCCGTCCGCATCGGTGGCAAAGGATATGACGGTCAACGCCATCGCCATGCCGATCGTCAACCGGTCGAAGTCCACGCCCGTGAGTTGCGTCTCCACGATCGTCGCGCCGGGCAATTCGACATAGCCGATGGGGAAGGGGGCAAAATCCTGCGGCCCGATATAGGGCGGCGACTTGGGGCGGAATCGTTGTACCGTCCAGGACCAGAGCGTTCCGTCACGCGGCAGATCCACCGCCTCCCAGCGCGCGGCATCGTCGGGGCAGGGAAAGACGATCCGTCCCGTCTCACGATGGCGGCCGCCGATCAGGGTCGGTTCGGGGGTCTCCCGGAACAGTCCTTCGGCAATGGCAGATACGCCCAACGTCTCAACCCTCTCATCCTTGTGTCGGACCACTATGGGAAGGAGATGGGGCAAAGGCTTCTGTAAGAAAGCATAGGTTCGCGGCCGGCCTTTCGCTCCAGACAAAAAAAGACCAGCCGGTTGCCCGGCTGGTCCATGCGGTGTCCCAAGGGGGAGGGAGCTTATTTCGCGGCGACCTGCGCCTCGATCTGCGGATGCGGGACCATCACGGCGGCGACATTGCCCAGATAGCCAAGCTGCGTCGCCTTGAACACGGTCTGGCTACGGTTGACGGCTTCCAGCTTGATCGCGGCATTGTGGATGTGGAAGCGCACCGTGGCGCAACTGCGCTCCAGAATCAGGGCGATCTCCACGTCGGTCTTGCCTACCGCCGCCCAGCGCAGACATTCCACCTCGCGCTTGGACAGGCGACAATTTTTGGGAATCCAGGGCCGCTGGCTCGACACGCGGGTATAGCCATGGACGAAGCGCCGGGCATGATATTCCAGCTGGTCGCTATAGAGGTCGAACTCCTTGCTCAGATCGTTGCGCTTGTCATTGAAGGGCGAGAAACTGATCGCCGCGATCTGGCCGAAGGACATGTGGACCGGCACGCAGATGACCGCGTTCGCATTCACTTCGCCCTGAAAGAGGCTGAGGTCGATCTGGTCGAGCAGGGGATTGGGCGCGCGGGTGTGGATGCCATGGGCGTTGGCCCAGAAGGGTTCATTTTCGTAGCGACAGGCGAAGGTCAGCGGCGAACTGAGCGCCAGCAGCGGCTTTTGCCACCATTGTTCCTTGGTCGCGGGCCAGCCGAACACGCCGCTGGCCAGTACATCGCCATCGGCGTCGGTCATGGGCGATCGGGATGCGATATTGGCGCAGGCAGCGACGCGGAAATTGCCCAGATCGCGGGCAATGTCGCGTAACGCTTCGGCAGCGGGCCGGATGTCGGCCGCCACCTGAATAGCGGTTGGTATCTGCCTGCCCGAACGAAAATCGGTCGCTATCTTTGCAGCGTCCCCATTGTCGGACCGGGCGGCGACGAGCATGTCACCTGATCTCTCCATAGCGGCGATGCTATGCCTGACGCACGGTCGCGACAAGCGGCAAAAACCTATGACTAGCGATAGGTTTTGCCGATCGCGTCGCAGCTTCGCGAACCTAGCGGAAAGCCCAGTCAACGCTGCGCCCGCCCACCGTGCATAAAAGCGTCATGGAACAGCAACAGCGGGGCAGCGCACGGCGCGCCCCAGCCATGACAGACCGGGGGATGGTGGCTTGAATTTCGATCTCAGCGAAGAGCAGGCCATGCTTCGCGATCTGGTCGATCGGTTCGGGGCGGATCATTATGACGCCACCCGCCGTCTCGCCTATCTGCGCGAACCGCGCGGCTTTGCCGACGCCAACTGGGCGACGCTGGCGGAAACCGGCCTGCTGGCCTTCACCCTGCCGGAGGAAGCAGGCGGCTTTGGCGGGTCGGCGGTGGATATCATCACCGTGATGGAGGCGCTGGGCCGCTGTGTCGCGGTTGAGCCGGTTCTGCCCGCCATCATATTGGGCGCAGGATTGGTCGCGGCGGCAGGAACGGAAAGCCAGAAAGCGACGCTGCTGCCCACGATCGCGGCGGGCGAGGCCATCGTCGCGGCTGCCCTGTTCGAGCGGCAGGCGCGCTTTGACCTGGATGGCATCAAAACCCGTGTCCATGACGGCCGGATCAACGGTACCAAGCAAATGGTGCTGGGCGGCAGCTATGCCGATCATCTGCTGGTCGCCGCGCGGACGGGGGATGGCGTGGTGACGCTCCATCTGGTCGATGCCAGCGCGCCCGGCATCACGATCACGCCCTACCGACTGGTGGATGGTTCGATCGCCGCCGATGTGCAATTTATCGACACTCCTGCCGCACCGATGGCGGGTGGCGAGGCGGCGCTGGCGCAACTTCTGGATCAGGCACGGCTTGCCATTTGCGGTGAATTGCTGGGGCTGATGGACATGATGTTCGCGGCCACGCTCGACTATATCAAGACCCGCCAGCAATTTGGCCAGCCGATCGGCAGCTTTCAGGCGATCCAGCACCGCATGGCCGATTGTTATGCCCGCGTCGAACTCAGCCGATCGCACTTATACCGTGCTGCCGCGGCCGATGGCGCAACCTGTGCCGCAGCGGTCATGGGCGCGAAAGCCTATATCGCCCAAAGCGCGATGCAAGTGGGTGAGGAAGCGGTGCAGTTGCATGGCGGCATTGGCACGACCGAGGAACTGATGGTGGGGCAGGCATTCAAGCGAGTGATGGCGCTGGCCACGCTGCTTGGCGACACCGACCATGACATAGTTGCCTATATTGCGCTCACCCGTTGCACAGCGGATCAGCCATGACGGAAACCTATCATCGGGTGGTGGAGACCAGTGCTGTCGAGGAACGGGCGATGCTGTCCTTTCTCGTCAACGGCTGGCCCGTGCTGATCTGCAAGGATGAGGGGAAGGTCCACGCCTTGATCAACCGTTGCAGTCATGCCGCGGCGGAGCTGGCACCGGGCGGGCGGGTGCGGCGCGGCGCAGTGATGTGTCCGTTACACGGTGCGCGCTTCAAGCTCGACAATGGCGAATGTCTGGGCGGCGCGGGCTACAAGCCGCTCAAACTCTACCCCTGGCGCGAAAGCGCGGATGGATGGATTGAGGTGGCTGTGCCCGACGCAGCGCCGGGCGCGGAGCATTTGCCAGTCAAGCCTTTGATATAAAATACAATAGTTCGCACGCAATCGTGCCGTTCGTCCTGAGTAGCCGCTGAGCTTGTCGAAGCGGCGTATCGAAGGATGCGTATGGTCGGAATGCTTCGATACGGGCCTTCGACTTCGCTCAGTCCCTACTTAGCACGAACGGATTGGGGTGGAGCTATGATCAAACTTCCTTATCCTTGCACCACTCTATCCCGCGCCTCAGCAGATCGTAAAAGACCGGCAGGTCCCAGGCGCAGCGATCGACGGTGGGCCACCAGTCCAAAAATGGCTGCATGTCATAATGGCCGCGACAATGGCCGAGCGTATTGTACAGCACCGCGCCCTTGCCCTGCGTCTTGATATACATCACCGGGTGCCGGTCCTGCGCCCAGCTATGTTCGTCAAAGCCGGTAGCCTCTCCCGCAAATTCGGTGTCGAGCAGGATGTGCAGGTCGCCATGCCGTTCCATCAGATAGAGTTCGTCGGTCGTCTCGAACGGCGCGATCCCGCGTGTCAGCACATTGTCGGCATCGGCAACCTCGACCCGATAGGGCGCGATTGGCGGGTGGGCGATGAACTGGCTGCCGAGTGTTTTCATCATCAGCGGTGCCCAGCGCGGGCTGCCGTACAGGCCATTGTCGAACAGCCGCAGCACGGAATTGGTCCCGTGCAGCGCATACCAGCGCCCGCCATCCTGGACCCATTGGCGCAGCGCTTCCTGTGCGGGCAGCGGCGGCACGACGTCGCAAGTATAGGTGATCAGCATGTCGGCGGCGAGGATCGCGTCCAGATTGCCATAATCCTCGAACACGCGGGTCCGCACGCGCGGATCGTCGCCCAGCAGCTTGAGCAATTCCAGCCGGGCAAAGTCCATGTCGTGATAGAGACCGCCGACAATCAGCACGCAATTGATGCGGGCGGGCTGCGTCTCGCTCATTGCTGCATCCTCGCTCAATATTGCACGCCCTTGGTGATGCCGCCGTCGATCAGCACATTGGCCCCGGTCATGTAGCGGCAGGCGGGTGAGGCGATGAAGGCGATCGCCTTGGCCAGTTCCTCGCCCGTACCCATTCGGCCGAACGGGATCTGCTTCAGGATGCCATCGTGGAAATCGGCCATATGTTCCTTGATATAGGCCCAAGGACCGTCATCGGTATAGACCGGGCCAGGGGACACGCAATTGACCCGCAATCCCTGCGGCGCATGTTTCTGCGCCAGCGCGGCGCTGTAGTTGATCACCGCCGCCTTCATGGCATTATAGGGCTGGGGTCCCATAAACTCCTCCAGCGCGCCGGTGGAGGAAATGGTGACGATCGACCCGGCATCGGACTGTTCCAGCGCGGGCAGGGCAGCGTGGATGCCGCGTACCAACGGCAATATGTCGCCGTTCAGCACGGTGGTCCAGGCTTCGGGGGTATCGACCCCCGGATTGACCGATACGAAGGAAATGAAGATGTCGCAGCCGCCCAGCTGCTCAGCGGCGCTGGCGACCCAGCCGGGGAAGGCCTCCGCGTCGGTCACGTCCACCGACGCGCCGATGCCGCGCACGCCCAGCGCCTGCACTTCGGCGACGACGCTATCGACCTTGTCCTGCGTCCGCCCGCACAGCGCCACGTCGCACCCTTCGGCGGCCAGTATCTTCGCCACCGCCCGGCCGATACTGGCATTGGCGCCTGCAAGAATGGCTTTGCGCCCTTTCAGACCAATATCCATGACGGCATCCTCTCTCAAGTCTCTTCAATCGCCCGCCTGTTTACCGGCATATGCGGGGCGCTGCACTGGCAAAACCGTCAGGGGTGCGGGCCGGTGCGGCAACCGAAATGCGCTCTTTTGCGCATTTCGAGGCAGACCCTTAGCGATTGTGACAGGGCGACGCCCGGCCTTTTTCCGCTATGCAGGACGTTCAAGCGGAGGGACCATGGGGAAGAGCGCCATCACTATAGCGGATCATGTCCGGGCGCACGCCGCTGCGACGCCTGACGCGATCGCCCTGATCTTCGAGGGGCGCGAGACCAGCTATGCCGCGCTTGACCGGCAGGCGAGCCGGGTTGCCAACGCCCTGATCGCCGGGGGCCATGTACCGGGCGGCCGGGTCGCCTATCTCGGCAAGAATCGCGACGACTATTTCGGTTTCTGGCTGGGCGCGGCGAAGGCTGGCCTGGTTACCGTGCCAGTCAACTGGCGGCTCGCAGCGCCGGAGGTCGCTTATATATTGGCCGATGCGCGCCCTTGCCTGATCCTGGTCGAACCGGAATTTCTGGATCGGGTGGCGGGGCAGGGGGCGACCATCCTGCTGACCGATCCTTGCGGTGACTATCCGCTCCTTGCCGACTGGCGCGATGCGCAGGCCGACACCGATCCGCGCCGTGACGCGGGCTATGACGCCGCCGTGCTGATGCTCTACACGTCCGGCACCACCGGTCAGCCCAAGGGGGCGATGCTCTCCAACCGCAGCCTGCTCGGCTTGCGCGCGTCGGAACCGGACCTGCCCGACTGGTATCGCTGGAGCGCGGCGGACGTGTCGCTGATCGCGATGCCCATCTTCCACATCAGCGGGTCGGGCTGGGGGCTTTGGACGCTCCAGCATGGCGCAAAGGGCGTGGTCGTGCGCGAATTTGATCCCGCGCGCGTGCTGGACTTGCTCGTGACTTTCCGCATCAGCAAGATCATGCTGGTCCCCACCGCGCTGCGCATCCTGTGCGATCATCCCGCCGCTGCCGCCACGGATTTCAGCTTCCTGCGGACCATCTGCTATGGCGGATCGGCGATCCCGCTTGATCTGCTGCGGCAGGCGATTGCCGTCATCGGCTGTGGCTTTGCGCAAATGTACGGCATGACCGAAACCGCCGGTACCATCATCGGCCTGCCGCCGCAGGACCATGATCCAGACGGGTCCGAGCGGATGCGCGGCATCGGCCTGCCGTTGCCTGGTGTCCGGGTGCGGATATCGGACGAGGCGGGCAACACGCTGCCACCCGGCGCGATCGGTGAGATATTGGTGGCGTCGCAGGCCAATATGATCGGCTATTTCGACCGGCCCGACGCCACTGCCGAAGCGATCGACGCGGACGGCTGGCTGCGCACCGGGGACGCGGGCTGGATGGACGCGGACGGCTATCTTTACCTCGCCGACCGGATCAAGGACATGATCATCACCGGGGGCGAAAATGTCTATCCCGCTGAAGTGGAAAATGCGCTCTACAGCCACCCGGCCGTCGCCGACGTTGCGGTGATCGGCGTGCCGGACGCCAAATGGGGAGAGGCGGTCAAGGCGATCGTCGTTCCGCAAGAGGGCGAAACCCCCGATCCCGATGCGCTGATCGCCTGGGCGCGCGAACGGATTGCGGCTTACAAGGCACCCAAAACGGTGGACTTCCGATCCGACCTGCCCCGCAATCCGTCGGGCAAGATTTTGCGCCGCCTGCTGCGCGACGAATATCGGTAAGACCTGCGATTTCCGGCAGGTTCGGGGTTGGCTGGCTCCGCCTATCCTCCGGCAAAACAGACTGAGGAGAGAGGTTTTGACCGCCAACTTCACCGGCCCGATCGAGGACCGGCTGGCCATTCGCGAACTGCTCGAAACCTATGCCGATGCGGTCAATCGCGTCGATCGGGCCTTGTGGGCTTCGCTGTGGGTGGAGGACAGCCATTGGGATATGTCCCACTATCCCGACCTGGGTGTCGTGTCGGGCAAGGCCGCCATTGTCGATCTATGGGCCAGCGCCATGCCCCATTATCCCCAACTCAGTTTCCTGCTCAATCCCGGCATGATCCGGGTCGATGGCGACAAGGCGGAGGCCCGCGCCTATTTTTCCGAAGTCTATGCCGAGCCGGGCACGGGCAAGGATAAGCGCGCACGTGCCTGCTATAACGACCGGCTGGTGAAACAGGACGGGCAATGGTTCTTCCAGAGCCGATCTTTCACCATCATCCACCAGAGCTGACGATATTTCCGTCGGCTCGCTCTCCATGAGCTGCGGGAAATGACCCGGTCGCCACAAACGGCCGGGTCCTTTTTTGGCAGGCCGTCAATGCGCGGTCATGCCGCCGTCGATGACCAACTCGGACCCGGTGACGAAACTCGCGGCAGGCGCGGCGAGATAGACGATGCCATCGGCAATCTCCTGCGCGGTGCCCATCCGCCCCAGTGCATGGCCCGCCGACACCGTCGCTCGTGCGGTCGCTTCATCGGGGAAGGCGCCGGTTTCGACATAGCGTGCGTAGATGGTGTCCATCATATTGGTGTCGATACCGCCGGGATGGACGCTGTTGACGCGGATCGGCTGGCCGAGCGCCGCATATTCCAGCGCCGCGCATTTGCTGAACAGCCGCACCGCGCCCTTGGTCGCGCAATAGGCCGACATGAACGGCGCGCCCGCCAGTCCGCCGACCGATGACAGGTTGATGATCGACGATCCGCCCCGCCGGTCCGCGCCGCTTCGGGCCAGCAGATCGGCCATGGCGCGGGTGCCCAGAAATATCCCCTCGACATTGATGCTCATACATTTGCGGAAGGTCGCCAGGCTGGTTTCTGCAATCGCGTCGGTGACGGAAATTCCGGCATTGTTCACCAATATGTCGAGCCGCCCATAGGTCGTAGCGACATGGTCTGCCAGCGCGGCCCAGCCCGCTTCGTCGATCACGTCGAGCGGGTGATATGCTGTCGCCCCTCTAACGGACGCGCTTGCCGCCATGTCGGTCGCGATCACCCTTGCCCCAGCGTCTGCCAGTGCCTTGACGGTTGCGCCGCCAATTCCGCCACCGGCCCCGGTCACCAGCGCCACTGCGCCGCTCAGGTCAAAACTGCTCATCGTGCCGTCCATCCCCCATCGACCACGACCTCGCTCCCGGTCATGTAGCTGGCGTCATCGCTTGCCAGGAACGCAACCACCTTGCCGATTTCGATCGGTTGGGCCAGTCGCTTGATCGGCGTCGTCTGCGCCATCTGGTCGATCAGATCATCGGCGCTCAGCGTTCCGTCGCGTGCGGCCCATCGCTCCATCCCCTGTCGCAGCAACGGCGTATCGACAAAGCCGGGATGCACGCTGTTGACGCGGATCGGCACGCCCGCATCGGCAAATTCCAGCGCATTGGACTTGCTGAACAGCCGCACCGCACCCTTGGATGCATTATAGGCCGATACTTCGCCCATGCCGACCAGCCCCATGATCGAGCTGATATTGATGATGCTGGAGCCATAGGGCGTCGCCGCCCCGCTCTGCGCCAGCAGCGGCTGGAACGTCTTGGTGCCCAGGAACACCGTGTCCATGTTCAGCGTCATCAGCCGCCGCCAGGTCGCCAGTTCCAGATCCTGCACCTTGCCGGTCAGGTCCGCGCCGACATTATTGACCAATATGTCGAGCCGCCCGTGCGCTGCCATCACCCGGTCGCGGGCGGCCTGCCATGCTTCCTCCATCGTCGCGTCCAGCCGGATATAGGAACAGCCCGGCATCGCGGCGATCGCGCTGGCTACCGCCTCGCTATCTTCCGCATCCAGATCGGTGATGATCGTTGTCGCGCCATCGGTGGCCAGGCATTGTGCGATCGCCCGTCCGATGCCCCTTAGCGCGCCCGATACCAGCGCCACCCGTCCGTCCAGTCGTCCTGCCATGGGCATTCCTCTCTCCGCATGGCCCGCGCCGGGCCAGCCTCTTTTGTCGATCGACGTGTCGGCCCGTCGGCCAATCGCTTCACCTGCCGCTTTTTACAGGTTCGCGGTCATTCCCAAGCGCGCATCTAGGCTGGAACAGGAGAGCAATTGCCATGGACTCGCACCGCTATGCCGCCATCCGGTCGATGGTTGAAAATCTCTATGCCCTGACTGCTGCTGGCCGCTGGGATGAGGCGGAGGCGATGATGACCGACGATTTCCGCATCCTGGAGGCCGACAGCCTGCCCTATGCGGGGGAATATCTGGGCAAGGGGGCGCTGCGGGAACTCTATACCAAGGTGTTTGCCTTCTGGGAGGATGCCTCGCTTGAAACCAGCGATATTACCGTGTCGGAGGATCATGCGATCGTGATGCTGACCGTCCATGCGACGTCGCGCCACAATGGCCAGCGGCTGGCCATGCCGCTGTGCGAAGTATTTCATCTGCGCGGCGACAAGTTCAGTGGCATCACCCCCTATTATTTCGATACAGCATCGATCGCGCGGGCGACCGGCACGCTGATGGCTGATTGAGGACAGGACGAGACATGGCTGATCTTTCGGGCAAGGTGGCGATCGTCACTGGCGGCACATCGGGTATCGGCCGCGCGACCGTCCAGCGGCTGGCGCGGGACGGGGCGCAGGTCGTGTTCACCGGATCGAACGAGGAATCGGCCCGCACCCTGTGCGCACAAAGCGGTGCGCGCTTCGTCAGGGCGCAGGTGCAGGACGAGGGCGACTGGGACAAGGTTGCCGCGTTCGTCAGCGACGAATTTGGTCGCCTCGACATCGCCTTTGCCAATGCCGGGACCGAAAGCGGGGACGGCAGCGTCGAATCGATCAGCATGGATGGTTGGGCCGGGATCATCGACGTCAACCAGACAGGGGTGATGCTGACCGCCCGCACGGCGCTGCGCCTGATGCGCGCAAATCCCGGCGGGCCGTGCGGGTCGATCATCATCAATTCATCGATGTCGGCGCATAAGGTGATGGGCAACTACATGGCCTATTCCGTCACCAAGGCCGCCGTGCTGGCCATGGCCAAATCGATCGCCATCCATTGCGCCACCGAAAAACTGCCGATCCGCTGTAACGCCATCCTGCCCGGCGTGGTGGAAACTGAAATGATCAGCGCGATCATCGCCAAATCTGCGTCGCCGGAAGGTGCGCGTGCCGCCTATAACAGCATGTCGCCGATGGGCCGGATGGGCACGGTCGAGGATATCGCCGCGCTGGTCGCCTTCCTCGCCTCCGACGAGGCCGGTTTCATCTCCGGCGCGGAATATGCCATCGACGGCGCATCGACGGCCGGGATGACCGGGGTCTGATCTGGCGATAGCTGCCTGCTGTGTGGGCGGAGATTACCCCATCCAAAAAGACGACATCCAATCGTTCCGGCCAGCCTGCTTGGCAGCTGTGCGCCGGGACGGTTGCTGGTAATCAGCTTGCGATAAGTTGCAAGGTTTGACAGACTGTTCTGGTTGATTCGATGATAAGAATGCCGCGATAATTTGCGGGCAAGTTTCCACGGAAAATGTTGAAATAAGCGGGTCGCGTCGCTCACGTTCTGGTTACCCCGGTTTCAGCAACCGATGTGACGGGAACGGTCGTCCGCGTTGCCGGTTCCGCTGTTCGACGGTCTGATCGGTTCAACGGAGGGTATGTTTCACCCTCTTGTCCCAAAACAGGACAACAGACGATTTCTTGGTCTGAATGCCGTTTTGGGGGGGCTATGGAGCACGACGTAAAGGCGCTTCGCATTTTAGGCGATATCCTGGCCCGCGGTCGGCGCTCATTGGACAGATTGCCCGATGACTGGCGTATGCGCCGTCGGGCCGCGCTGCGAAATTCGTCCAGTCTGGCAAACCGGCTCCATTTCGAGGCGGTAGAGCCGCGCCTGTTGCTGGCGGCGGACGTGCCGCCGATCACCGGTACTATCGAAGTGCCGGGGGAAACCGATCGCTTCGCATTCACGTTGACCGAACCCAAGAAGGTGGTGTTCGATTCCCTTACCGCCACCAACAATATCTTCTGGGCACTGACCGACCAGAAGGGCAGCATTGTCTCCAACCGCAATCTGGCGCAGTCGGATTCCTATGATTTTTCGGGCGGCAACATACTCGATCTGCAAGCTGGCGAATATACACTCAGCATTGATGGCCGGGCCGACGCGACCGGCAATTATGCATTCCGCCTGCTCGATCTCGCCAATGCCGATGTGTTTACGCCGGGAGACGTGGTCAACGGGCTGCACAAGGCGAACGAAACCGCGCTCTACAAGTTCGACGCGCTGGCCGGGGACAGCTTTTTCTTCGATGCGCACAGCTACCCGGCTGAATCGACAGCGTGGCGGCTGGTCGGCCCGGACGGCGAATATGTTACAGGGCCAAATGCGTTCGACGATTCCGGTGCCTATCTGCTGAATCGTAGCGGTACGTACATGATGGAGATTGAGGGCCGGGTTTATAATTCAGCCACAGCCGACATCAGCTATTCCTTCACCTTCGGCAAGATTACGCAGACCAGCGCTGCCTTGACGATCAATGAGCGGGTGCAGGGCCGCCTCGCGACCGCGGGCAGCAGCACGGTGTTCGATTTCGACATCGCCAGCGACAGCAAGCTGCTGTTCGACAATCTGATACGCCGGGACAGCCTCAAATGGTCGCTGACCGGACCACGCGGCCAGGTGATCAACAACCGGAATTTCAACAGTTCGGATTCCTTCAATGGTGATCCGCTGCTCGATCTTGTCGCGGGACAGTATAAGCTGACGGTGTTTGCCGATGGCGACGCGACCGGTGACTTTGCCTTCCGTCTGCTCGATTTTTCGACGACGGCCACCGCGATCAGCGCAGGCGATAGTTTTGGCACGACCATCGAGGATGGTGGCGCGCTGGCCAATATTGCGCACGCCACGGGCGCGCCGCTCGATTATGCAGCGCAGGGCGGGACGATCAACCGCAGTTGGGATGTCGCCACGCTCGGCGAGCTTGAAGTCGCGAACGATGCGGCGCTCAATCCGGCGGCGATCACGGTCGAAGCATGGGTCAACGCACGCAGCGGCGGCGGCTTTTATCAGGGCATCGTCAGCAAGGTAAACGATACTGGATGGAGCAATGGCTACGGGCTGGTGCGTGTCGGGGGCAATGTCCGCTTCTTCGTCAACAACTGGAGCGATGGCTTTGTCGAGGCGCCGCTCGCGACGGATCAATGGAAGCATGTTGCTGGTGCCTATGACGGCACGACCTTGCAGCTTTATATCGATGGCGCGCTGGTTGCCGAAAAGGCCTATGACGCGGCGATCAATCACAGCGCCAATGCGCTCAACATCGGTGCGGCACCGACCGGCAATTATCAGTTTGACGGGCAGGTTGACGATGTGCGCCTGTGGGGCATGGCGCGCAGCGCGGCCGATATCGCCAGCGGATACCAGCGCCCGTTGTCAGGCAGCGAGGGCGGCCTTGCGGGCTATTGGCGTTTTGACGAGGCGACCGGTCAGAGCGCTGCGGGTCTCGCACCGGGCGCTATGGCTGCCAGCGGTGTCCTGCGGCGCGGGACAGAGACAAAGCTGTTCCGGTTCGACGGGGTGGAGGACGACCATTATTTCTTCAACCTGCTGAGCGCGAGCAACAACCAGTATATCCGGGTCTATCGCCCCGATGGCACCTTGCTGCTCAACGGATCGGGACTGGGCGATATCGACCTGGGGAAATTGCCCGAAACGGGCGAATATCTGATCGCAGTCGAAGGTTATCTCTACAATCAGGGCAGTGCGGCCTTTACCGCAGAACTGCTCAAGGTTTCGGACGATGCTGCCGCGCTGACGCTGAACGCGCTGACCAGCGGGCGGATCGATACCGGAGAAGCCGATCGCTTCACATTCACGCTGAGTGAAGCAACGAAGCTCGCCTTTGATTCGCTGACGGCGAATTCTGCGCTGAGTTGGTCGCTGACCGGGCCGTTTGGCGCGGAAATCACCGATCGAAATTTCTACTATTCCGATTCAGCCGAGATCGACACCAATGGTAACCAGCTGCTCAACCTGGCGCCTGGCACATATACGCTCACCGTCGATGGTGCCGGCGATACAGCTGCCGATTATCAGTTCCGCCTGCTCAATCTTGCAAGCGCAACCGCGCTGACACTGGGCGCAGAAACCTCCGGCAGGCTGGAGCCGGGCAATGAGACCGATATGTTCGCGTTCACCGGGCAAGAAGGCGATGCGATCACGGTCGAGCGGATTTCGAGCACGAATGCCAATGCGTTCTGGCGGCTATATGATCCGCTGGGCCGTCTCGTCACATCCGCGCGCCAGTTCAATGACGCGGTGCCGCTCACGCTCGACTATGACGGAACCTATGTTCTGATGCTCGAAGGGCGGGTGTGGGAAGGTGCGCCGGTCGACTATGCGATCAAGGTCAGCCGCACCGGCAATACGGCGCCGCCCGACAGGGGCACGGGGACTGCGTTCACCCTCGGCGCGGCGGTCGGCGATACGCTGGGTGCCGCAGACGAAATCGATCTCCACAGCTTTACCATTGCGACACCCACGAGGGTCTATTTCGACAGTCTGACGCCTGACACGGGAAAGTCATGGGCGCTGTTCGGTCCATCCGGGCGTATCACGCCGGATCGCCTCTTTTATTACACCGACAGTTTCGAGAATTACGCAAACACCTTTATCGATCTGACACAGCCGGGCGACTATCAGATTCGCGTGCAGGGCAGCACTGGCGCCTACAGCTTCCGTCTGCTTGATTTTGCAAGCGCCACGCCCGTCGCGGCGGATGGCAGCGTCACATCCTCCGCACTGACGCCAGTGCGTGAGACGGACATTTTCAGTTTTACCGCGAGCGCTGGCGAGGAAATCATCCTCGACGTGCGCGATTATCCAAATAGCGCAAGCTGGCGCATCTTTTCGAGCACCGGGCGGCAGGTATTTGGTCCTTCCGGCTTCGATTATCACCAACTCACCATGCCCGCTTCGGACACCTATTATTTTGTCGTGGAGGGCCGTGTCTGGGATAGCAGCGCGTCCGACAATTATGGCTTCATCCTCAATCGCCCGGCCGATCCCGCGCCGATCGATCTGACGCTGAATGACATCACGGAAGGCACCATCGCCAAGACAGGAGATATCCAGCGCTATCGCTTCACGGTCGATACGCAGAAGCTTGTGATTTTCGACAATTACAGCGCCGAGGTCTATCTCGAATGGGCGATGACCGGGCCGCAGACATCCGTTGGCAACCGCTTCTATTATTCGGACAGCTACGAACAGCAGAACCGCACGCCGATGCTGTTGGAGGCAGGCGACTATGAGCTGGTGGTCCGGGGATCACAGCAGGTAGAAACCGGCGGGAGGACGCTGGGCGACTATAAGTTCCGCCTGCTTGACGCCGCCGCCGGGACATTGCTTGCGGTCGATGGTTCCAGCACGTCCGGCACGCTCGATCCGGGGCGGGAAACCGATGTTTATCGCTTCACGGCGGCAGCGGACGAGAAGATCTTTTTTGACGGGATTCAGGGTGCGGGCAATGGATCGCTCAAAATCCTCGATGCCTTCGGTCAGGTCGTTTACGGCCCTACCGACTTCCGTGATGCCGCCATAACCATGCCGCGCGCCGGCACCTATACATTGCTGGTGGAAGGGCGGCCCTGGGACAACACAGCAACAATAAACTATCAGTTTGCGCTGTCGCGGATCGAGGCGGACCCTGCTCCTATTGCGCTCAATCTTGGCGAGCGGACCACCGCGACCATCGCCAAACCGACACAGAAGCAGCGTTATACATTCACGCTTACTGCGGCAAAATCCTTTTATTTTGACAGTTTTACGCCGGACAGCGAGATTTTCTGGACCATTTCCAGCGCGGGGCTGAACCTTGTCAGCAGCAATTTCTACAGCACCGATTCCTACGAAAACAATGCCGACCGCATTTTCACGCTTCCCGCTGGCGACTATGATCTGGATATTTCCGCCACCGCCGGAAAGACAGGCAGTGCCGAGTTCCGTTTGATCGACACGGCGTCCGCCACTGCGCTTACCTTCGGCCAGCCGGTTCGTTCCGACCTTACGCCGTTGCGCGAAACGGATGTTTACAGTTTTGAGGGGACGGCGGGCGAGACGATATTCTACCAGAATCTGCAAAGCCAGCCCAACGCCTCTTTGCGGATTATCGATCCCGATGGCCTTCAGTTCGTCGGTCCGACGAACATGGACAACCGCGAGATCGTGCTGCCCAAGACAGGGCGTTATCTGATCCTGCTGGAAGGGCGGGTGTGGGATGCCAGCGCCAGTCAGAGTTATGGCTTTACCCTGCAAAAGCCGACCAACCCCACCCAGACCATCGCCATCGACGGCACGACCAACGGGCTACTGACGCGCCCCGGCAAGATCGGCAACGCCCTTGCATTTTCCGCCCATGAGCAGATCCAGATCGTCGATCCCGCGCTTGACCTGCGGCAGGATGTGACGATCGAATTCTGGATCAATCCCGATCGGCAGGCGGACGCATGGTCGCCGATCGTTTACAAGGCCGATGATGCGGGACAACGCGGCTATTCCGTGTGGTTCAACTCCAGCGGCCTCATCCATTTTTCGAGTATGCGCGGCGCGTCAAACGACACGCTGGAGACGGCAAGCGGTGCGGTTCCCTATGGCGAGTGGAGCCATGTCGCCGCGGTGCTGGAGCGCAGCACCGGTACGATGAAAATCTATATCAACGGTGCGCTGGCCGCCTCCCGCTCGGTCAGCACGGCGCTGTCGAACGGTTCGCCTGACACGCCCTTGATCGTCAGCGGCACCAGCGAATATAATGAGGCCTATCGCAAGTTCGAGGGCGGGCTGGACGAAGTGCGCGTCTGGAGCAGCGGGCGCACAGAGGCACAGATCGCCGCAAATATGGATGCGGGGGCGCCGACGGACACCACTGGCCTGGCATTGCGACTGGGTCTGGATGCCGTGACGTCGGGGGCCGTGACAAATAGTGTCACCGGCGCGACGATCCCGGTTTTGCGTGACCTTGCAAACGTCAAGGGCGTGGTCGAAGGCCGTCTCAGCACGCCGGGCGACAAGCGGACCTATACATTCACCGTCGCCGAACGCACGACGATGCTGTTCGACAGTCTGCATGACAATGACCAGATGGTCGTTTCCGTCACCGGGCCGGGCGGTTTTTCGATATCGAACAATCTGCGCAACGGCGACAGTTACGAACTGGGCGGGAGCAACCCCGTTTTCACCGTCGAGCCGGGCACCTACACCATCCTGGTCGATGGCACGGGCGCCGCCACCGGAGCCTTCGCCTTCCGCTTGCTCGACTTGTCGGCGGCACCGCTGGTGCCCTTCGATACCGCGATTTCGCAGACGGCAAGCGGTTCCTCGGAAAGCTATGCCTATCGCTTGGATGTCGATCCCGGCGACAACCTGCTGTTCGACGTCCAGCAGGTGACCAATTCGGGCAACAGGGTTTCGTATCGACTGATCGATCCTTATGGCCGCCAGATTTTCGGGCCGGTCGACTTTTCTTCGCGGGAAACCGGGGCATTGGCGATCGGCGGCGTCTATACGCTGATCGTCGAGCCGCGGGTCTGGCGCGAATGGCCGGTGGATTTCCGCTTCGCTGCATATAAGGTTGCGGCCACGCCGCCGGTGGCAATCACGCTCGACGGCCCCAATCCCCAAGCGCCACAGATACAGCCTGGCAAGAGCGGCAATGCGCTTAGCCTGCGCGGGGTCGATTATGTCGAGGTGCCAAGCAGCCCGGAGGTATCGCCAACCCGCAATCTGACGGTCGAAGGCTGGTTCAAGCTCGACCGGTTCACCAACAGCTGGACGTCGCTGGTCGCCAAATCGACCCATGACACATCGCCCTATCGGATTGCGGTCAACGCCAACGGTTCGGTCTGGGCGGCTGTGCGCGATGCGTCCGGGGTGCAGTCGATCCAGACTGGCGGCGGCCTGATTGCCGCGGGTGAATGGGCGCATATCGCGCTGGTGGCCGACCGCGACGGCGGCGCGATGAAAATCCTCGTGAACGGCGTGGAGCAGGCGTCGGGGACAATCAGGATCAGCAACAATGCCGATGCTGGCGAGCCGCTGCTGATCGGCCAGTATGAGGAAGTCGAGACCAGCTACGGTCAGTGGGAAGGTGCGGTCGACAGCTTCCGCATCTGGGATGTTGCACGCAGCGAGGCCGATGTTGCCGCCGGCATGACAAGTCCGCCAATGGCGGGCACCAGTGGCCTCCTCTACGCGCTCGATTTTGAAAGTACGGCATTGAGCGGCGGCGCCCTGTTGCGCACCACCAACGCCAATGGTGTTTCCGGCCGCATCGCGCAGCCGGGCGAAAGCGATATCTACAGCTTCAGCCTGACGGCCGAAACGCTCGTCATGCTGGACAGCCTGACGAATTCGGGCGACATCAACTGGACGCTGACCGGCCCGCAAGGCGAGATTGTGAGCGCCCGGCGCTTTAGCGACACCGACTCCGCCGATTTCACTGCGTCGCCCGTGCTGCGACTGGGTGCGGGGGACTATCAGCTGAAGATCGATGCGGTCGGCAGCGTGACTGGCAATTATAACTTCCGCCTGCGTGACCTTTCCCTGGGAACGCCCCTGACGCTCGGTTCACCGGTTTCGGGAACGCTCACTCCGACGAGCGAGACCGACATTTATCGCTTCGCTGCCAATGCGGGGGAAACATTCTTCTTCGACGGTGGCACCGTCCATAACGACATGCGGTGGCGGCTGATCGATCCGTTCGGCAATGAAATATTCGGTCCCAATACGATCGGCAATATCGACGGGCAGGAGCTTGCCATCACTGGCGTCTATTCGCTGCTGATAGAGGGACGATCCTATACCGCCACGGTCGCCGACTATCAGTTCGGCGTCTATCCGATCACCACGCAGAGCGCGGCGCTCACCATCGGATCGCGTGTGGACGGATCGATCGGTACGGTGGGCGAAAGCGACGCCTACAGCTTCACGCTCGGCGCGGCCAGCAAGCTGGTGTTCGACGCCCTGACGACGGCGACAGTCTTTAACTGGACGTTGCGTGGGCCTGATGGTGTCGAGGTCAGCAGCCGCAATGTCCATGATTCCGATGGTTTTGATTTCGGCGGCAATCCGGTGCTCAGCCTTGGCGCGGGCAGCTATACGCTGACGATCGATGCGACAGCGGAAAACACGGGCGATTACAGTTTCCGCCTGCTCGACATCGCATCTGCCGAGGAACTGGTGCCGGACGGGACGTTCAATCGCACAATCGGTCAGAATGGTCAGGAAACGGACATGTTCCGCTTTACCGCCACGACCGGTATGCGCTTTGGCTTTGATGTGATCAGCAATTCTTCCGGCAACAATAGCTGGCGGCTGATCGACCCGATGGGGCAGGTGGTTTTCGGCCCCGTGGGCCTTGGCGATACCGACCTGATGACGGCGGCGATGGCAGGCACATATACCCTTCTGGTGGAAGGACGGCGTTCGGCGACCACGGATGGCAGCTACAGCTTCATCTACAATCAGCCCGCGATCCTGGCCGCAGGTGGCCAGACCAGCCAGGATTTCGACGTGGCGGGCCTGCCCTATATATTGGGCAATCACCGCGGGGTGGCCGCGCAGGTGCTGGCCGATGGCGGGGACAACGTCATAAGGCTGACTGATTCCCTGCAAGTGAACAGCCAGAATTCAATCGCCTTCTCCGCCACCGGCAGCGGGCGACAGGATGTCGTCGATCTCGGTTTCGATTTCCGCCTGACCCGCCGCGCCGGCCAGACGGGAGATGCCGACGGCTTTGGCCTTCTATATTTGCCAGTCAGCCAATATGGCAATGGGGGGCCGGGCCTGCTGGTGACGCCGGAGGCCAATCTAGCCGGTGCGCTGGGTATCGGTTTCGACACGCTGAGCAATGGCGAAGTCAACGCCAATCACATTTCCATCCATTATAATGGCGTCAAGCTGACCGACATCGCCGATCCCGGTCTGACGCTGGCCAGCGGTGATTGGGCGCGCGCGCGGCTAGTTGTGGAGCGGACCGATGGCGGATCGCTGGTCACAATCGAACTCACGCCGGAAGGTGGCGCAACCATTGCCGTCGTCACCGATTTCTTCGTGGCGGGCATGGAGCTGGAGGCTGGACGTCTGGTACTGGGTGCCAGTCAGGGCAGTGCAACAGCCGATCAGGACTTTGACAATTTCGCGATCGCCATGACCGCTGCCGCGCAGCCGATGACGGCGCTGGCGCTCAACGATGCGGTCAGCGGTTCTATCGCTGCGGCTGGCGCGGTGCAGCGCTATGAATTTACGCTGACGGAAGAAACAGCGGTCGTTTTCGATGCGCTGACCAATAATAGCGCGCTGCGCTGGGAGATTAGCGGCCCGACCCAGACACCGGCCGCGCGTAGTTTCAACAGCACGGATTCTGCGGAATTTTCCGGCAATCCGGTCATGACGCTCGCGCCCGGCACGTATCGCGTCGCCATTTCAGCCACCGGCGCCAATACAGGCAGCTTCTCATTCCGCCTTGCTTCGCTGGCGGACGGCACAGCGATCAACCTGAACGAAACGCAGGATCTCACGCTCACGCCCGGCAACCTGACGGAAATATACCGGTTCGATGCTTCCGCCGGACAATCTCTGTTTTTCGACCTGCTCAGCGGATCGAATGATCCCTTCTGGCGACTGATCGACCCGGCTGGCAATCTGGTTTTCAACACGACGCGGGTTGGGGATGTCGAGGAGCCGCTGTTACCGCTCGACGGCACCTACACGCTCCTGGTTGAAGGGCGCGTGGGCACGTCCGCGCCGCAGACTCTCAGTTTCCGTGTGGTCGATATGGTCGACAGCACCACGGCGCTGACGATCGGCGAAACAGTCAGCGGCACCATCGCCGCGTCAGGCGCGAAGGCACGCTACACCTTCAGCGTCAGCGATCCGCAATATCTGATATTCGACAGCCTGATCAACACGACCCAGATCGCATGGACGCTGACTGGCCCCTCCGGGACGATCCTTTCGCGCCATTTCCAGAATGCCGATGCCCATTCCGGCGCATCGCCCGGAGCGATCTTTTTCGAGCCGGGCGACTATGCCATCACGGTCGATGCCAATGATGATCTGACCGGTGATTTTGCCTTCCGCCTGCTCGATCTGGCGCTGGCGAGCGATCTTGTGCTCAACGCGCCGACCACCGGACGGCTGGAGCCGGGCAACAGCACCAATCTCTACAAATTCACCGGCGCTGTCGGTGACGAGATATATTTCGATTTCATCTCCAGCCCCGGATCGGGCCAGTGGCGGCTGTTCGATCCCGATGGCCGGGTGGCGATGAGCGCCAACTACCGCACGGACACCGGCTTCATCACGCTTGAGAAGGCGGGCGTCTATACGCTGGCCTATGAAGGCCAGATCGGCGAAGGCGGACCGGTCGATTACCAGTTTCAGGTCGACAAGGTCGTGCACAAGAGCCGCACGATCGATCTGGGCGAGACGATCAGTTCGACGCTCGATCAACCCGGCCAGCGGGAGGATCTGCTTTTCACGTTGACCGAGGAAACCCTGGTCTATGTCGATGCGCTGTCGCCGTTCGGCGATGTCAGCTGGCGGCTGACCGGCCCGGCCGGTGACTTCGCCGCGCTGCCCTTCACCCAGACGGACAGTTACGATCGATCCAACGCCCAGGTGGTCTATCGTCTGCCCGCTGGCGATCATGTGCTGCGGATCGAAAGCGGCACGACGGCGGACCGGGACTATTCCATCCGTTTGCAGAAGCTCTCTGATGCGCTGCCGATCACGCCGGGCGTGCCGGTCAATGGCACGCTCAGCCCCGGCTCCGAAACCGACATGTACCGGTTCGACGGTGAGGCGGGCGACCGCTTCTTCTTCGACAGGCTCAGCTATGCGGGCGTGTCCACCCACTGGCGGCTGATCGCGCCCAACGGCAGGCAGCTATTTGCCGGTGACATGAACGATGTCGATACGCTCGTCCTTCCCGATAGCGGCTCCTATACGCTGCTGATCGAAGGCTATGTGCAACAGGCCGCATCGGTCGGGACCTATAGTTTCAACGTGATCGAAAATACTTTGATCGCGCCTATCCGCATTTCCTCGCTGGAAGTGCGGCCCTCGCCCGATCTCATCCCGATCGAGCTGGCGGTCAGCAGCAGCGGCACGATCAGTTCCGGCAGCGAGATCACCATCAGCTGGAAAACACGCAATCAGGGTACGCGTCCGACCAGTGGCGCGTGGCAGGACCGGGTGTTGTTGCGCAATCTGGATACCAACGAGATTATCGGCAACATCCTGCTGGATGACAGCGGCACGGTGATCACCGCGGAGGGGGAACGGCAGCGGCAAACCACGCTTACGCTGCCCACGGGCAATCGCGGCGTAGGCCGGATCGGCGTGACGGTGACGAACGATGTCGCCAACACGATCGGCGAAGAAAATATCCTAGGCACGGCCGAAACCAACAATGCCGCGACGCTGGAGTTCACGTCGCAACTGGCCCCGTTCCGCGATCTCGTCGTTACCGATGTCGCAGCGGACCCGGCAGGTGGGTGGAACCCCGGCGATACCGTTACGGTCAACTGGACCACCACCAACGCGGGCAATAGCGCCACGGCGGCGGACTTCAGCGAACGCCTGTTCGTGCGCAACAGCCTGACGGGCCAGCAGGTGCAGGTCGCCACGGTCGGCTTTACCGGGACATTGGGCGCGGAGGCGGCGGCGCAACGGTCCGCGCAGATCATCTGGCCTGCCGGAATATTGGGGCAGGGTGTATTTGAATTTTCGGTGGTCACCGATATCTTCGACCAGGTCGCTGAGGCCAATACCGCCGCCACTGGCGAGACCAACAACAGCACGGCGGAAACGATCACGTCCGCGCCCGATCTCCAGATACGCAATCTGGCCATCACCAACAGCGCGCCTGCTTCGGGCGATGTGATCACGCTGACATGGGATGAAAGCAATCTGGGTAATGTCGGCACCCTTGCAGGGTTCGACAATCGCCTGCTGGTGCAGAATCTGACCACCGGCGAGACGCTGCTCAACAGCACGATCATCACGACCAGCGCTTTGGCGGCAGGGGAAAGCCGCGCCCGCACCACCAGCTTCACCCTGCCTGAAGGACAGCGGGCGGTTGGGGACATCCGGGTCACCATCATTGCCGACAGCAATGCGAACGGGCAGACGAGCGTGCGCGAGGCTGCCGCCGGGGTCGCGGCAGAGGGGAATAATAGCGCGCAAGCCGCGGTCGCCGTGACTGCCCGGCAATATGCAGATTTGCGCGTCAGCAATGTCAGTGCGCCGGCCAATGGACTGGGCGGGGGCAACATCACGGTCAGCTGGACCGTGACCAACGCCGGTGTGGCCACGGCGGACGGTGTTGCATGGACCGACCGGGTGATATTGAGCATCGATGCCATCATCGGCAACGCAGACGATGTCATACTCGGCAATATCGCCCGAAACGGCGCGCTGGCCGAGGGGGGCAGCTATAATGGTTCGGGTACGCTGGCCCTGCCGAACGTGAATTCGGGCGATTATCGCATCTTTGTGGTGGCCGACGCGGCGCAGGACATTGTCGAACCCGATACGCGGGCAGACAATGTCGGTGGCCCCGCAAACGTCGCGATTACCAGCCGCGCACCCAATCTGGTGACGGAGGCCATATCCGGCCCGACTGCCACCGTGCTGGGCGGCGATCCCTTCACGGTTTCATGGCGGGTGCGCAACACTGGTGACGCCGCCGCTGCGGGCGGTCATGTCGATCGGCTTGTGCTGTCGGCCGATGGGGTCGCCGATGCGGATGACCTGATTCTGGCCGAAGTTTCGCGCGATGCCGGACTGGCAATAGGCGACAGCTATACCGTATCCGTTCAGGCGCGTGTGCAGGACGGACGCAGCGGCGATTATCGCCTGATATTGGTGACCGATGCCGGAAGCACGGTGTTTGAAAACGGGCTTGAAGGCGACAATGCCGGTGTCTCGGCTCCTGTCCGTTTCGCGGTTGCGCCGTCAGGCAATCTGGTCGTCGAAAGCGTCACCGCGCCTGCGGGCGCACGACCGGGCGAAACGGTAGAGGTCAGCTACATCATCCGCAACAGCGGCACGGTGACGGCGAGTGCGCCCTGGGCCGATCGCATCTATGTGGATGATGACACGACCGTTTCCGGCGCCACTACGCTTGCCAGCGTCGTCCGCACATTCGATCTGGCACCGGGCGAGGCCTATGAGGTGCATCAGTCGGTCACATTGCCCGTGAGCCTGGCCGATGGCACATATAATATCCTTGTCCGCGCCGATGTTGGCCAGCAAGTGTTTGAAGGCGGCATAGAGGCGGACAATGACGGCGCGTCGGGCGCGCTTACGCTGACCCACCCCGATCTGGTGCCGATCAACGTTACACTGCCGGGCGGCGTCAATCCGCAATCGAACAGCGACATTGCCATGACGTGGCAGATCCGCAACGATGGGACAGGGGCCAGCATTGGTGGCTGGACGGACAGCCTCTGGTTATCGCGCGATGGCATCGTCGGTGCCGGGGACATCAAACTGGGCGAAGTCGTGCGCGGATCGAGCCTGGGCGTCGGCGAAGTTTACGACGGCGCGCTCACGGTCCATCTGCCGATTGATGCTTCGGGTGAATATCGCATCATCGTGCAGAGCGACAGCACAGCCGCTGTGCCCGAAACCAGTGCGGGCGAAACCAACAATAATGCCTCTGTCGCACTCACCGTCGGCCTTGCGCCTTATGCCGATCTGGACGTCAGCAACGTCACCGCACCAGCCCGCACGATCAATGATCCCGCGCGCGTCACTGTCGGCTGGACGGTCACCAATATCGGCACCGGGCTGGGGACCGCCGATAGCTGGACAGACCGCGTCTATGTGTCGCGCGATGAGATATTCGGCGATGGCGATGACATATTGCTGGGTGAACTGGTACATTCTGGCGGGTTGGCACTGGGCGAAAGCTATGACGCCAACCTTGATCTGATCCTGCCCGCCGGATTCTACGGTCGCTATACCCTGTTCGTCCGTTCAGACGCGACAGAGACGGTGTTCGAGAACGGTTCGGATGCCAACCGCACCGCTCTGGCGGGCTTCTTCGATGTGTCGCCCATTGCCTGGGCGGATCTGCAGATCGAAAGCGTGGTCGCGCCCACATTGGCGCAATCGGGCACGTCCATCGATGTGACATGGCGGGAAAGCAATCAGGGCATCGGCCTGACCAACACCGGCGAATGGTTCGACAGCGTCTACCTGGAGAGGACCGATGGCAGTGGCCGGATATTGCTTGGTTCGGTCAACCATCTCGGTTTCCTTGGGGTGGGGGACAGTTATGACCGCACCGCCAACTTCACTCTGCCCGATGGGATAGCGGGAGACTATCGCATCGTCGTGGTCGCGCCGGGCGGCGACGATCCACGCAATCAGCCCTATGAATTTGCCTTTACCGGCAACAATAGCGGCACATCCGCCCCGATCAGCATCTCGCTTGCGCCGCCACCCGATCTTCGCGTCACGGCCATCTCCGCTCCGGCAAATGGCGTAGAGGGCGGCGTGGTCGACATTAGCTGGACGGTGAAGAATGAAGGGCTGAGCGCGGCCGAAGGCAGTTGGGTGGACAAGGTCTATCTGCGCAAGGCGGGCGACAGCGGCGCGGGTACGCTGATCGGCACCTATAGCTATACCGGCCCGCTGGCGGCGGGCACCAGCTATACAAGGCGTGAGGAAATGCGTCTGCCGGCCAAAACCAGCGACCGGTTCGAGGTAATTGTCGTCACTGATGCGGCCGACGCCGTTTACGAACATACGGCCGAGACTAACAATCGCTCGGTCGATGATGAGTCCATCCTGGTATCTGTACTGCCGCGCCCCGATTTGCAGATCAGCGAAATCATTGCGCCTGACACCGTGACAGCAGGTGCCACCGCCTCCGTCGATTTCACCGTGATCAATCAGGGGCTGATCGAAGCCAATGGCAACTGGACCGATCAGGTCTGGCTGTCGCTGGATGACAAGATCAGCGGCGACGACATTCTCGTGTCGCAGCTGGCCAATCCGATCGCGCTGGATTCGCTGGAAAGCTATGAGTCGAGTTCGGCGACATTCACGGTGCCATTGCGGTTCCGGGGCAATGTTTTCGTGCTGGTGGCCACGGATACCGGCAATGCCGTCGACGAATGGCCCAACGACACGTCGGCCAGCAACGTGCGCGCGCAGCAGATTTATGTCGAACCGGTGCCGTTTGCCGATCTCGTCGTCGACAATGTCGTCACCAATGCCCAGGCGTTCGAGGGCAACAGCGTGCCGGTGCGCTATACCGTGACCAATCGTGGCGCGGGCACCAGCAATCTTGGTCAGTGGACCGAGCAGATCTGGCTGACCAGGGACAAGAACCGGCCGCACCCCGGTCTGGGCGACATATTGCTGACCAGTCTTACCTACACTGGCGGCCCGCTGGAGGAAGGGCAGGGCTATGATCGCGAACTGACTGTCACCCTGCCTGCCAGCGTGGTTTCCGGCACCTATTATATCATGCCCTGGGTCGATCCCTATGCGACGTTGCTGGAGGATTCGCTGGCGATCAACGTCAATCCCGATGATCCGGCCGAAATCCAGAGCAGCAATTATCGTGCCCGCGCGATCCAGATCGTTGGCACCCCGCCTGTTTCCAGCACGCGCGCCATTGCGGTGACGGACGTGACCGCCCCGGCGTCGGCCAAGGGTGGCGATGATTTCACCGTCAGCTGGACGGTGCGGTCAACCGGTGATGCGCAGGCCACTGGCTGGACGGACCGGGTCTATCTGTCTGATGCGCCGTTGCTGGAGGATGCGCGCAACATATTCGATCTTGGCAGCTTCCAGAATCTCTCGCCGCTCGATCCGGGTGCGAGCTATACCAACAGCGCGACGTTCAAACTCAATCCTGCGGCCGCGGGCCTTTACGTCATCGTCAGGTCGACACTGGGCGGAGACCCCAACGCGCTCGACAATGCAAAATTCGCCAGCACCAACGTGACGAACGCGCCTGCCGACCTGCAGGTGGTCAGCGTGGTGCCCGCTGCGCCGGGTGTGATCGCTTATTCAGGTGAACGGACAAGCGTTACCTATACCGTCGAGAATAAAGGCGCGCCGGTTTGGTCCGGCACGCAATATTGGACCGATCAGGTGTGGGTGTCGAAGGACCCGACATTCATTCAGAGCCGCGCAATTTATGTAGGATCGGTCACACAGGCCAATAGCGGGCTGGGCACGGGGCAGAGTTACAGCAACACGCTGGAGTTCGACATGCCACCGGGGGTGGATGGCGAATATTATGTCTATGTGTTTACCAACACGCCATCGCGTCCTGTTGTGCCCGCCGATATCGTCAGGTCGGGCAATAATGACGGATTGAGGGATGATACTTTCCGCAAGTTCGTGTTCGAGCTGCCCGCCGGAACGGTCGAGCAGGCGCAGTTCCCGGTCGTCTATCGCGAGGCGGACCTCAAGGTTACCGAGCTGACCCTGCCGGACACGCTGCCTGCGGGCGGCACGGTTGAAATCAGCTTCCGCGTCGAAAATGTCGGTACGCGGGCGACGCGCGAGGATTCCTGGGTGGACCGGGTCTATTTGTCGCTCGATGCCTCGCTCGATGAAGGCGACTGGCTGATGTCGCGGGAAGCTTCGCCCGGCGTTATCGTCCGCGCGGAAAACACGCATATCGGCATACTCAATCCCGGCGAATCCTATATTGCGAAGGTGACCGTCAGCCTGCCGTTCGAGCTGGAGGGTGATTTCAACGTCATCGCGGCGGCGGATTCAGGGCTTGAGCAGTCGGGCTATGCCAAAAGCACGCTGTCGCCGCGCCTTGCCGGTGTGCGCGGCGCGGTCAATGGCAAGGTCAGGGAATATGCAGGGGAGGGCAACAACCTTACCGTGCAACCGGTCACGCTGACGCCCTACACCCCGCCGGACCTTCAGGTCGCTGCGCTCAGCGCACCTTTGCGCGCTACCCGCGGCCAGCCCTTCCGCGTGGAATATAGCGTCACCAATGCGGGCGGCGCGACCCCAACCCTGCAACCGCAGTGGGACGACCTTGTCTATCTTTCCCGTGATCCGTTTCTCGACCTGACATCGGACCGTTTCCTGGGCTCGATCCGGCATACAGGAGGTCTGGACGCGGGCGACACCTATTCCGTCGTCAAGGATTTCGTCGTTCCGGGCGATCTGGGCACCGAAGCCTATTATGTTTTCGTGGTGACCGATCCGGCGCGCTATGACGCCACCGGCAGTCTTTTTGAAGCGGACGAGCGCAACAATATCCGTGGCAGCGACGTGCCGATGGTGATCGAACTGCCGCCGCCAACCGACATTCAGGTCACCGATATCGTGGCGCCCGACAACAAGCAGGCGGGTGATCCTGTCTCCATAAGCTGGACGGTGACGAACAAAAGCACGGTCACTGCTTCGGGCAGCTGGAGCGACGCTGTCTATCTGTCGCGCGATGCGACCTGGGACGTTGGCGACAAATTGCTGGGTCGCGCCAATTTCTCCGGATCGCTGCTGGCGGACCAGAGCTATACGCTCAGCCTGGACACAACGCTGCCGGGCGCGGCGGCGGGCGATTATCGCATCATCGTTCGGGCCGATGCGCGCAACCAGTTGTTCGAGGATGTGGGCGAGGCGAACAACATCACCGCCGCCGCCAACGCCACCAGCATCTCCATCGAGGCGCTGACGCTCGGAATCCCGCTGTCGGCCAATCTCAAGCCGGGGCAGGAGCGGCTGTACCGTATCGTCGTGCCCGCCGATCAGACCTTGCGGCTGCGCGTGGCGTCCGATGATGAGCGTGCGATCAACGAAGTGTTTTTGCGGCACGACGATGTGCCGACCTCCGCGCTGTTCGATGCGACCTATACCGGACCGCTGGCGCAGGAATTGACCGCGATCGTGCCGGATACGGAGCCGGGCGTCTATTATGTGATGGTGCGCGGCTATAGCGGACCGGACGAAGGCAGTACGGTACGGCTGATCGCCGATCTGATGCCGATGGTGATCACCAGCATAGAGACCGATACCGGTGGCGACAGCCGCTATGTGACCACGACGATCAAGGGGGCGCGTTTTCACGAGAATGCGATCCTGAAACTGTCCCGGCCTGGCATTGCCGAGTTTGAGCCGGTGGCTTGGGAGGTGGTCGACAGCAGCACGATCATCGCGACATTCGATTTTACCGATGCGCCCCATGGCCTTTACGACCTGAAGGTCACCAATCCTGATGGTGCCGAAACCGTCGAACCCTATCGTTTCCTCATCGAGCGTGGGATCGAACCCGAAGTCACCATCGGCGTGGGCGGACCGCGTGTCATACTGGCGGGCGATCAGGCGACCTATTCCATCGCGCTCCAGAATATTTCCAACCTCGACGCGCCCTACACCTATTTCCAGGTCGGCGTGCCCGAACTCAATTACAACCAATATGTCTATGGCCTCAAATTCCTCGAATTCTTCACCAATGTGCGTGGTATTCCAGAGGGCGCAGAGGGCAGCGACAATGCCAATATTCCCTTCATCAACCTGGAATCGATCACCAATACCAACGGCCAGTTGCTGACATCGGGCTTCCTGTTCGATCAGCCCGCTGATGGCTTTGGCGGCTTTACCGTCAACATCCGCACCTATCCCGGCCTTAAGGAAATGGCGGATCGTGCCTTCAGCGCGTTTCAGGACAGGATGAACAGCCTGTTCCCCGACCTCGCACCGATCCTGGACGGTGGCGAGGGTGGCCTTGGCGACTGGTGGGAAGCGGTCAAGGACAAGGTGAGCGAGATCATGCCTGCCGCGCGCAGCACGCTCGACCAGCTCGATTTCGTCGGCCTTTATCAGCAGAATACTGCCGTTCCCAGCAAGGATGAAATCCCGTTCATCCCGTTCCGCTTCCATATTGTCGCGGCGGCCACGACGATGACGCGGGCCGAATTTGTCGACTTCCAGTCGAAGGAAGCGCGCGACCTGCGCACCGCGATCCTTGAGGCGAATGATGCGCCGGCGCCGTTGCTGGCGCTCGCTGCCGATGAAGCGCAGTGGACCGACCTCTATCTCGCCGCGCTGGAACAGGCCGGTCTGCTGCGCGACGAGCAGGACGTGCCGCCCATTCGGACGAAACAACATATTGTCAGCATGATGACGACGCTGGCATCGGGCATATTGTTCGGCCCCGGCGGCTCTGCGGTACGCTCCACGGGCGATCTGCTCGCCTTCTTCGATCAGGTCCGCGCCTATTACGGGCATCAGGACGGGCTGATGGCCGCCATCGAATATATGGACCCGCGCCATAGCGACAAATATGATGGCGAGATACCGGTTCCGGCGCTGCCGGTGCGGGCGGACTATGATCTGGGCCTGTCCACGCCCACGCATTTCGAGGCGTTCCGGATTTTCGTGCCATGGGTGCCGTTCGACCAGCGCGGCGCAGGACTGCCCGCCGATTTCCAGATCAACGGGCCGGAACCGGTGGACGGGCAGGAATTTGCCCAGCTCGATTTTTCCCGCTTTTTCGCTAGCGAAGGGCAGGTCAACCGGCTGGCATCGATCACTGGTCCGCAGACGCTCGACACGCAGGGCTGGCTGCCGGGCGCGGCGGAACTGCCCTATACCGTCAGCTTTGAAAATGCGGCGGGTTCAGCGCGCTATACCAACGAAATCCAGGTCGTGACCACGCTCGACCCCGATCTCGATCCGCGCAGCTTCCGTCTTGGCGATATCAAGATCGGCGATATCAATATCGACGTGCCGGATGGCCGCACCAGTTTCGACGCCGAGATCGACTTCACCGCCACACGCGGGTTCATCCTGCGGGTGAGCGCGGTGCTGGACCTGTTTCAGGAACCGGCGAGTGCAAGCTGGCTCATCCAGGCGATAGACCCGCTGACCGGCGAAGTCCTGCAGGATGCAACCCGCGGTCTGCTGGCCCCCAATGATGCCAGCGGTACAGGCGCGGGCTTTGTCAGCTACACCATTGTCCCTGGGGACGATGTGGCGACCGGCGAGCGCATTTCCGCCTCCGCGCGGGTGCTGATGGACGGCTTCGCGCCAGAAGATACCATTGTCCTGAGCCAAATGGTGGATGCCGCCGCGCCGACCAGCACGCTCACCGCCAAAAGAGTGGGCACGACAGCGAATTTCGAGGTCAACTGGCGTGTTCTGGATGACGTCGGCGGTTCCGGCGTCAAGCATGTGACGCTTTACGCCGCGGAAGATGGTGGTGATTTCAAAATCTGGCAACGCATGTTGCCCGAGGTGACCGGTGTGCTTGTCTTTGAGGGAGAGGCCGGCAAAAGTTATGAATTCCTGGCCCTGGCGACTGATATTGCGGGCAATCGCGAAGTGCCCAAACCCGGCGTCAACGCGATTTCCGATGGGTCCAGCGTCAATCTGGGCGGTGTGCCGACCGTGCCCGACACGACCGCGCCGAATTTTGGGCAGCCGCCCGCACCGACGCCGGAGCCTTCGACCAATGCGCTGTTCACGCAGGCCGAAGCGCTGGTTCCTGCCGCCGCTCCGCTGAGTGCGCCGAGCGAATTTGATTCTGTGCTCAGTCCCTTTGTCGCACGCGCCTTCGCCACCGGCATCACCCGCAGCACGACCGAAATCGGGCCGATGGCGATTGTGGAGACACCGGAGGGCGACTTCCTGGTCTCCGGCGGTACCAATCGCGGCACGATCTGGAAATTCAGCGGGCAGGGCGGCGCGGCGGCAACGCCCTTTGCAGAGTTGGACACGGCCATTTTCAACATGGCGTTCGATGCCGATGGCGGGCTGTGGGCAACCACCGGCGGCGGGCCGCTGCTAAGGCTCGATCCCGTAACCGGGGCCATTCTCGACCGGTTCGGCGATGGCGTGACCATTGCGCTGGCGGTGCATCCTACGACCGGCAAAATCTATGTGTCGACGAACAGCGGTATTTCGATCTTTGACCCCGACGATGGCAGCTTCACCCAGTGGAGCAGGGACGAAAATCTGCGCGTCGGCAGTCTGGCTTTCGACAATGATGGTGCATTGTGGGCGGTGACATGGCCGGATCGCAAGCAGGTGGTGCGCTTCACGGATCGCGCGCGTGCGGAAACGATGCTGACCTTCGACGCGCCCGCAGATTCGCTGGCATTCGGCAAGGCAGGGACGCGGCTCGAAGCATTGCTGTTCGTCACGCATACCGCGGGAACTGTCGACGATGCGGGTCTGGCAGAACCGGGTGGTGCGCTCACCATGGTGGACACCGCTACTTTGCGTCGCATTGACGTGGCGAAGGGGGGATCGCGCGGCGATGTCGTCATCACGACCAGCGACGGCCGCGTCCTCGTCAGCCAGAGCAATCAGGTCGACATTATCGCGCCAGCCACCGCGCCCGTCGTCGTCGCCACGAATCCGTCTCCCGGTGCGCAGATCGCGCTGCCGCAGGCCTTCCTGTCGGTCACATTCGATCAGGACATGTTCGCCGGATCGGCCAGTCAGGCCGGGTCGGTCACCAACGCGGAGTATTACACGCTCCATCACGCCACTCTGGGCGCGCAGCAGATCCGCGCCGTCACCTATGATGCGGCCAGCCGGACCGCTTATCTCAACGTCGGCAATATCCCGGCGGGCGATTACACGCTGACCATCGGCGCACCGCTGACATCGGCGAATGGCCAGCGCATGGGCGTCAATTACCAGACCGAATTCGCCGCGTTCGAGGATATCTCGACCCTTGTCGATATCCTGTTCGAGGATACAAGGCTGGACCGCGAGACGGGCACCATCTCCTACAAGGTTACGATCACCAACAAGACCGACGGGCCGATCACCCTGCCTGCGTTGCTGACCATCGACCCGCTTGGCGGCTTCCCCGGCGTTCCGGTGGGTGCGACAGGCCAGACCGACGACGGGCGCTTCCTGATCGACCTGTCCGGCGCGCTGCCGCCTGATGGCGTATTGGAGGCAGGCGAAAGCACATCCGGCCGCACGGTTTCGATTACGACGTCGGCCAACCGCCGGCTTGATTTCGTAACCGGTATCGTTGCGAATGCCGTGCCCAACACCGCGCCATCCTTCGTCAGTGTACCGCCGCAATCGGCGACCGTAGGGACGCCGCTCAGTTATCAGGTTGTGGCGAACGATGCCGAAGGGCAGGCGGTGTCCTTCGGATTGCTGACCGCGCCGGCGGGCATGACGATCGACGCAACCACCGGCCTGCTGCAATGGACGCCGCCCGCCGGTACGGCATCGATCACCCCGGTGGTGATCGAGGCGTTCGATTCACGTGGTGCCGTCTCGCTACAGCGTTTCGTACTGGCGATCGCCGGGGGCAATCGCGCCCCGGAATTCACCTCGTCCCTCTCCGCCGTGTCGAGCGGTGAAGGGCAGTTGTTCGAGTTTGAACTGGTCGCGGTCGATCCTGAATCGCAGCCGCTGACCTATTGGGCGGATGGCCTGCCTGCCGGGGCGACCTTCGATCCGGCGACACGGGCATTCTCCTGGTTGCCCGGCTATGAATCCGCAGGGACATATGATGTCCGCTTCTTCGTCACCGATGGACTGTCTCGTGACGAGGTGGTTGTCACCCTGTTCGTTGCCGAACGGAACGAGCCGCCACAGGTGGTGCCTGTTGCCGACCGGATCGCGCGCGAAGGCGATCTCGTCAATTTTCGGATCAATGCCAGTTCGCGCAGCGACCGCGAATTGTCTTTCGGTGCGGAAACCCTGCCCTTTGGCGCGACGCTGAACCCGACCACCGGCGAATTTACCTGGACGCCCAGCTATATTCAGAACGGTGTCTATGACATCGGATTCTTCGTCACCGATGGCGAAACGCTGGTACGGTTCGTCACCAAGATCACCGTCGGCAACGCCAATGCCGCACCGGTGTTCGACCAGCTTGAGGGGTGGCAGATACTCGAAGGTCAGCAGCTTGCCTTCAACGTTTTCGCCTTCGATCCCGACAACCCCTATTACACGCCCGCTCTGCGCAATGCCGAAACGGGAGAGGCGGTTGAAACCAGCGAAACGTTGCGGACTGTAACTGTCCAGTTGATCGGCGACATCCCGCCCGGCGCGACATTCGACCCGGACACCTATGATTTCACCTGGACGCCGACCAATGCGCAGGCTGGCGACCATGTCGTGCGTTTCCGTGCGACCGACACCGGTGATGGTACGGGCGTTCCGCTGACGACGGACATCGTCGTTCCGATCAGCGTGTTCAACCAGAACCGTCGACCGGTGGTCAGTCCGATCGAAAATGTGACGGTTGCCAAGGATGCGGTCCTTGAAATTCCCGTCAGCGCGAGCGACGCGGATGGCAATCCGCTGGTCCTGGCCCTGCGTAACGAAAGTCCCTTCCGTCCGCTGCCCAATTTCATCACCTTCGTCGATAATGGCGACGGCACCGGCAAGATCCGCGTCGCGCCCGGCGCCAATGCGCGTGGGGATCATGTCGTCATCGTCACTGCCACCGACGACGGGGACGGATCGGGCGAGCCTCTGGGCGGCGGCTATGCCTTCACGATCAAGGTGACCAGCCCGAACGAGGCACCGGAAATCGGCTATATCGGCGATGTCGTGGCGGTGATCGGCGAGACCATGACGGTTACCGTCAATGTCGCTGACATGGACCAGGACGCGCTGACATATGCCGTCGCCGGGCTGCCAGGCGCGACGATCACGCCAACCAGCATTTATGGCAAGGCGCTGATTGAATGGACGCCGACACTGGCGCAGGCGGGAAGCCATGATGCCCTGGTGACGGTGACGGATTCCGGCAGCGGCGTCGTCACCCCCGTGAACGACACTGCATCGTTCAAGGTGGTGGTGCGCGCGGCAAATGCGGCCCCGCAACTCGCCCCGGTAGGCAACCATAGTATCACGGAAGGCGACGCCCTTGCGTTCACCCTGGTCGGGGCTGACGCGGACAATGACCGCCTGACCTTTACGATGAGCGGCGCGCCTGACACGGCCTCGCTAGACCCTGTAACCGGCGCATTTGTGTGGACTCCGCCGCTCAATTCCAGCGGCGAATATAGCATCACCTTCTCCGTCAGCGATGGCCATTCCAGCAGCAGCGAAACGATCACACTGACCGTCGCCAATGCCAATCAGGCACCGGTGTTCGTGCCGATGGGCCTGCAACTGGCGCGGGAGGGCGCACCGATGGTGTTTCGCATCATCGCGGGCGATCCCGATGCCGACCCCCTCATCTATCAGGCTCCCAATGGCTTGCCCGAAGGGATGCTGTTCATTCCCGCGCGTGGCGAAATCCAATGGACGCCGGGCTATGCGCAGGCCGGGGATCATATCCTGCGCTTTACCGCCACCGACCCGCTGGGCGCGGTGGATAGTATCGAAGTCATGGTCAGGGTGGCCAACGTCAATCGTCTGCCTGTGCTGGATGAGGGGTATCACGCCTTTCTGATTGGCGAGGAAAAGCGTTTCACCGTTCGGGCGAGCGACCCCGACAGCGAAGATGTGCTGACATTCTCCGCCGAGGATTTGCCCGAAGGGGCGAGCTTCGACGCCGTTACCGGCGAATTTGTCTGGACCCCTGGTCCCGGTCAGGCGGGCGATTATGCCGTCACCCTGATTGCCGATGACGGACGCGCGAAGGTGCGGCAGACCATATTGCTGCGCGCTACGATCGAGCCTGTGCCGCCCGTGGTCCGCCTGGAACTGACGCCCAGCTTCCCGGCCGCGCCGGGGCAAAATGTGCTTATCCACGCCGTGGCGGATAGCCTGGCGGACATCACATCCTTGCGCGTTCTGCTCGACGGGCAGGAAGTGCTGCTCGATGCTAACGGGCGGGCAACGATAGTCGCCGGTTCGCCCGGCAAATATATTTTCACCGTTACAGCGCGCGACGCAGACGGTGGTGAAAAGACGATTACGCAAATCCTTAAAGTGCGCGATCCGCTCGACAAGAGCGCGCCCAGCGCGCTGTTTGACGGAACTATTGACGACGCGATCGTCACCTCGACCCTGGCGATCACCGGGACCATCGACGACAGCAATCTCGACGGCTGGACGCTGCAATTGATTGACGGGCAGGGCGATGTCACCCTGCTGGGCGAAGGCGGCACTAACCTCACTGCTACGCTCGCGACGCTGGACGGGCGCAGCCTGGCTGACGGATTCTATCGTCTTCGGCTGACCGCCACCGACATTTCCGGCCGGACCAGCGTGGACAGCGCCACGATCGAACTGCGCACGGGCGCGGACAAAATATCCCGCTATACGACGCAGCATGTCGATATCTCGACCGTGCTGGGCGGCGTGCCGTTCGATCTTGTCCGGGCCTATGACAGCATTACGGGCAAATGGACGTTCCTTGGCCTCGACGCTGATATCGTCACCAGCGTCGGGAGCCAGCCCAGCGCAGGCGGCGCGCTGCCTGCGTTCGAGATTGGCACGCGATTGTTCCTGACCTTGCCCACCGGCGAACGGGCGGGCTTCACCTTCAACCCTGTCGAGGAGATCATCGGCGGGCAGACCTTCTACCGCCCCGCCTGGACGGCCGACGGCACACATGGCTGGCAGTTCAGCTCGATCGATGTCCAGCTTCGCAAGATTGGCGGCAAATTCTACGATGTGGATAGCGGGGCGGCCTACAACCCCGGTTCACCGGTGTTCGGCGACCGTGACTATGCCCTGCGTGCGCCTGACGGGACGATCTATATCCTCGACAGCCAGCGCGGTACGGTCGAAATTCAAAAGGCCGAGGGAAAGCTGCTGATCGGCGACAGCGGCGTCACTGCGCTGGGCGGCGATGCGCTGCGCTTCCTGCATGACGCGCGGGGCAATGTTACCCAGGTCACCGATGCAACAGGCAAGGCAAGCATCTATAGCTGGGACGATGACAACCGGCTGACCGCATTGCGCGATCTCGTGACCGGGGCGGGCGTTCGCTACGGCTATGTCGATGGGCTGCTGGCACTTGAAGTACCTTCATCGGGTGCAGGCAAACGGATCGTCTATAATGGCGACGGCACTGTGGTGACGGAAGCGATTGTCGCTGATCTGGCTACCCCGGCGGTATTCACTGGTCAGGCGGTATCGGGAAATCTGGGTGCGGGCGGCGCGGAAAGCTTTGCCTTCACGCTGCGCGAAAGCGAACTGGAAGGGCTGCCCAACACATTCGTCATTCTGAGGGTCGAAACCAGCGGCACGGTGACGCCCCAGATTGCAGGGTTAACCCTTCTGGCGAGTGCGCAGGCCGGTGGCAAACTTGTGACCCTGTTCGCGCTGTCCACATCGGGTCTGCACGAGTTGAGGATCTCTGGCAGTGGCGCCTATTCCTTCGAGATGCGCGCTGCGGGCGATATCAATGGCGACGCGAAGGTCGATGGACTGGACAGCGCCGCCGTGGTCGCGGCTCTCGCCGGATCGGATGTCAGTGGCGATGGCGTGACGGACGCGATCGACAATCAGATCGTCGCCGCCAACTATGGTTTCCGTGCAAACCAGTCGCCGGTGATCGCAGCCACGATTCCGCCGGAAAAAACCCATGTCGACTTGCAGCGTTATGTCGATCTGACCAAGCTGGCGACCGATCCGGATGGCGACAGTCTCTATTTCCGGATCGTCGGGGCGACTGGCGGAACGGCCGCTCTTGCCGCCGACGGGCTTGGCGTCCTTTTCACGCCGACGGCGGGTTATTCGGGCGCGGCGTCTATCCGTTTTTCGGCCGATGACGGTTTTGGCAGTTCGGCCGAAGGCGTGATCGACATCAACGTGTCCGATGCCGCCTTGTTGTCCTTGAATTTCGCACTGCGCCAGCCTGCCTTTGCGGCACCGGGCGAAAGTGGCGGCGTGGGCCTTGTCGGTCAGTTTGCCGATCAAGCGGATGTTGCGCTGCCCTATTCCTATGTGACGGCGAGCGTCGGCCATCCCGACATCGTCCGTTTGGGCACGGATGGGACATTATTGGCTCTGGCCCAGGGATCTACTTATCTGAAGGTCTCACGCGGCAACATTGCGGCGGCTACGTCACTGACGGTTGGCGAACCGAACAGCGTGCGTGAGTTGATGACGCAGATTTACGGGATCGACGCCTATCCCGATAGCGTGACCCTGCTGCCCAGCGGCGGTTCGCGCGCAATCATCACCAGTCTTGACCTGACCGAGGAAACCTTTGCCAATGGAGCGGCGGCGGGGACCGTTTATGTATCCGCCGACAGCGCCATTGTCACGGTGGACGAAAATGGGCTGATGCGCGGTGTCGGGGCCGGATCGACCTTTGTGACCGTGATCAATGGATTCAGCGAAGACCGGGTGATGGTCACTGTAGCGCCGCCGGTCATAGGGGATGATGTTGCGGTCAATGGCGCTGCGGGTGCCATCGTACAGAATGCCGATGGCGTCCAGATCGCCTTTGGACCGGGCGCGCTGAGCGGCAATGCCACGGTCACGATCGATACGCTGACGGAAGCTGAACTGCCCATCGTCATGCCGACGACCGATGCGTTCCATTTCCTCAGCGCATTCGACCTGCAGGTCGACGGGGCGGAATTCAACGATACGGTGCAGATCGCGGTGCCGGTAGCGGGCAATCCGGGCGATCAGGTCTGGTTCTTTGCCAGCGTTGATTTGCCTGTCGGACCAAATGGCGAAAATATTCCGGTCTGGACCGTCATCGATTCAGGTGTGATCGATGCCGACGGCATGGCGCGGGCCAAGTCGCCACCGTTTCCGGGCCTGAGCAGGCGCGGTGCGGTTCTGGTGGCGGGGGCTGCCAAACCGCTGCCGATCCTGCGGCTCAACGTCGGATTCACGGCGCTCAATGCACTGGTATTTGCGCCTGCCATCGGCATTGCCGCCGTGGGCGGCCTGGCAGGTGCAACGGTGGCGCTGGGTCTGGCCGGTGCCGCCATCGGGTCCATTGCGCTGCCCCTGTTCGCGCAGCTCAAGGAGATCCAGATTTACAAGGATCTGGCGGCCGATCAGGCGGCGGTCCGTCGTATCGACCTGTCACCTGAATTTACCCAGGCAGAGCTGAACGACGGCAAGACGATCCTCGCCAATTTCCCGCCGGAGGCGTTCCAGTCCGACAAGGGACCGGTCGTCTCCAACGTTGCAACACTGGTTGCCAATGACGGTAGCACGTTCGTCACGATCACAGGCCTTGATTTCATCGACGGCGAAGCCGGATCGATCAGCGCAAAGACCAGCAATGTCCGTGTCGTCCTGACCCACGGATCGAAGCGGGTTGTGATATCCAATGCGGTTATAACGGGCAGCGTTGGCGGGACGCAGCAACTCAGCTTCACCGCACCGCCCACCGTCCTGCTGGGGGCGAGCGATATCACTATCGTCCGCCCGGCTGTCGGATCGTTCGGGTCGGCGAGTGGTGAACCCAATGATTTCACGGAACTGGTCGAAAGTGCGGTCGTTAAGATCGACAACAAGGCGGGATATGCCTTTGTCGGCGATGCGAAGGGCGTGCAGATCATCGATCGCAAACTCTCGTTCGATACGACGCAGCCCAGGGACGAACTGATCGCCCGCATCGACCTGGGCGCGCCAGTCCGGGAAATCGTTGTGACCGGCGATCTGGGCGCAGCATTTGTTGCGACCGAAAAGGGCATTGCCGTCATCGATACGCTGACGCTTCGCCAATATGATCTCAACCCCAACAGCAGCGATGATTTCATCAAGGTCGAGGGCGGGGTGGTCACCGCGCTCGCGGTCGATACGGAGAATGGCTATCTCTACGCCGCCGGTCTGGGCAAGGTCTATGTCATCAACATTGATCCGGGCCGGGACAACTACCTGAAAGTCGTCAACGACGCGCAGCATACGCTGAACATGGAAATCACCAGCAGGGGTGAACAGTTCGGCCATATCACCAGCATGGCATTGAACGCCGATGCCACCCGCCTGTATGTGGGGCTGCCGGTATCCGAAATGTTTGGCCAGCGCCCCTGGATCAACAATCAGAACAGCGATGCCGGCCTGATCATGGTCGTCAATGTCGACGAGGAGCAACGCCCGGTCGAGGGTGAGGCCAATATCCACGGCTGGCGCACGGTTGTAGACAAGGTGGCGTCAGGCATCGAGGTGTTCGATATCCAGCCGACGGTCGATCCGAACAAGATGGTGTTCGTCGCGCGTGGGGACCGCAATCGCGGTGCCAAATTGCTGGAGCATACGCCCGCCGGAACGCATGTCGTTACCCAGATCGCGACCCTGACCATGGGTCAGGAAATCGGGGTGTTTGAACAACCGTTCACCATCGCCGGGCTGGTTATCAGCGTGGACAAGAAGCGCAGCACCGATGAAGGCCGGTTTTCGATCGGCCGGGTGCCGGATCTCAACCTCCATAATGCGTCAGGCATCGCGGTCACACCCGACCTTGAATATATGTTTGTCGCAGATTGGGGTTTGCCGACACTCTATTGGTATCGCGACCTCGATTACTCGCAACTGGTCGATGAATTTTACCGTGTCGGTTCCAAAATTCTCGTCATCCAGGATCCCTTCGGGCCGAACCGTCGGCTGGTCGGGGCGACGACGCCGGTTCCGTTCGCGTTCCTGGAGGAGCTACGTGTCGATAGCTCCGGGACCAAATTATATGCGAATTACCGGGGAGCCGGCAATATCGTCATAATGGATATCAACAAGGTTCGTGAAATCGCCAAGCGCAGCGATTTCGACAAGCTGCTCGTCGAGTTTCAGGACAGGGCGATTGATAATCCGAACTATCCATTCGACATCTATAATGAATCCACCGGTGAGGGCGCCGTCGACGTCACCCGTCATGGGCGCGGACTGGCGCTGAATGCGATCCAGGCGCTCAATCTGATCACCCCTACGTCCGAACTGGACCTTCACGGCGACAACCCGCCACCGCTGACATTCAAATGGGAATTCGACCCGACGCTGATACCGGCCGGGTCGGTGATGAAAACCAGCTTCTATCTCAGCACCCTGGCACCTGGCGACGGGCTGTGGCCAGACGATCCGATCCGCGAAAGAGGTTTGCTGCAACAACCGGACTGGCAGGGTTCCGACAAGCATCCCAGCCGCATCTTTACCAAGCTGAATCTGGAATCGGGCAAATGGCGGGTCACGGCGACGGGCGAAGTCGTGCCCGATGGGGAGCTCCCTCCAGGCAAGTTTGAACTGACGTTTGATCCCGAATTCGCGCGCGTTCTGACCGGTGGGCAGACCTATTTCTGGGGCGTCCGTTCAACGGAATTTGGCATTCGCGATTTCCGGCAGTTTACCGTTCTGCCCGACCGGGTGCCATCTGGCACTTTCAACGGCGTGACCGTACTGACGCATGGTTTCCAGCTGGACGGCATCTGGACCGACAATGAATCGTTCCACCAGCCTGCGGCTTTCCAGGAAATGGGAGAGATGATCTCGCGTCTGGGCGGGGGCGGAATCGTCCTGCTCTACGACAAGAATGAGGGCACCTGGGTGGACATGAGCGATCCGACCAGGGTTGTCACCGGCAGCATGCTTTCCGCTTATGCTGGCAAGCCTGTCGTGCTGATTTCGGATTGGGTCCGCGAATCCGCCCATGCCGAGGCGGGCTTCTCGGAGGCAGCCGCCGATGCGTTGTTCGCCGCGCTCATGGATCTGGACGCGGAATCGAGCAATACGCTGCTCAGCTCGCCTCTGCATTTCATCGGCCATTCACGCGGCACGGTCGTCAATAGCGAGATCATCCAGCGGCTTGGCTATTATGGCCGGGTCACCAGCGGCATCCATATGACGACGCTGGACCCACATGATTTCGTCCAGGCTTCGCTGGATATTCCGGTCAATACCCTGCTGAACATTGCCAAGGCATATAGCAGTTTCAAATCGCTGGCGCTGGCCGTGCGTTCTGTCGCCACTGCTGTCGGTGCCGTCAGTTCGGCCGTGGGTTCTGGTGGCCTTACGCTGGTGGCGACAGGGGCTATCCTGGGCGGCGTCGGCAAGGGCATGGTCGAGGCGGCCGGTGCCGCCAAGATGGCGTTCCGTATTCAGAAATTTCAGGATCTGGCGCAGACACTGGGCGTCCAACTTGATCCGGTGAAGTTCGGCGATTTCCTCGATCCCGACGTCAAGCTGTGGTCGAACGTCAGTTTCAGCGACAATTATTATCAGGATGCGGCCTCGCAGACCTTCACGACGGCCACGCCCAACGGGCGCGATATCGGCCCGACTGATATCTCGCGATATCTGGGCGGTGTGGTCCCCGGCGTGTCCGGATTCAATCTGGACGATTTCGCCGGGTTGGGGGCAGGTGGCCCGCACAGCCGTGTCTGGCAATGGTATGCCGGCACGATCGACACCAACATGACCAAATTCCAGGGGCTGGATATCTATCGGCGTATCACCGACGATGGCATTCGACCCAAGGTGTTCGGCCTGCCTTCGCTCGATCAATGGAATATGGAGCCCTGGTATTTTGTCGATCCGGGCAAGGTGACAAGCCCCAGCATGTCGGTGCGGATCGGTGCGGCAAGCCAGATGGTCACCGGCAACACGACGTCCACGACCCATTTCAATATTACAGACGGCGTCGGCACCGGCTGGTTCTATTCCGTCGCGGGCGGTGGTGCGGATTTCCGGCCGATCATCAGCGGTGGCGAGGTTGACGTGACCACCGACAATAGCGAGGCACCCAATCCTGGCGGGGCCGCCGTACAGAGCATCTACAACGGTAATTTCGAGCAGGGCACACGCGAATCGCTCAACGTCCATCTGGAGCGCATCGCGACCGGCGAACTGGCTGACGATGCCGGGCGCTTCCCGATTTCCTACGAAATTCCTGGCTTCGCATTCCATGGCGGGCAGGGGTTCAAGCTTGATCTGCTCGGCCTGCCTGACGCGGATGCCATCGGCAAAATAGATGTTGCCGCCCTGTTCATGGTTAACACCAATCCCCAAGCCCTGATCAAGAAGGTGCTAGTCAAGATCTGGGAGGATTTCTTCGACAGTCAGGTCAGCCTGGCCAACCAGATCACGATCGGCAACTTCAAGCTGCCGACGCTGAGCTTTGTGGAGGCGAAGCTGGCCGCAAAGGTCATCGGCTGGGCCGGCTTCGATGCCGGTAAAAAAATCGACATGGTCAACAAATATTTCAAGGCGACCAACAAGGTGTTTACGGCCGCCGGAATGGCGACTGAGGCGCTCAATGACGGGCTGAACACGCTGGTCGAAAGTACCGGCGTCACCATGTCATTGGGAGCCGACACGCAGGATGAGGCCGGTCTGAACCGCTTGAAGGCCTATGTCTCAAACGCGATCGAAAATGGCTTCGACAAGCTGTTCCCCAATCAGGACAATTATTCGCTGATCATGGGGGCGAGCGCTGCCCTGACCAAGATCATCGATTCCTTCCTGCCCGATGGCGACATCTGGGAAGCCATCAAGATGGAGACGCGAAGGATATTGCCGGGACTGGATTCGATCACCCACAATTTCGTCTATGTGCCGAAGGATCAGCCCTATCTGACCTTCAAGGTGTACAAGCCCTATATGTTGCAACCCGGCGCGAAAATTCGCGTGCGTTTTGAAGGTGCCGGACTGCCAACAGTCGATGCACTGGTCGCCAATCAGGAGGCGGGTGCGCGGCAGGTCGATCTGGGCACCGGGATGTTCACGTCCAGCGAATTTTCGGTCATCGTTCCCGATGAGTATAAGGGCCGCTCGGCGACGATCACGATCACCCATGAAAATATGGCACCGACTGCGGAGGACAAGCAGGATCTGGAGGACGCGGCATTCATCGACGTAATTACCAACGCCGCCAAGGATCTGGGTACTGCGGTCAGCCAGATATATCTGCTCGACGACCTCCGCTTCACGACAGTCGCGGCGATGAATGGCGTCATGCCCGGCTCGCCGCAGGTTGCGGCCGAAGGCGTCGCAATCACACCCGCCGCTCCGGCCGTCACGCTGGAACAGCTTGCCAGTCTGGTCGATGATGCGCGGCTCGCCTGGATGGCTGCGGGGATCAGCGACAGCGACGCACAGAAATTGGCAGATCTGGAATTCGCTATAACCGACCATCAGGATGCGGCGCTGGCCGTTCATTCAGGCAATGTCATCACGATTGATGCGGATGGTGCCGGACGTGGCTGGTTCGTCGATATCACGCCAAACGGGGCGAGCGAGTTCCTGACGTCGGGCGGCCGGCTGATCGCCATCGACGGCAGCGCGGCGGCGGGGCGGTACGACCTGTTGACCGTGCTGATCCACGAAATGGGCCATGAACTTGGCCTGTCGGAATTGCCGACCACGACTGTGGGCAGGGTGATGAATGAAGCGCTGGGCCTGGGCGAGCGGCGCTTGCCCGGCCTGACCGATCTGCCGGTAGTGCCGGTCGCAGCGCCTGTGGCAGGGGCGGTTCGCACTGTCACGCTGACTGGGACAGGCAGTCCGGCGTCCGCTCTGGCCGCCGTGGCGCCGTTTGCCTTGGCCGTGCCGGGAACGGCAGCGACCGCCCCGTTCCAAAATGGTGATTTCGGCGCGGCGACGGGCTGGTCGCCAGTCGGGGGTGGCGTGGTTTCCGGCGGCCTGGGCGTGCTTGCCGAGGACAGCCGTTTCCTGTCCTCGCTCAACCAGAAATTCGTCCTGCCCAATGGCGCGACGGAGATTAGTTTCCAGATTCGTTCCGCAGCTTTGGGCGCGAACAGCGCGCTGCCGCCCGATGCATTTGAAGTGGCGTTGCTCGATCCGGTTACCGGCCAGTCGCTGCTGGGCGAACTGGACGGGCTGGACCTGTCCGACGCCCTGCTCAACCTGCAAGCCGATGGATCGCTCTACCTTGCCCCCGGCGTGACCGTGACTGGCGATCCGTTGACCGGCACCGCGACAGTAACCGTCTCGCTTGCTGGGATTGACCGCAGCAATGGCGCGTTGCTCTCCTTCGATCTCATTGCGATGGGCGATCTCGACAGCCGTGTGACCATCGACAATATCATGTTCGAGGCCGTAGCGAACAACGCGCCGGTGGCTACCAATGACAGCGGCAGCGGGGACGAAGATCAGGACATCGTCATCGATCTGCTGGCCAATGACAATGATGCCGATGGCGATCTGTTGAGTGTCGCGATCCTGAGCGGCCCGGCAAATGGTACGCTCATCCCGCCGACCGTGACGGGTGGCGCATGGACCTATCGCCCGGATGCGAATTTCGCGGGAGCGGACAGCTTTACCTACAGCATCACCGACGGCCTCAGCGCGCCGGTGTCGGCCAGCGTCGCTATCACCGTGAATGCCGTCAACGACCTGCCGGCACTTGCTGTCGTGCAGGATCGCAGCGCGGTGCAGGGCAGCTTCGTCACGCTCAGTCTACTGGGCAGTGACGTAGAGGATATTGCATCCGATCTGACCTACGAACTCGTCTCCGGCCCCGCCGGTGCCAGCGTCAACGCTTCGGGCCTGCTAAGCTGGACAGCTGGCCTGCCTGGTATCGAGAATTTCACCGTCCGCGTTACCGACCGCGACGGCGGAACGGCCGAACGCAGCTTTGCGATCACTGTCGTGGTGCCGGGAAATGCCGCGCCTGCCTTTGCCGCGCTGCCGGACCGTGACGTCAATGCGGGATCGCTGTTCACGCTTCAGCTGGCTGCAAGCGATGACGATGATACCGCAGGAGAGCTGACCTATACGCTGATCTCAGGGCCGGGCGGCGCGACGCTCTCGCCCACTGGCGAGCTGCGCTGGATAGCGACAGGAAGCGGCTCCAGCCAGGTGACGGTGCGCGTCACCGATCCCGATGGTGCGTTCGACCAGCGGAGTTTCGCCCTGAACGTCGTGCCGGTCGTCGGCAACACTGCGCCGACGCTGCCCGTTCTTGACGATATTGCAATTGAAAGCGGCAAGCTGCTCATCCTGCCGATCACGGCCAGCGACAATGAAGATGTCGCCGAAGCCCTGACCTATTCGCTGGTGAGTGGCCCTGAGGGTGCTGCCATTTCGGCCAGCGGCCTGTTCAGCTGGCAGGCGGGCGATCCCGGTCCCCAGAGCGTGACCGTGCGCGTCACCGATACCGGCGGATTGATTGCCGAACGCAGCTTTGCGATCATCGTGTCCAACCCGGCACCTGCGTTCGCTGCGATACCCGATCGTTCGGTACAGACAGGCGGCGATGTCGCGATCACGCTTTCTGCCAGCGACAGCAACCATGCCGTAGCGCAGTTGGTCTATTCGCTGGTCAGCGGTCCGGCTGGGGCAAATGTGACGAGCGATGGCCAGTTCAGCTGGACGGCCGCCGGTCTAGGCAATCAGCCGGTGGTCGTTCGCGTAACCGACCCGCTGGGAGCCTTCGCAGAAACCAGTTTCAATATCGAGGTGACGAACGTCGCGCCGGTATTCGTTGCGATACCCGATCGTTCGGTACAGACAGGCGGCAATGTCGCGATCACGCTTTCTGCCAGCGACAGCAACCATGCCGCAGCGCAATTGGTCTATTCGCTGGTCAACGGTCCGGCGGGGGCAAATGTGACGAGCGATGGCCAGTTCAGCTGGACGGCCGCCGGTCTAGGCAATCAGCCGGTGGTCGTTCGCGTAACCGATCCGCTGGGGGCCTTCGCAGAAACCAGCTTCAATATCGAGGTGACGAACATCGCGCCGGTGTTGGCGGCGGTTGGCCCGATCAGGGTGAATGAAGGCAGCGCGCTTTCGTTGCAGCTTGTGGCAAGCGACGGTGACGATGCGGTTGGCGATCTGATATTCTCGCTGGTCTCCGGGCCTGCTGGGGCTACGCTGACGGACAGCGGGGTGCTGAACTGGTTGCCTGCCGATGGCGGCGCGGATGCAGTCTTTACCGTCCGCGTGACGGATCCCCATGGTGCCCAGGCTGAGCAAAGCTTCAATGTCGCGGTGACCGATGTTGCACCAATCCTCAGCGTATCGGGCCTGAGCACGGTGCTGACCGGCAAGACCTATACCATCGCGCTGGGATCGAGCGATCCAGGTGACGATAGCCCGATCGAATGGGTCATCGACTGGGGTGACGGCACGGCGTCAACTTCGGTGGCAGGCGGTGCCAGTGCGGCGAGCCATATATATGCGGATGATGGCAATTTCCTGGTCAGCGCGCGCTTGCGCAATGACGATGGCAGCTTCTCGGCATCGCCCATCAGCCTTGTCGTCAACGATCCGCCGCTGTTACGGTTGACACTCGCGGGCTTTGTCGATGGCGGACTTGTCGTGCGCGTTTCCGAACCGCTTGATGCTCTGGCGGGCAGCCAGGCAGTGCAACTCACCGACAGCAGTGGCAATGCGATTGCTCTCACACTCGGCTTTGCGACAGATGGGCTGGGCTTCACGCTCACGCGCGCCGATGGCAGGTCGCTGCAATATGGCAGCTATGACCTGATCATCGCCGACGGCGCATTCATCAGCGCCGATGGCTCGGTACTGGACGGCAATAATGATGGCCTGATCGGCGGTGCCTATCAAACCAGCCTGACCTTCAGCCAGTCCATGGCGGGCAGCGCGCGCCTGCCCGACTTCATGCGCGGGCCGGGCGAGCATGTCGATGTCCCGCTCGCCGATGATGCCGGGTTGAAAGTCAGCTTCGCCAGCCAGGGCGGCGTCAAGACCATGATGTTTACAGTGATGTACGATCCCGCACTGCTGCGCGTCGATGGCGTGTTGCCGGGGGCCGATCTGCCTGCGGGGGCGAGCCTTGGCTTCGTGACGGAGGCTGCCGCTGCCGGCAAGCGCCTCGCCCGGATCAGCGTCAGCAGCGATACACCGATCGCGGCGGGCGAGCGCTGGATACTCAGCCTGGATGCGACCGTGCCGGAGACGGCCCCTTACGGGTCGAGCGAAGTGCTGGAAGTGAAGGTTGAAGCGATAAACGCCGCTGCACCGTCTGCAACCCAGGATGATCAGGCGCTGCAACTGGTCGGCTATTATGGTGATACCAATGCGGATCGTCAGCAAACGATGGCGGACCTGTGGCTGGCGACGCGCGTGGCGCTCAACATTGACAAGGGCTTTGCGGCCTGGGGCGATGCGCCTCCTTCGCTGGTTGCCGATATCCGCGATCATCGCCCATTCGCCAACCCGCACCTGCCGGATATAGAATTTACACCGGCGAAGCCCGCGCCACTCTGGCAATCGCAGGTCGTGCCTCCGGCAGATTTCGGTCCGCTCACTTATGGCTTCTACGATGCGGTGGATCGCTGGGCACGGGATATCCATGCGACGAATTCGGCATGGTATGAGGAGGGCATGGATGGCAATAAGCAGGGCCAGCCTGACGGCGACGCCACAGCCCCGGCGGCTGGTCCTGACACATCTCCATCGCCTGAAGCGGCTCCGCAAGCGACGCCGGCACCAACTGCCCCGTTGCCAACCGTGTCAGCACCCGGCGATGGCCGGGTCACGGCAACAGATGTCGCGAAAACCGGCGCTGTGCAGCCGAAAATCAACATGGGTGCGCGACCTGCCGTTCATAGCGTGATGGCCGCCATGACTGACGCCGATGATCAATGCTCGACATGGCTGTCGCGCTTTCTGCTCGACAATGGCGATGCTGGTGAATGCACGACTGGTGGTGATTTCATCCCCATTCTCATTCCCGGTCTTAATCGGCCGAGAGAAAAGACGGACGACAAGCGCCGCAAGGCTGCCATGACCGCAGGTAAAGGGCCTTCGGGCGAACTGGAGAAAAGCGAATGAATGAAAAGACCGCGACGCCCAAGGGACAGGCCGCGCCGCGCCAGCAGACGCTTCGGTTCAACAGTGCCAATCTCAAGAGCAGCTATTGTAACATGTGCAACGCCACCAGCACGCGCGAGGAGGTGGTGCTTAATTTCGGTGTGAACCAGAATTGGGACCAGCCCAGCACTACGCCTGCTGAACTGGAAGTGGATTTACAACACCGGATCATCCTCAGCCCGTTTGCCGCGAAACGGCTGAGCGAGGCGCTGACGCAACTCGTGCGCGACTATGAAACGCGATACGGCAAGCTTGCCTGAAGATGAGGTCGGCAGAAATGGTGATGGCGACCAGACACGCTTTTGCGTCTATTGTCGCAGCGCCCGTTCGGCTGGCCAACGGGTGGGGAGGCACCAGATGATGAGGCGAAAGATAGTTTCGGGGGCCATGATAATTTGAGAGCCGTGCCCTCCACATCCGAACCGTCCGACGATGCCCGGCTCTGGGCATCGATGGCCAGCGCGCGCGATGCCGGGGCCTTTTGCCGCGCCTGGCTGGATTTGCAATGTGCGCGCACGCCTGGGGCGGTCGCCGGACTTGTCGTGCTGGAAGGGGAGGAAAACAGCTTCGCACCGGCGGCCTCCTGGCCCACGGGACCGCAGGATATCCCGCATCTGCGCAAAGTGGCTGAACAGACCCTCGCCAGCGGGCAGGCCGTTGTTGAAAACGACCCGGATCATCCCGCCCAGACCGGCATCGCCTATCCTATTGCGGCCGCCGGGCGAACCTATGGCGCGGTCGTGCTCGTCATTGCAGGTGCAACGGCTGAGCGATTGCAGCCGATATTGCGTGAACTTCATTGGGGTGTCGGCTGGATTCTGTCGATCGTATGGCAGCATCAGGCCAGTGAACAAGCCGATAAAAATGCGGCGTCCATTGCGGCGCTGGATGTGCTGGCGGCGATCGAGGAGCATGACAGCTTCGATGAATCCGCCGTCAGCCTGTGCAACGCTCTGGCGGTCGCGCTGGAATGCACGCGGGTGAGCTTTGGTAAGGTTTACAAGGACAAAGTGTCTCTTGCCGCGATGTCCCATGGTGCATGGTTCCGCAAAAAATCCGATACGGCGGAAGCGATTGAGGCAGCGATGGACGAGGCGCTGGATCAGGGCGTTACACTCAGCATTCCGCCCTCCGACGGCAATCGCCTCATCACGCTTCAACAGGCCCGGCTTGCCGCGGGCGGAGGATTGATGGCGGTTGCGTCCGTGCCGGTGCTGGATCGCGGGCTGCCGGTGGGGGTCATCACGCTGGAACGGGGTGCCGAAGGGGTGGCGTTTGCCCCACGCGACCTGCTGTTCGTGCAGAGCGTGGCGAGCCTGACAGCGCAATTGCTGGCCTTCAAATTGCGTGAGGAACGCTGGTTCGGTGGCCGCGCGCGTCGGCACATGATGGATGGCGCGCGCGCATTGTTCGGTCCACGCCGTCCGCTTGCCAAGGCGCTTGGCGTTGCCGCTCTCCTGTTGCTCCTGATCCTGCTCGTGCCGCTCGCCCAGTTCCGCGTCAGCGCCGATGCCGCGCTGGAAGGACGGGTGCAACGCGCCGCGGCGGTGCCCTTTTCCGGTTTCATCGCGCAGTCCCATGCGCGTGCGGGCGATGTGGTAAAACAGGGCCAGTTGCTTGCCACGCTCGACGATCGCGATTTGCAGATAGATCATGCCCGTTCGGTCAGCGAAGTCCAGCAGCTTGACCGGGAATATCGTGAATCGCTCGCCAAGCATGAGCGATCGAACATGAATCTGGATGGGGCCAAGCTGCGTCAGGCCGAAGCGCAATTGCGCCTTATCGAATATAAGCTTGCGCGGACGAACATTCTGGCCCCGCTCTCAGGCGTGCTGGTATCAGGGGATGTCAGTCAGCTCGTCGGCACGCCGGTCAAGGAAGGCGAGATTCTGTTCGAGGTAGCCCCGCTCGACGATTTCCGCGTCGTCCTTCATGTCGAGGAGGCGGATATCACCTATGTGCGGCCGGGACAGAAGGGGCGCTTTGCCCCCACTGGACTTGCCGGGGGGACCGTGCCGTTCGTCGTCACCCGTATCTCCTCCGTTACCGGGGCGCAGGAAGGGAAAAACACGTTTCGGGTCGAGGCTGAGCTGGACAGCGACGCGCCAAAGACGCTGCGTCCGGGCATGGAGGGCATTGCCAAGGTGACGATCGACCGTCGATCGAATCTCTGGATATGGACGCGCGGACTGCGCAACTGGCTCCAGTTGTTCTTCTGGAAGTGGATACCCTGAGCGCATCATGGCCAATCCGTTCCACAGCTCTTCATGGTTTCAGGTCGCGCGGCTCCGCCCCCGGCTCAAGGGGCATGTGCGGGTGCGCAGGCATCGTTATCGCGGGCAGGTCTGGTATGTGATTGACGACGGCGCATCCGGCAAGGCGCACCGTTTCCCCAAGGGCGCCTATGAACTGGCAGGCCGACTTGACGGAACGGCGACAGTCGAGGCGCTGTGGGAATTGCTGGTGGAGCGTCTGGGCGAAGATGCGCCCAGCCAGGATGACGTCATTGCCGCGCTGGGGCAGCTACATGCGGCGGACCTGCTCGCCAGCGATACATTGCCCGACACCAGCGAAGCCTATCAGCGGCTCAGGAAGGAACGGCGCCAGCGCTGGCTGCAAAATCTCAAAAGCCCGATGTCGGTGCGGATCAATCTTGTCGACCCGGATCGTTTCCTGACCCGCCACATGCATTTGGTCGCGCCCCTGTTCAGCGTCGCTGGCCTGTTTCTGTGGCTTTGCGTAGTTGTCCCCGCATTGCTGCTGGTCGGCACCCACTGGAGCGAGATGACCGGCAATCTGGCAGACCGGGTGCTGGCGGCCGACAATCTGCTTCTCATTGCCCTCATTTATCCGCTGGTCAAATGCATCCATGAACTGGGTCACGGGTTTGCGGCCAAGAATTTCGGCCGCGAAGTGCGGGAAATGGGCGTGATGCTGCTCATCCTCGTGCCGGTTCCCTATGTCGATGCCTCGCATGTCAGCATACTTGCCAGCAAATGGCAGCGCGCGCTGGTCGGCGCGGCGGGGATGATCGCGGAAGTGTTCGTCGCCGCGCTCGCGACCTTTGCGTGGGTGCTGATGGAGCCGGGGCTGGCGAGGGCCATCGCCTTCAACATCATGCTGATTGCCGGGGTATCGACGGTGCTGGTCAACGGCAATCCGTTTCTGCGGTTCGATGGCTATTATATATTGGCCGATCTGATCGAGATTCCAAATCTTGGCAGCCGCGCAAACAGGTTCTGGGCGCATTTGGTCGACAAATATATATTCCGTACGCCTGGCGGATTGCCGTTCGACGCGACGCCGGGGGAAAAGCGCTGGTTCCTCTTCTTTGCTCCGGCTGCGCTGATCGCCCGCATGACGATGCTGATCGCCATCGCGTTGTTCGTGGCCCAGAAATATTTTGTGGTCGGGGTGCTGATCGCGCTTTGGTCATTGTGGAGCGGGCTGGGCCTTCCTGTCTGGAAGATGTTTGCGCATGTGGTTTCCAGCCCGCAATTGCATGGCAACCGGAAACGTGCGGTCAGGATCACGCTCGGCGTGGTCGGCGCGCTCATGCTGGCACTATTTGCCGTTCCGCTGCCGCTGCATGTCAATGCCCAGGGGATCGTCTGGCTACCGGAGGAGGCGCATGTACGCGCTGGCGCTGATGGCGTCATCACCCGGCTGGCGGCACCGGATGGCGCGCGGGTTAAAAAGGGGACGCTGCTGATGCAGGCGGAAAACCCAGTGCTGGAGGTCGAAGTCGAGCAGATCCGCTGGCGCTTGCGTGAGCTTGAGGTGGAGGCCGATGCCGAACTGGCGGGGGATATGGTCAAGCGTCAGATTAGCCAGGATGCATGGCGAGAATATTCTCGCAGACTGGTGGTGCAGCAACAGCGGCTGGGGGATCTGGGCCTGACAGCCGGAACCGATGGCACATTCATGCTCTCCCAGGCACCGGCGCAGGATTTGCCCGGTCGCTACGTGCAAAAGGGGACGCTGCTCGGCTATGTGACGCCGGGCTATGCAGCGGTGGCGCGTGTCGTGGTGCCGCAGGATGATATTGAACTGGTGCGGGCGCGGCTGCGTGCCGTGCGTTTCTGGCTGGCATCGGAACCGGGGCGGAACTGGGATGGGACCATTGCCCGCGCAATTCCAGGCGGCACATTTGAGCTGCCGAGCGAAGCACTCTCCACGACATATGGGGGGACCATCCCAACCGATCCGGGCGATGAAAAGGGGCTGACGGCGCTCAACCGCGTGTTCCTGTTCGATGTCTCCCTGCCGCAGCAATTGCGCGACGCCCGCTTTGGCACCCGTGTTCATGTCCGCCTGCAGTTGGGCTGGGAGCCTGTCGGCTGGCAGTTCGTGCGCCGGCTGCGCCAGTTGTTCCTCACGCAATTCAATGGTTGAGGCGACGCTTTCGCGCTGGGGCGCGCTCAGTGGCAAGGTGCGCGAAAAGGCACGCCATTTCTGGCATGAGGCGCGCAGCGATGCCCGGCCGGTTATCGCGCCCTATGCCGAACGCGGGCCAGTACCATCGTGGAAATGGGACCGGCCGCTCGACCTTATGCTGGGGCGCTTCATGCTCGCCGTGCAGCGGGGCAAGCCTTCCTTGCTCGATCGGGCGCAACGCATTGTCCTGCGTTCAACAGAATTTGCCGATCTTTCCGATGAACTACTTGATGCCGCCTGTGTGGAGATACGTGAACGGCTGATGCGCGAACGGCTGGGCGAAGGGGTGGTTGATGAAGCCTTTGCCCTGATTCGTGAAGTGAGCGGGCGGGAACTGGGCCTGCGCCATTTCCCCGTGCAATTGATGGCCGGGCTGGTGATGCTGGACGGCGGGCTTGCTGAAATGGCGACGGGAGAGGGCAAGACGATCACCGCCTTGCTGCCCGCGATCACCGCAGCGATGGCCGGAATGCCGGTGCATGTTTTTACCGTGAATGATTATCTGGCCGAACGCGATTGTAACAGCCTGCGCCCGGTTATCGAACGTTTCGGCCTGCGCTGCGGCCTGATCGTCAACGGCCAGGAAAATCCTGAGCGCCGCGCTGCTTATGCATGTCATATCGTCTATGGGACGAACAAGGAAATGACATTCGACTATCTGCGCGATCAGACGGCATTGGGAAAGCGGCGCGGGCAGGGACGGCGCCTGGTTGCAGAGCTGTTCGGGCAGGTTACGCAGCCGCTGTTGATGCGCGGGCTGCATTTCGCAATCGTGGACGAGGCGGATTCGATCTTCATCGATGAGGCGCGCACGCCCCTGATTCTCTCGGCGGAGTTGCCGGGGGATACCGATGGCGTCTATCTCGCGGCACTGGAACTGGCCTCCATGCTGGAGGAAGGGCGCGATTATATTTTGACCGAAGGCACGCGCTCGGTCCATCTGACCGCGCATGGCAAGGACAGTGTCGCGCAACTGTCCGGGGGGCTGCCGCACACCCAATGGCGTATCCGGCTGGCGCGCGAGGAACTGGCGATGCGGGCGATTTCCGCCACGCGACTGTTCCTGCGCGATCGGGACTATATCGTCACGGACGGCAAGGTGCAGATTGTCGATGAATCCACGGGCCGTGTCATGGCCGACCGATCGTGGGAGGGCGGGCTGCATCAACTGGTCGAGACCAAAGAGGCGGTGGACATTTCCGGGGTGCGCAACACCATGGCCCGGATCACCTATCAACGCTTTTTCCGCCGCTATCGCAGGTTGAGCGGCATGACCGGCACGGCCGGTGAAGTGGCGGATGAACTATGGGCCGATTACGGGCTGAAGGTCGTGGTCATCCCGCGCAACCGCCCCAATCTGCGCAGCGATCGCGGTCATGTGATGGTGCCTACGGCGCAGGAAAAATGGGCATTTGTCGCCACCGAAGTCGCACAGATACACGCGCAAGAAGGCGCGCGCCCGGTGCTGATCGGCACGCGATCGGTCGCGGATTCCGACTCCGTCTCACAAGCGCTGACCCTTGCGGGCATAGCGCATCGCGTGCTGAACGCGCGCCAGGACGAGCAGGAGGCGGAGATCATCGCGCAGGCAGGCGAACCGGGCGCCGTCATTGTCGCAACCAATATGGCGGGACGCGGCACCGACATCATACTGAACGCAACTGCCAAAGCCCTTGGCGGATTGCATGTCATCCTCACCGGCTTTCACGATACAGCGCGGATCGATCGTCAGCTGTTCGGCCGTGCGGCACGGCAGGGTGACCCCGGAAGTAGCATTGCGATCACGGCGCTGGACGACCAGCTATATACGGATTTTGCGCCGCGCGCGGCCAGGATCGTCAGTTCATCTGTCAAGATCTGGCCCCTGATCGATGGCAAGGCGAACATGCTGCGGCGGCTGGCACAGCGCAATGCCGAGAAGCGCCATGCGGCCGACCGGCGGCAGACGGAACTTGCCGAGGAGCGCCTGCGCAAGACCATGGCCTTTGGCGGGGGCGAGTAAAAAGGTGGCAGGTCGGCACCGGTAACGGGCGGATGCCACCCGGTTAATCCGGCTTGACGGTCGGCTGGTAGAGCATGGCCTTGTCAAAATTGAGGTCCGCCGCGTCGGCCTTGCCCATCACGGCGAGTAGGGCGAAACCTGCGACATAGGCATCGCGCCGCGCCGTGAGCATCGTGACCTGGGCATTCAGCAGTTCCTGTTCGGCATTGAGCTGATCAAGCAGCGGGCGCAGCCCGGCGCTGACTTCCGCACGCATTCCCGCCAGCACTTGCTGATTGGCGGTAACACCGCGCTGGGCGGTGTCGGTCACATGGGTCGCAGCCTGCCATGTGGCAAAGGCGGAACGTGCTTCGGCAATGACCTTGCCTTCGGCATCGAATGCTTGCTTGTCGGCGACATCCTGTTTCGCCAGCGCCTGGCGCGTCTGTGCGCCGCTGCGGCCACCGTCCAGGATCGGCATTTTCAAGGTGACGCCGACAAAGGCGGTGGTGCCGCGATCACCATTGCGTGGCCCCGTGCCTTGATCCAGCGAGCCGAGATAATCATATTGGCTGATCCCGCCGATCGCGCTGAATTTTGGATAGGCCTGCGATCTGGCGACATCGATGTCAAAGCCGGCGGCGGTCCGCTGCACGCGCGCAGAGGCTATTTCGGGATTATTGGCCAGCGCCGTTTCGACAGCGTCCGTGGGTGATGACGGCATCTGCGGCAATGGCGGCGGCAGCTCCAGATTTTCGGCCGCATGGCCCACCAGCCTTATATATTGCTCTTTGCTCGAAATCAGTCGCGCGCCGGCAGTTTCCATCTGGCTTTCCGCCAGCGCCAGCCGCGCTTCGGCCTGTGCCACATCGGTCGGCCCGCGACTGCCGGCGCGGCGGCGGTCGACCGCTTCCTTGACGGTATAGCGCATCACATCGACATTATTGCGGTTAAGGCCGACCACCGCCTCATCGCGCAGCACGTCCATATAGGCCCCCACGACGGCGGAAAACAGGTCTCCCTCGGTCTTGTTCAGGCCAAAATGGCTGGCCTCCACCCGCGCTTTGGCCGCACTCATACTGCCGCGCACCCCGCCAAAATCGAACACCGGCACATTGGCGTTGAGCTGGCCGACAAACTGGCGATCCGGGTTGGAGAAAAATCCGCCCGGCGCCGGTTTGCCCGTGAGGACATTCTCCTGATAGGTCGCGCTGCCATCGATCGTCGGCATCCCGGCGGCGCGCGCCAGTGGCACATCCTCTTCGGCAACGCGGATGCTGGCGCGCTGGGCCGATATGGTCGGGTTGTTGCGATATGCCCCTTCCAGCGCCTGTTGCAGGGTTTCGGCGCTGACGGACGACGGCAGGATTGCGCATATAGCGATCCCTGCGAAATAGGCTTGCTTCCTGGTCATGTCCGTAAAGCTCCTGTCTGATTGGATGAGCGGGACCGGTTATTCCGGTCTGGCGGCAATGCTTGCGGGTTTGCGATCGATTTCGAGCCGGCAGCGCAGCCCGGCGGGCAGCTTGTTACCGGGATTGGGGAGCGCGAGGCGCATCCCGAAAGTGCCGCTGGCTGCGTCGAAAACGCGATCGATCACCTTGATGCGCGCCCGATATTTTCCGCCGACCGGCGCTTCGGGAAAGATCGAAACCTCATCACCGACCTTTACCGCGTCGAGTTGCGCAATGGGCGCGAACACTTCGACATTCAGCGGGTCGACCTGCGCGATCGTCAAAATATGAGTCGCGTCTGCGCCGCGATATTCGCCAGGGGCCATGCGCCGCTCCGTGACAATGCCATTGACCGGGCTGCGCACGGTCTTTTGCCCGATGACGCGCTGCGCCTGTACATATTCCAGTCGGGCAACCCGCTGCTCTTCCGCTGCTGCCTTGCGCTCTTCCGCCGCGGATTGCGCATTGGCGCGCGCTTCGTCCACCACATCGCGGGCGAGATACTGGCTGACCTGATCAGAGCGCTGGCTGACCGTAGCAAGATAAGCCGCGCGACTTGCGGCCGCGCGTTCGGCGTGGGGGTTGGAGGCACGGGCCTGCGCGGCCGCGGCGGCGGCACGCTCGACATCGGTGTACAACTGGGCAACAACCTGTCCACGCTGAACATCATCGCCCCTGTCGACATAGATATTCTGGACTACGCCCTCGACGCCGCTGTTCACGCGAACGACCTGACTCGGCTCGATCAGGCAATCAGTCGGACGGGCAGCATCAAGTCCAGGCGGGGCAACCGCATTGCCGCTGTTGGAAGGCACTGCCGTTCCGATGTCTTTGGCGATTGCAACGGTGCCCGACGGGGCGGTTTCTTTGCGGGGCGTTGCAGGTGTTTCCCCGCTGCGCGCGACAAGCGCTATCCCGGCAATCAGCGCCAATGCGCCGCCACCGAAAATAACAGCCTGTTTGCGATCCATTGACCAAGCCCCCCCCCAAAGCACGGCAACAGACAGCTCCCGCCATCCGTTACAGCAATTGTGCGACTTGTATCTTTGGCGAAAGGGCGGAAATCCGCATTTTCATTCCGCGTGGGTAACCTAGCCAACCTAACGATATGTTGCAACTATTTGTGAAGGTGGAATTGTCCTGGACTTGCTCAGGCAAATGTACCGATTTGGGCCTGGTCAATCGTTTAGCGAGCGGTACGGGGCATCACGCCAATAGCGCTTGCCGACGATGTTGATGATCTACTGACGGTGGCTGAAAATCCACCGGCTGACGGCTGGAAAATGGTGACCCCTACGAGTGTATAACTTTTGTCTCAGGCAATGCCGGGACGTCTCTAACTACACTGTAAAATCAGTGATTTGTCTTGTACGGTGTTCGCGGTCGGTCGCTCCGGTTTGCCTGAATTTGGCTCAAAATGTGGGAACGATTGTGGGAACGATTACCCGCCCAAAGTGTGGGAACGCCCCCAATGCCCAAAGCGGGAACCGAACCGATGGCACTGACAGCATTGAAAGTGAAGAACGCAAAGCCCGGTCGCCATGTCGATGGCCGGGGGCTTTGTCTGCTGGTGAAGGACAGCGGGGCGCGGACATGGGTTCTGCGGATGCAGAAGGACGGCAGGCGGCGTGACTATGGCTTGGGGTCGGCGTTGGACGTGTCGCTTGCCGACGCGCGCGACGCCGCATCGGCGTTGCGCCGCCAGGTGCGCGAAGGAGCCGATCCGGTGGCCGAGCGGCGCAAGGCACGCAAGTTGGTGCCGAGCTTCGAGACAGTGGCGCGCGACTGCTACGAGGCATTGAAAGACGGCTGGAAGAACAAGCGGCACGCCGCCTGGATTTCCAGTTTCGAGAATCATGTCTTTCCGATGATCGGCACTAAGCCGGTGGACCAGGTGGACAGCGCGTGCGTGGTCGAAGTGCTGTCGCCCATCTGGCTTACTATCCCTGACAGCGCGCGGCGTGTCCTGCAACGCATCGGCGCGGTGCTGGACTTTGCCCATATCAAGGGATGGCTTCCGGGCGAGGTATCGTTGCGCTCCGTCCGCAAGAGCCTTCCCCGTCAAATGGACAAGGGTGGGCATCTGGAAGCCATGCCCTATGCCGATGTCCCGGCGCTCATGCAGAAGCTGGCGGCGGCATCGCCTACGACCGGGCGCGATGCTTTGCGCTTTACCATCTACAACGCCGTGCGGTCCAATGAGACACGCTTTGTGGTCTGGACCGAGTTTGATTTGGACAAGGCCATCTGGACCATTCCGGGCGAGCGCATGAAGGCGGGGGAAACCCATGTCGTGCCGCTCTCCGCGTCCGCCGTGGCACTGTTGCGCAAGCGGTGGAACGAGCGGGTTAGCGATACCGGCCTTGTATTCTCCAATGACGGGGAAAAGGCCATCAGCGACATGACCATGACCAAGCTGCTGCGGGATGACGGTATCAAGGGCGTGACCGTCCACGGCTTTCGCTCCGCCTTCACCGACTGGTCATCGGAGCGGACGCGCTTCCCGAAGGAGGTTGCCGACAAGGTGCTGGCGCACAAGCTGCCCAACAAGGTTGAAGCTGCCTATCGCCGCACCGACTTTTTCGACAAGCGGCGCAGCCTCATGGCGCGTTGGGCCGAATATCTCGACCGCACAGAAACACAGAACGGTAAGGGGAAGGACGCCGAATGAACGGCGTCCAACCCTACAGCGCTCCGCGTTGCCGTCTGACCAAATCGTGCAGACTGGCGGTGATGATACGTGTTGCCTTGCCGAGCTTCACCGTTTCAACCTCGCCAGCCGCGATCAGTTCATAGAGCTTGGTGCGACCGACGCCGATCATGCGCGCCGCTTCATTGACGCGGACGCAGATCGGATCGGGGGGCGGGAGCGCGGTCATTGGGCATTGCTCCTGGTTCGTTCCTCGCGATAGCTAACAGGATCGGCCATCCAGCGTTCGACAGACGACTCCCGCCAGCCAGCGCCATGAACGCTGATCCTGATTTGAGCGGGAAACGTCCCGTCCGCGATCTTGCGGTACAGGGTTGAACGGGAAAGCCCGGTGCGGGCCAGAACGGTCTTCAATCGAATGATACGATCGGTGTTGGACATCGACTTATTCCATAGGTGCGCCAGTTATGCCTTTCCCCCATGAGAGTTGAACAATGCAGGCCGTCCCTCAGCCCGCAAGGGGCAATCGGCGCGCATAGGGCTATGGCGGGCCTACGGCGGCAAATGTCGGGGATCGACGGAGATTTCGCGTAGGCGGCAGCCATAGGGGATCACCGGTGGCCCCAGGCGGCAAGCGGCGGTCGCCTTTTGCCGGGAGACGGCGGGGCGATGCCATGCAAGGACAAGCAGCGGGCGTTTCGCCTGCGAAATAATAGCAATCGACCTGTTCGAGTCGCACGCCATGGCGGACCGCTTGTTGACGACCCGCCAAGCCGTCTTGTGCTATGCCTCCGATGCGTATGCTGTCTCGGTTTTTCCGGGTGTGCAAGTGGATAGGAAATGAAGTTCCGGAAGTAGGCACTATACTGCCGCTTTCGGCACTTCAGTTCCGATTTGCACATCCTGGTGGCACTCGTACCACGGTGATTTGCGGTTTCCCGATGGCAATTGTCATGCGATTGAATTACATATGAGCCGAAGGAGTGATCCCATGGCCAACAATGCCCTTATTCAGACGCGAATCGATTCGGATGTGAAGGAGCGCGCGTCCGCCGTGTTCGAGCGGATGGGTCTTACGGTATCGGACGCCGTGCGCATCCTTCTGACCCGCACCGCGCGCGAGGGCGTTGCCCCCATGGAACTGCTGGTCGAGCGGCAAGCCTATGACCAGTGGTTCCGGGCACGAGTGCAGGAGGCGCTGGACGACGATCGGCCTGACATTGGTGACGCCGAGGTTTCCGCGCGGTTTGCTGAGCTTCGCGCGAACGCGCGAAAGGGCATCAAGCCCGTGCAATGAAACTCGCTTGGTCCAACCGCGCAACGACTGACCGTCTGGCGATATTCATTTGGATTGGTGAGGATAATCCGCAAGCCGCCGCCGATGTGGACGATCGGATCGAGGCAGCAGCCCAGCGCCTCAAAGATTTCCCGAATAGCGGGCGTCCGGGCCGCATCGAAGGCACGCGCGAATGGTGATCGCGCGCACGCCCTATATCGCACCTTACCAGATCATCGGGGATACCGTGCGCGTCCTTCGCGTAATCCATGGCGCGCGTATGTGGCCCCACGACATGCCCCCGGAATTCGAGCCGGAGTAAAGAGCGCTAAATGCTGCCGAGATTGGCGCACATTTGCCGGTCGGAAAACATCAATTTCGATCGCTAGCCGCGCGCCCTGCCGCTGATGCTGTGAAAATCGGCACCGAGTGGATACGCCACCGCAAGCCGCGCTCAACAGTCAATCACTGCCGGATCGGTCAGGCATTCGACAACCGCCGCAAAAGTGCTTTCCGTCAGGGGGTGCCCTGACCCGTGGACGCTTCTGGATTCTCGCGGCGCTGCAATTCGTTCTCCACCGCCTCGCGGATGAACAAGGCGAGCCTGCGGTTGCCAACAAGCGCCTCGATACGACGGATCGTGTCGGTAGTTAGCCTGATCGTCGTCGGCTTCATTCCAAGTGGCGGGCGTCCCATCGACTTGTCGCTATCGGGTGCGATCGCAATTTCCAAATCAAACCTATTGACGCCACCGTTTATTTGAATATACGCCATCGTTTACTGATAAACGATGGCGTATATGATGCAACGGCCTCTCTCGAAGAACTGGTGCGCGACCGGCATCGCGAATCATGTGGGAGTGCCGGGACCGTTCCGTATCCGCCCGTCATATCTCACTTCCTTGCGATGGATGCGGAACGGAGGTGCATATGCTTGTCTCCAAATCCAGGCGCGCTCTACTACGCGGTTTAACCGTCATACCAGTTGCCGCGTCGGCAATTGCCTCGCCGTGGGGTGGCGCGCTGTCGGCGCTTCATCAACGCTACGAAGACGAACCCGCGACGCTTACTCGGACGACGGAGGGGCGAAGCATGAGCCGCTTTCGTTATCACAATGCGGAACGCTGGATGACCACTCTGGAAGCGCATTTCCTCACCGAGCCGCGACATGCAAAGGAAGCGCTGCATCAGGCCGGTTTCGTGACCCAGCAGGCTCTGTGCGCCTACCTGCTGGACGTGGGCTTTGCCGATGCGTGGAACGCGAGCCACATCAAGCAGGACATCGCCAAAGCGCTGGCCTACGCCAATGCTTGCGGCTTTGGTCATGACTGCCCTGACATGGCGCGGCTGGCGGCTGTTCTCTCGCCCTATTGGAAATGGGGCTATCATTATCATGAGTGGGAGGAAGACCGGCCTCGCACGGGCGGCTTCGTTCCCGCCACGATCACGCCCCTTGTGCGTGCCTTGGTGGACCGGGTTCATGATGTGACCGGCCACCCACGCCCGAAGGGTTGCCAGCGTCGTCCACAGGGGGCGCGGTCATGATGCTGCGCACCGATGCCGATCATCTACCCGCACCAATCCGCGACGAGCTTCTCCATGTCGCCACGATCCTGTTCGAGGCATTCGAGGAAACGACCAAGGGCCGATGTTCCAAGCATTTCCGGGCGGGCCGCATCCTCACCCTGATCCTGCACGGCCCCCAAGCCGAAAAAGGATGGGAAGACATAGCGCCGGGTGAAGCGTTCCGCCTGCTGGCCATCGTCAACTATCCCCGCCTTGCCCGCAGCGAACGCGACTGGCGGCTGGTGCGCGACCGACTGCGCCGCGCATGGGAGCATGGCGAAATTACCCGGCCAGTGCGGCTGGCGGTCGAAAGCCTTGAGCGGATCAACGGCGCTCTTGTCGAAGGCGTCCCGCATTTCGCCACCATCGCCGAGCAGGGAATAGCGCTCTACCAGATGGAGGGATTGCGGCTGAACGAGCCGCGCCGTCTGCCGGTGCGGGAGCGGGCTATTCGGGGCGCAGCGGAGTTCGTTCGTTGGCATAAGCGCGGCACCGGATTTCTGGCGGGCGCGGCTTTCTATCGGGACCGAGGCGATGCGCCGATAGCGGCGCTGATGCTGCATCAGGCGTGCGAGCATTTCTATCTGTGCGTCTTGCGATCCATCAGCCTGCACGCGCCGCGCACCCATGCGCTGGATGAACTGCGCGAGGCGGCGGAAGCGCTGCACCCTCGTCTGTGTTCAGCATGGCCGCGAGACAGCCGCTTCGAGCGTCGCGCGTTCGGCTGCATTCGCCGCGCCTATGTCGAAGCACGATATGGGCAATCCTACCGCATTTCGGGCGAGGAACTGGCATGGGCGTTCGCGCGGGTGGAGATATTGCAGCAACGGGCAGCGTTTGCCTTCGCGGATCATCAAGCTTCGCTCGCCGTGAGCCTGCCACCGCTAATGCTTCCGCCACCGCCAGCATCTACAACAGCGATAGCCCTTTCCGAGCCTGCGGGCCGCGCCAATATGCTGCAACGGACATGGCGGATCGTGCGACGTGCCGCCCCGCCAAAGGGCCGATGGAATCCGCTCATTCCGCTTCGCCGATTCTGGCACTCCGACAGGTTCATGGGATGGGATGATCATCTGCCTTTGGCAATTGTCTGCCTGTGCTTCTTCATGGCTGGCGGGGAGGCCGCGCTATGGCGGGTAAGGTCCGCACACCCCGTCCGCTCCGAACCGGCAGACCTGTCCGCCATACTGGACTTCGACGTGCGCGGGGACACGGTATTAGGCGCGGTTATGGACGTTGCCCAAAGGGCGGGCTACCGGGTTAAGGCCAACGACGACATTTGGACTGTGCGGTGGACCGGTGCCTATCGCGCCAAGGCGACAACCTTCGACGCGCTCGCGGACATTCTCTATGGCTCCGGCCTGTGCCCTGCGATCCGGGAAGACTCCATCACCGTGCGCTATTGCGACAAGAGCAGCCCACCAATGGCGGCGATGGTCGAGTATCAGGCAGAACCGGGCGGCAATGCGCGCTTGTCGGTTTCGCGCTAACCGTCGCCCTGTTCCGCCTCGAACGCCCGCTTGCCTTTGCGCTTCCAGAGGGCAAGTGCGTTGGCGCGTTCCTCGCCGCGCAGCCGGTCGGCAACCGTGAGGAACGCGCCGTAGAGCGTAGCGCGATCATCCTCGGTCAGATCGACAAGGCCCGCCTTAATGACGAGGCCGCCCAGTTCGATCAGATGCCGCGTTCTCTCCCGCCGCTTGACCTGCCAGTCCCGCATGTCGGTTCGCGCCTTTCGAGCTTCAAGCCGATGCCGCGCCGCCGTCGAGCGGGAGAGTGCCGCTCTGCTGGCCAGAAGGTCCGCCCGCACGTTTGTCGCCTTTGCCGAGAAAGAAGGCCGCGCCCGCCTTGCGCCAGCCCTCCTTTGTCGCGGCGTCTTTCACCGTGACGGCATGGAGCAGCGCCCCGGCCAGCATATCAGCGTCGAGCGTATCCGCCCCGGTCGCCGTCACCAGCTCGCCAAGCTGGCGCACGCGCCGCTCTTTGAGCGCCTTGGCCTTGTCGGCCAGGGATTTGAGTTCCGAATCAAAATCGCGGGGTTTACGCATCGCAAAGTCTCCATTGAGTGACGATGCCGCTATGATAAGATGAACCCGCCCGCCGCGCAGTAGAGTCGCCGGGACAGTCTGACACCGCCTAGTCCCGTCCGAGAAATTTTCGAGAAGGGCGCGCTTATACGTCGTTCCGACGTGCGCTTGAGCGTAGTAGATGGACGATCGTCATGGCGATCTTCCACTTCTCCGTTCAGGTCATCAGTCGCGCGGCGGGCCGCTCCGCCGTCTCTGCCGCCGCCTATCGTGCAGGCGAACGCCTGCACGACGAGCGCCTTGATCGCGACCATGATTTTCGCGCCCGCTCCGGCGTCGAGCATAGCGAAATTATGCTGCCCGAAGGCGCGCCCGATCATTGGCACGACCGCGAACGCCTCTGGAACGATGTCGAGGCATTCGAGAAGCGCAAGGACGCCCAGCTTGCCCGCGAGGTCGAGTTCGCCATTCCGCGTGAAATGACCAAGGCGCAGGGCATCGAACTGGCCCGCGATTTCGTGTCCGCGCAGTTTGTGGATCGCGGCATGATCGCCGATCTCAATGTGCATTGGGACATGCGGGCGGACGGCCAGCCCAAGCCACACGCCCATGTCATGCTCACCATGCGCGAGGTTGTACAGCGCGACGACGGCACCGCTGGCTTCGGGGCGAAGGTGCGCGAGTGGAACGATCATGAGAATGTCGAGCGCTGGCGCGAACGCTGGGAGACCCACGTCAACACGCGCCTAGCCGAACTCGACATCGACGCGCGCATCGATCACCGCAGCCTTGCCGATCAGGGCATCGACCTTGAGCCTCAAAGCAAGATCGGCGGTCCGGCCACCGGATGGAGGCCCAGGGGCTGGAAGCCGATCGCGCCGAGATGCACCGCGAGATTGCGCGGGCGAATGGCGAACGCATCATTGCCGATCCAGATATCGCTCTCAACGCCATCACCCACCAACAAGCGACATTCACCAACCGCGATATGGCGATGTTCATTCACCGGCATAGCGACGGACAGGAGCAGTTCAACGCCGCTATGCGCGCGGTACGCGGCTCGCCGGACCTGATCGCCCTGGGCAAGGACGGGCGCGGCGACGAGCGGTTCACCTCGCGCGAGATGATCGAGACTGAGCAACGGATGAGCCGCGCCGCTGACGGGCTTGTGATGGACCGGATCGATGGTCTCTCGGCGGCGACGACCTACGCCATTCGAACCGCCGAGAGTGCGGGTCTTGTCCTGGGAGCAAAGCAAGAATCCGCGTTGCGCCATATAACGGGCGAGCGCGGATTGTCACTGGTGCTGGGTTATGCCGGGACCGGCAAAAGCGCCATGCTGGGTGTGGCGCGCGACGTGTGGGAAAGCGCAGGCCTCAACGTGCGCGGCGCGGCGCTTGCGGGCATCGCCGCCGAGGGTCTGGAGAACGGTTCCGGCATCGCCTCGCGCACCATTGCCAGCATGGAACATAGCTGGGCGCAAGGCCGCGATCTTCTGACCGTCCGCGACGTGCTGGTGATTGACGAAGCGGGCATGGTCGGCACGCGCCAGATGGAGCGCGTGCTGTCCCATGCCGCCGAGGCTGGTGCGAAGGTCGTGCTCGTCGGCGATCCGCAGCAATTGCAGTCGATCGAGGCGGGCGCGGCGTTCCGCGCGATCCATGAGCGCCATGGCGGCGTCGAGATCACGCAGGTTCGCCGCCAGCATGAAGGATGGCAGCAGAGCGCTACCCGGCATCTAGCCACTGGCAGGACCGGCGAGGCCATTGCCGCCTATGCCGACAAGGGCATGGTGCATCAGGCCGAGACGCGCGAGGACGCGCGGCGCGAACTGGTCAAGCGCTGGGACCGCGAACGGCAAGCCGATCCGGACGCCAGCCGCATCATCCTGACCCACACCAATGCCGAGGTGCGCGACCTCAACGAGTCCGCGCGCGCGGCGATGCGCAATGCAGGCGAATTAGGCGAAGAGCGCCAGGTGAAGACCGAGCGCGGCGACCGGCAGTTCGCACCGGGCGACCGCATCATGTTCCTGCGCAACGAGCGCAGCCTTGAGGTGAAGAATGGCACGCTGGGCACGATCGAGAAGGTAAGCGAGGGCCATATGTCCGTCCGCACCGATGACGGGCGTTCGGTGGCGTTCGACACAAAGGACTATCGTGACCTCGACCACGGCTATGCCGCCACCATCCACAAGGCGCAGGGAATGACCGTGGACAGGGCGCATGTGCTGGCGACGCCGGGGATGGATCGCCACGGGGCTTATGTTGCCATGTCCCGCCATCGCGAAGGCATGGCGCTTCATTATGGCCGCGACGATTTTCGCGATCAGTCCCGGCTTGTCCGCACGCTTTCACGCGAGCGCGGCAAGGACATGGCCACCGATTACAGACAAGCCGACCCTGCAAAGGAATATGCCGAGCGGCGTGGCATTACTTTCGGTGAGCGGGTCGCGGAAATCGTCAGGCCCATTGTCGAGAAAGCGCGGGGGATATTTGACAATTTCCGGCCCACTATCCCGCCGCAACAAGAGCGCGACATTTTCGCGGGTTTCCAGCCGAAGGCCGAGCCGCTCGCACAGGAGCGGGCCGCTCAGCGCCAGCCCGAATATGATACGCAGCCGCTTCGCGCAGGCGGCGTGCGCGGCGCGGTGGAGCGCTATGCCAAAGCGCTGGATGCGATCCAGCAGACTCGCGCGCAGGGTCTCGATGCTATGCCGCACCAGAACGAGGCGTTCGACAGAGCGCGGGATGCACTGGACGCGATCCGCCCCGAAGGTTCGTCCAACCTGAGCAGCGCGTTCCGCAGCAGCCCGGAGCTTGTCCGCGAGGCGGCCGAAGGGCGCGGCCAGGCCGCCGTGCGCGCGATGCAACTGGAGACCGAAATCCGCATGGACCCCTACAGCCGAGCCGACCGGTTCGTGGAAGGGGGGCAGCAATTGCAGCGCCATCATGCCGAGCTTGTGCGGGACGGCAATTTCCGGGGCGCGAAAAGTGCCGCGCATCACATGGCGGGCATGGCGAAAAGCCTCGAACGCGACGCCCAGCTTGAATCGGTGCTGGGCGTGCGCAGTCGCGAACTTGGGCTTGAGATCGGCCCGCAGGTGGGCCGCAGCTTCTCCCACGATCTCGCATCCTCCATCCCCTTCGATCACGGACGAGACATCAGTCGCGGCATGAGCCGATAACCCCAAGGAGACCATGACATGGACGACGAGCAGAGCCTTTTGAGCGAACCGGAGCCGGACCCCTGGCCCGATGCCGCCGCCGAAGCATTCGCGCATCTCTCGGAGCGCGTGGCCACAATGGAGGAGCGGTTGGACGGGCGCATGGCGGTGATGGCCCGCGCGCTTGAGCATATCGCCATCGAAAAGCAGAGCCTCGAATTCCCCGACTACGGGCCGACACTCGCCAAGATGAACGGCTATCTCGCCACGTTGGCAGGGCAGACGAAGACCATCATGGACGCACCCGCCATGCAGCTGACGCCGGAGAGCATGGCGGAGCGGATTGACGTAGCGGCGGATGCCGCACGCGCTACCGACAAGGCGACCATCAAGAAATTGCTGGAATTGCATCATCAAGCCCATGCGGATCAGATGCGCGCGGTCGGGGCCATTCGGACCAAACAGAAACAGCGCTGGCACATGCTCTATTGCGGCGGCGGCGCGGCGCTGGCCGTATCCCTTCTGTGGCTGATTTATCCCGGTTGGGCGGCCAGCATCGGCCCCCAAAGCTGGCTTTGGCCGGAACGGGTTGTGCCCGTCGCACGCTGGGCGAGCCTACCCTATGGGATGCTGGTATCCGCCTCATGCGCGGCGGCAACCCCAACGGCTGGCAAGTAATCGTGGACGCCGCCGACTTGGCACGTGAGAACGGCGATACCCTTGCCGCATGTCAGAGGTCTGCCACCAAGATGAATGAGCCGGTTCGTTGCACCATCCGCATTAGGAAGCGTTGACACTCTTGGGAGCGGAGCCCAGAATTGAGCGGTGCCGACTACTATTTCTGACTTCCGACACTCTTACATTCTGACAGGGATTGTTGCTCAATCGGCGGAAAAGTGGGAGCTTGAGCCAGATAGCCATGCCGTTCGGCAAGTCCGTTGCGCGATAGTGATCGAAGGGCTCCTACGCCTAACGATACAAGTCTCGGCGCTGTAGCCGATTGGCCTTTCAGTTCTGTCAATTCAGTCACCACCGGAGGCAATAGGGCCGGGGATGTATGATTACTTGAGTGCACACCTGCGCCGTCACCCTCAACAAGGCTTCGCGCGACGCG
>NZ_CAVK010000123.1 GCF_000382885.1 Sphingobium indicum BiD32
TCTATTATGTCGGCCCGGTCGATCCGGTCGGCGACGAAGTGGTCGGCCCCGCCGGTCCCACCACCGCGACCCGCATGGACAGCTTCATGGACATGATGCTGGAACAGGGTCTGCTCGGCTGCGTCGGCAAGGCCGAACGCGGGGTCGCCGCGACGAAAGCCATCGCCAAGCATAAGAGCGCCTATTTGATGGCGGTCGGCGGCGCGGCCTATCTTGTCGCCCGTGCGATCAAGGGTGCCAAGGTCGTGGGCTTTGAGGATCTGGGCATGGAAGCGATCTACGAGTTCGATGTGCAGGACATGCCGGTGACCGTCGCGGTCGATAGCGAAGGCCAGAATGTCCACTACCTCGCCCCACTGGTCTGGCAGGAAAAGATCAAGCGCGAAGGACTGCTGGAGGGCGTGTGAGTTTCCGATCCTCCCCAGGCTTGCCTGGGGAGGATTTTGTAATCGCACCAACCTGCGTTAATCGCCCGGAACCCCGGCTCCTGCCCGGCATTGTCTCGGCACCTTTTGCCGGAGCATCGCCCATGTCATTTACCCAACTCGATCCACCCCTTCCCGTCCATATCGAGGGCAAGGGGAAGGGTTATGCTCTGGCCGTCATAGATTATGGGCAGGAACATAATCTGATCTGGGTGACGGGCCTGTCCGACAGTGGCGAAATCTGGTGCGCGCCCAATCCGCTGGTGCGGCTGGAGGCGAACTGGACGATGGGACGCGACTGGGCGCGCCATGGGCTGCCCGGTATCAAACCCAGCTAAGCGCAAACAACTGTCTGGCAAGCGTCATACACCGCTGTTATCCTGTTCCCCATGACGGGGGAAATCGACGCGGCGGGGGACGCTATCACCGGAGGCATGATCGCACGCGCGGTCGAACCGGGCCATGGCGAATCTCAGCATGAAGGCCACGGCACCTGCCTCAATTGCGGCGCACCGCTGGCGGGTGCCTATTGCGCGCAATGCGGGCAGGCGGCGCATGTCCATCGCAGTTTCGGTGCGATCGGCCACGATCTGGCCCATGGCGTGCTCCATTTTGAAGGCAAGATATTCAGGACATTGCCCGAACTTGCGTTGCGGCCGGGCAGGCTGACGCGACGCTATATCCATGGTGAGCGCGCGAAATTCGTGTCGCCCTTTGCCCTGTTCCTGTTCACCGCCTTCCTGATGTACGCCATCTTCTCGCTGACCAGCGGCCATGGTGCCAGTGCGGGCAAGATGGTGCAGATGGATGATGGCGCGATCGCCGAGCTGCGCGCCGAAGAGGCGAAGGCGGACGCGCAGATCGCTAAGATAGAGACGCAGTTGAACGCGCCCGGCCTGACTCCGGCGCAGCGCGCGACGCTGAACGAGGATCTGGGCGAGGCGCGCGAGGAGCGAAAGGGCATTTCGCTCGCCGCCAACATGACCGAGACTCTGCGCGGTGAGGGCATGAATGGCGGGGTCGCCGCCACGGTGGGCGAGGTCGTCAGCGCCGCAGCGAAAGACCCGGAACTGGCCTATTACAAGCTCAAGGCCAATGCCTATAAATTCTCCTGGGCGTTGATCCTGTTTTCGATGCCGTTCGTGTGGCTGCTCTTTCCGTTCAGCCGCCGCTTCAAAATGTACGATCATGCGATCTATGTGACCTATTCGATCGCCTTCATGTCCTTGCTCTTTTCGCTGTCGATGCTCCTGTCAGCGCTGCATGTCACCGCCGGGCTGGTGACGACTGTGCTGCTGCTCTATGCGGCCTGGCACATGTACCGGCAGATGAAGGATGCCTACAGCCTGTCGCGCTTTGGTGCGCTGTGGCGGCTGCCCTTGCTCTATATGTTCGCCTGCCTCGCGCTGGCGCTGTTCTTCACCATGCTGGTGATGATGGGGTGACGCACGGCGGCAAGCGGCTATAGCGGCGCGATGATTACATCCCCGATCTGGCTGCCCGCAACGCTGATGGCTGGCGGCGTGCAGGCGTGGCGCACCGCCGTCCAGCGGCGGGTAAGCCACAGCCTGTCGCTCAACGCCGCGGGACTGGTGCGCTATCTTTACGGGCTTCCCTTCGCGCTGCTGCTGCTGGGCGGATACCGGCTGGCCTTTCCCGCCGCCCTTCCCTCCGTCGGCCCGTTGTTCCTGCTCTTCTGCATTGGTGGCGGGCTGGCGCAGATCATCGCCACCAACCTGTTGATCCTGGCGTTCGGGCATCGCAATTTCGTCGTCGGCACGGCCTATTCCAAGACCGAAGCGGTGCAGGGCGCGCTCCTGTCCTTCCTCTTGATGGGGGAGCGATTGTCGCCGTTCGCCTGGGCCGGTATCGGCTGCGGCGTGGTTGGCGTGATGCTGCTGTCGACCGGGGGCAAGCGTATGGGCGTGATGGATTTTGTCCGCGCGCTGGGCCAGCCCGCCGCACTGTGCGGCATCGCGTCGGGCTTTTTCTTTGCGCTGACCGCGATCGGAATCCGTCGCGCGACGCAACAGGTGGAAACGGGCGATCCGATCCTGGCGGCGCTGATCGTGCTGGCGGTTACGGTCGCGCTCCAGACCGTGATGCAGGGCGGCTGGCTGCTGGCACGCGAACCGGGGGAGATGCGGCGCGTGTTCGCAACCTGGCGGGTATCGGGACAGGTCGGGATGCTATCGGCCCTTGGGTCGGCTTGCTGGTTCACCGGCTTTGCCACCGCGCCGGTAGCGCTAGTGCGGATCGTTGGCCAGATTGAGGTCGCCTTCACCATGGGTTTTGCGCATTTTTACCTCAAGGAACAGATACAAGGCAGTGAGGCGATCGGGCTGCTGCTGGTCGTGACCGGCGTGGTGCTGGCGCTGGCCGGATCGCTCTGAGGCGTCGCTAATCTTTCCTTTACCATGTTGGATTAGCCCTCGATCCGTGGGTAGCGAAGCAAAATCCGAGACCGTCGCACGAGCGGTGATGAAAGTGGCCAAATTGTCGGGCGACTTGGGCATTCGCACGCTCGATTTGCAGGCAGACATTAGCGAACTGGCCGACCGCGTGACGCAGCAGGCGCGCACGATCGAGGCGATCAGCGGCGCCGCGTCGCAACTGTCGCGCGATGGCGAAAGCGTGGCGAATGCCGGGCAGGACGCGCGTGCCAAGGCGATTGCCGCCCGCGCCATTATCGACGATTCGGGGCGGCAATTGTCCGCCGCCAACCATGTGTTCGTCGACCTGATCGATCAGGTCAGCCGCATCCATGATCGGCTGGACGGCTTTGGCGAGGCGCTCAGGACCGTCGCGCATGTCACCAACATGATCAGCGGCATTGCCCGCCAGACCAATTTGCTCGCGCTCAACGCCACGATCGAGGCGGCACGGGCGGGTGACGCCGGGCGCGGCTTTGCCGTGGTCGCGGCGGAAGTGAAGAAGCTGGCGCAGGAAACTGGCGCGGCAACGCACACGATCGAACAGTCGATCGCGGCGCTGACCGGCGAGGCGGGCGGGATGCTGGACAGCATCAACCGCGGCGCGCAGACGGCGCGCACCGCGCAATCGGACACGCGCAACATCGAAACGCTGGTCGAGCGGCTCGGCACGCTGATGCTGGACCTGTCGAGCAACAGCGAAGGCGTGGCGGAACGGATCGCGTCGATCGTAGGATCGGCAGGCGAAATTCGCACCGGGCTTGGCGCGCTGGCCAGTACGTCGGCAGACAATGCGGGCGGATTGCAGCGTCTGTCGGGCCGCGTATCGACCGCCAGCGAAGATACCAACATGCTGCTGCAATATCTGGCCGAAAGCGGGGTCGCCATCCCCGATTCGCCCTATATCAGTTTCAGCCTGGAATCGGCCGAGATCGTCAGCCGCGCGATCGAGGAAGCGATCGACCGGGGGCAGGTCAGCGAGGCCGCGATCTTCAGCGACCATCCGGTGCCGATCGCCGGCACCAATCCGCCACAATATCGCCATGCCGTACAGGATGTGATGCTGCCTGCCGCGCGTGCGCAGCAGGACAAGGCGCGCGCCTTTACGGGATTGTTCGGCATGACCTTTACCGACCGCAACGCCTTTGGCGCGATCGCCATGCCCGAACGCGCCCATCCGCAGCGGCCCGGCGACGACAAATGGAATGCGGAATATTCGCGCCAGGGGCTGATCTTCGATTTCCCCGACACACGCGAACAATGCCGCATCACCCAGCCCTTCTGCATCAAGGCCTATCGCCGCCTGACGGCCGCTGGTGACGTGATCCTGCTCAAACAGGTGATCGCGTCGATCCATGTTAAGGGTCGGCACTGGGGCATACTCCAGATGGCCTATCAGGATCAGGGCTGATGAGCCGACTATAGGGTCGTGCGCCCGATATGATCTGTTTCCAACAACAGCATCCTTTGACCGAAAAGCTCCGTTTTGTGGCGATCCCGCCGCCATGCGCCCCGTTTCATCCTGCTCCACGATGAACGGGCGGTTTTGTATCGTTCATGCAACATCCTTTATCGTCGGTGGTTCTGATATTTAAGATTGCACCCAAGCGAAGGATCCCGCCCATGACGTTCACTTTCAGACAGGCCATCGCCGCCCTGTCGCTCGGCGCGATGACGCTGACCGGGCTTGCGGCCACCCCCGCCTTTGCACAGCCGGGACGCGACAATCGCGAACGGCGCGATGATCGCCAGGATCGACGTGCAGACCGCCGCGATGATCGGCAGGAGCGTCGCGCCGACCGTCGGGATGATCGCCGCGACTGGCGCCAGGATCGCCGGGTCGACCGCCGCGTCACTTACCGCCAGCCCGGCCGCCCGGTGTACAGCTATGACTGGAACCGCCCCGATCCGCGCTATGGCCGCAGCTATCGGCCCGACCGCTATTATCGCAGCGGGTATCAGCCGATCCGCGTCGATCGCCGCACTCGCATCTATCGCGGTTATGACGACCGCTATTATTGCCGCCGTTCGGACGGCACCACTGGCCTGATCGTCGGCGCTGCGCTGGGCGGCCTGCTCGGAAGCCAGATCGACCGTGGCCAGTCCAATGTCGCGGGTATCTTGATCGGCGGCGGCGCAGGCGCGTTGCTGGGCCGTGAAATCGACCGCGGCAGCCTGAACTGCCGCTAGGATAAATGAAGGGGCGGGCGGTTAGCGTCCGCCCCTTTCAGCACCAACTCCGTCTGGCACCGTCCCATTCGCGCGCCAGCCCCTCGGCCACCAGCATCCCGCCGATCGATTCGCCCCCGCGTGTCACCACCCGCAGCGCCCGGCCATAGCGGTCGGTGTCACGGTCGCCGCTCTCCAGCGAAAAGGCGCCCTCATTCATCAATACCTGCAACCGCTCCGTCGCCCGCGCGCCCAGTGCGCCCTCGGCGGCGCAGCGCGGCCCGTGGGTTTCGGGCGTGTCGATATCGGCAATCCGGTATTTTTCGCCGCTGAACCAGAATGTATCGCCATCCACGACGCAATTGACCCCGCCGCCGCTATGGCAAAAACCAAATTGCGCCGATAGCGTATCGGCAGGCACGCTCTGCCGCGGCATCTCCATCGGCGGCCATGCCCCCCGCTCCATCCACACCGGCCCATACCAGCCGAGCAGCAGCCCCAGGCACAGCGCATAGATGAGCGCCGGGCCACCAAAGCCCGCACTGCGCCGTTGTGCTCGTCCATATCTCTGTCTCGCCATGCCGCCAGGATAGGCAGCCATTGGCAAACGGCGCGTTAAAGCCGGTCCATCGTCTCCCCGATCCGGCGCAGCTTCAATTTGACAGGTATCAATGACGCGCCCGGCCCATGTGCCATGCTGACCTTGCCCTCATCCGAAACGGAGCCAGTCGATGAACGCCGCTGCGCCGCCCAGTCCCTATGCCCGCATCGGCGGCGAACCGGTCGTCGCGGCGATCGTCAACCGCTTCTACGACCTGATCGAACAGGACAGCCTTTACGCTGATCTGCGCGCGCTCCATGCTGCCGATCTGGGACCGGTGCGCCATGGCCTGACGCTGTTCCTGACCGGCTGGCTCGGTGGCCCGCGCGACTGGTTCGGGCGTGGCCAGTGCGTCATGTCGCTCCACCGGGCCTTCCCGATCACGCCCGCACTGGCCGATAACTGGGCGCTGGCGATGGCCTGCGCGATAGCGGGCCAGCAGGATATGGACCCTGCGATCGGTGATGCGATGGCACAGGCGCTGGGGCATATGGCGCGCGGCATGATCAATTTCGCGCTGGACGGCAGCAGCGCGGCGGCCTGATCGACCGGATCAGTCCTCGGCGCGCTCCGCGCCGTCCTCATCATCCATCGACGGTTCCCCGACATAGGCGTCCATGTCGATCCGGCCGGACCGGTTCATGGCATGCATCGTGTCAACAAGGTCCGGCACGTCATCGGGGATGATCTGCGCCGGATTGCTGTGTCCGCCATGTTCGCTTTCCTCGCTCAGGTCCGTGCTGCGCGCCCGTGCAGAGTCCGCCACGTCCTGCGCCTGCGTTCCCGCCTCGTTCTGTTCGCTATTGTCGTCGATATCATCATCGGGGATGGGGTGGGCCATGGTCGTTCTCCTGTACAGCAGTGATCCCTCTCCAACGATCCGCATAGCCCGCTGTTCCTTGTCCTGCGCGCCGAAACCACTGGACAGCATCGGGCCAAGGGGGCAAGGGCGGGCACGATCCTTTCGCACTGCAGCAGGAATCCGTCATGCCCCGCCAGCTTATTTCTTCCGGCTCGCCCTTTGAGGCGCAGGTCGGCTATTCCCGTGCCGTCGTCCAGGGCGACTGGTGCTTCGTCGCTGGCACCACCGGCACCGATCCCGAAACCAAGACCATGCCCGACAGCGTTGCCGATCAGGCCACCAACGCACTCAAGGTGATTGGCGGGGCGCTGGACGAGGCGGGCTTTTCCTTCGCCGACGTTGTGCGTGTCACTTATTATATCACTGACCCCGCCTATTGGGACGAACTGGGTCAGGCGACCGCGCCGGTGTTCGGCACGATCCGCCCTGCCGCCAGTTGCGTCGTGGCAGGGCTGATCAAGCCGAACATGAAAATCGAAATCGAAGTCACCGCTTTCAAAGGGTAAGTCGCCATGATCACGATGTACGGCATTAAAAATTGCGACACGATCAAGAAGGCGCGCAATTTCCTCGATAATGAGCGCGTGTCCTACAGCTTCCACGACTATAAGGTGTCGGGCGTGGACAAGGCCAAGCTGGAGGAATGGGTGATGGAGCATGGCTGGGAAACCATCCTCAACCGTTCCGGCACCACCTTCAAGGCGCTCGACGCCGGGGACAAGGCGCATATCGACGCGGACAAGGCGATCCTGCTGATGATGACCAACCCGTCGATGATCAAGCGGCCGATTCTGGACACGGGCAAGCAGACCATCATAGGTTTCAAGGCAACGACCTATGAGAATGCGCTGGCAGGTGCCATAGCATGAGCGGGCGGCGCCTGATCCGCGCCTGCCTGACGCTTCTGTTCCTCCTTTTGCCGGTAGAGATCGCCATGGCCGAACCCTTGTTGATCGCCCATCGCGGGGCCAGCGGCGAGCGGCCCGAACATATACTGGCCTCCTACGAACGCGCGATCGACGCGGGCGCGGATTTTATCGAGCCGGATCTGGTCCTGACCAGGGACGGCGTGCTGGTCGCCCGGCACGAAAATGAAATCAGCGGCACGACCGACATTGCCGATCATCCCGAATTTGCCGATCGCAAGACGAGCAAGACGATCGACGGTCAGGCGGTGACCGGCTGGTTCACCGAAGATTTTACCCTGGCCGAACTGCGCACCCTGCGCGCGCGCGAACGGCTGCCCTTGCTGCGCCCCGCCAATACCCGCTTCAACAATCTCTACCTCATCCCGACATTCGAGGAGATATTGAAGCTGGTTCGCGCCAAGGAGGCCGAAGCCGGTCGCCGCATCGGCATCTATCCCGAAACCAAACATCCCGGCTATTTCGCCGGGATCGGGCTTCCGCATCAGGCACCGATGCTCGCTCTGCTGGAACAATATGGTTATCTGACGGAGGTCGACCCGGTCTATATCCAGTCGTTCGAGGTCGGTAATCTTCAGGCGTTGCGCGCCGCCACCCGGTTGCGGCTGATCCAGTTGATCGACAGCACCGGCGGACCCGCCGACCGGCCGGACCTGACCTATGACGCGATGATGAGCGTGGAGGGGCTGCGCGCGATCGCCGACTATGCCGACGGCATCGGTCCTTCGACCAGCCGGGTGCTGGCGGACGATGGTGCCACCGCGCTGGTGGGGCAGGCGCATGATGCCGGGCTACAGGTGCATATCTGGACGCTGCGAATGGAAAATTTCTTCCTGCCCGCCCAATATCAGCGCCCCGACGACGCGCAGGGCCGGGGCGACTTTGCGGGCTATGTCCGGGCGGTGGCCGCGACCGGGGTGGATGCGGTCTTTACCGATTTCCCTGCCCAGGCACGCACCGCGCTGGAGAAAGCCGCGCCTTGACTTGTCAAACGCATCACCTGAGCGAATAACGCTAATATGCTGTCCCAAAAGACCCGTTATGCCATCCGCGCGCTCCAGCATCTCGCCGACCGCTATCGTCAGGGACCGGTGCCACTGAACGAGATTGCCACGCGCCAGAATATTCCAGGCAAATTCCTGACGGTGATCCTGTCCGAACTGTCGCGCGAAGGGCTGGTGGCGACGCAGCGGGGAAGGGACGGGGGCTATTGGCTGGCGCTCGCCCCGGTCGACATCAGCTATGGCGACATTGTCCGCCTGACCCGCGGATCGCTCGCGCTCACCCCCTGCGCCAGCCGCTTCGCGCATGAAAGCTGTACCAACTGCCTGCCCGAATCGGAATGTCGCCTGCACCGGGTGATGCTGCGCGTGCGCGACGAAACGGCGCGGGTGCTGGACGGCATCAGCCTGGCGGAACCCTTCGCGGCGCTGGACGAGGCAAACTAACCAGGCAGGGAGGTTCGCTTCCCCTTGCGTCCGTCCCGCCGCTTCGCCACATCGGGCGCATGACGACATCCCCGCAAGACCGTCCGCTCAAAGCCACGCTGATCCCGGTCACTCCGCTCCAGCAGAACTGCACCCTCTTCTGGTGTACCGCCACCATGCGCGGGGCGTTCGTCGATCCGGGCGGTGACTTGCCGGTATTGAAAAAGGCAGCGGCGCAGCATGGCGTGACTATCGAAAAGCTGCTCGTCACCCACGGCCATATCGACCATTGCGGTCAGGCCGGCGTGCTGGCCCGCGACCTGGGCGTCCCCATCGAGGGGCCGCATGAGGATGACCGTTTCTGGATCGACAAGCTGGCGCAGGATGGCGCGCGCTGGGGCGTGCCGGGCGAGAGTTTCGAGCCGGATCGCTGGCTGGTCGATGGCGATCAGGTGCATGTGGGCAACCTCACCCTCGACGTTCTCCATTGCCCCGGCCATACGCCCGGCCATGTCGTTTTCCACCATGCGCCGAGCAAGCTCGCGATCGTCGGCGATGTGCTGTTCCAAGGATCGATCGGCCGCACCGACTTTCCGCGCGGCAATCACCAACAGCTGATCGACGCCATCACCGGCAAGCTGTGGCCATTGGGCGGCGATACCGCTTTCGTCCCCGGCCATGGCCAGATGAGCAATTTCGCCCACGAACGCCGCACCAACCCCTTCGTCGCCGATTCGGTGTTGGGTTAATCCTCGTCTGGCACCCCCTCCGTTCACCCTGAGCTTGTCGAAGGGTCGCTCTTCCTGAAGTAAAGGGCAGGGCTTCGACAGGCTCAGCCCGAACGGATATGGGGTTACACCTGCGCCGACAGCGCCGGTGGTGCGGGCACTTCGCGCGTGGCGGTATAGGCGATCGTCAGCGCCGTAATTGCCATGGCGATCATGACGATCCAGGTCAGCATCGCTCCGCCGCCGCGCAACAGGGTGGGCGCATCCGCATCCATGCCGAACGCATGGGCCACGCGCGCCGCGACATAGACGAGCGCACCGATCCACAGCCACAGCGAAGCGCCCACGGCCAGCTCGACGAGCAGGAACAGGATCAGCACGATTGGCGTATATTCGATATAATTGGCATGTGCCCGCATCCGCCGCGCCAGCAGCGCATTGCCGGCATCGCCATGCAGCACCTTGTCCGCGATCCGAATCCGCGCGCATCGCGTCGCGATCCACAGGTTGAGCAGTGCGCAGGCGGCAGCGAAGGTCAGTGTGATTGGCAATAGCATCGGTTTTCCCCTCATTTCTGTGGCCTGTACCCTAGCCGCCCCGACCGCGCGGGCAAGGAAGGACTTGCACCCCGATCAAAAAGCGCTATAGGCGCAGGGCTTCGCGATCACCCAGGGCCGCATGGGTCTGCGGCGCTTTTGGCGTCCGCTTTCATGTCGGATCTGGCCGTTCGCACAACCTGATAGATTTACGGAACAAGGTGCCGACATGGCTGTCCCCAAAAGGAAAACGTCCCCCTCCAAGCGCGGTATGCGCCGCAGCCACGATTCGCTGCGCGTCGAAGCATTCCAGGAATGCTCCAACTGCGGTGAACTCAAGCGCCCCCACAATCTGTGCGGCGCCTGTGGCCATTATAATGGCCGCGAAATCGTCGCCGTCGGGGCGTAACGACTTTTCGATCTCCGCAAAGGGGTGATCTAGGGTGTCCAGCCAACCGCGAATCGCCATAGACGCGATGGGCGGGGATGAAGGCGTGCGCGTGATGATGGCGGGTGTGGCGCTCGCCCGTCACCGCCACGACGGGCTGCGCTTCACCCTGTTCGGTGACGAAACCCGCATAAAGGCGGCGCTCGATAACCATCCCAATTTGCGCGCGGCGTCGGACGTCGTCCATGCCGATACCGTCGTCGATGGTGCCGACAAGCCCAGCGTTGCGATTCGCAAAAAAAGCAGCTCGATGAGCATGGCCATAGCGGCCGTGAAATCGGGCCAGGCCGGTGCCGCCGTGTCGGCGGGCAATACCGGCGCGCTGATGGCCATGGCCAAGCTGGCGCTGCGCACCATGCCCGGCATTGATCGGCCCGCTCTGGCCGCGCTGCTGCCGACGCTCGGTGACAATGACGTTGTCATGCTCGATCTGGGCGCAAACACCGAATGTGACGCCCGCAACCTCGTCCAGTTCGCGGTGATGGGGGCGGCCTATGCCCGCATCGCTTTCGACCTCGAACGGCCCCGCGTGCGCCTGCTCAACATCGGCACCGAGGATCTAAAGGGCACGGATGAAATCCGCGACGCTGCGGCCATCCTGCGCGCCGCGCATGCCCTGCCCATGAGCTTTGACGGTTTTATCGAAGGCGACAAGATCAGCCGGGGCGACACCGATGTCATCGTGTGCGACGGCTTTTCCGGCAATGTCGCGCTCAAGACGATCGAGGGTACGGCCCGCTTCGTCACCGACGTGCTGCGCAAAGCCTTTACCAGTTCGATCCGCTCGAAGATCGGCTTTCTGATCTCCAAGCCCGCGATGCACCTGCTCAAGCATCATCTTGATCCCAACAATCATAATGGCGCGGTGTTTCTGGGCCTCAACGGCGTGGTCGTCAAAAGCCATGGCAGCGCGGATGCCAAGGGTATCGCCAATGCGGTTCATGTCGCCGCCCGCCTGCTCGAAGAGGACATCACCCGCCGCATCGCCGCCGACATGGCCGCCGTGCAGGCGCTCACCGCCTCGTCAAAGCTGGAGCAGCCCGTCAAGTGATCCGTCGTGCGATTCTTCTTGGGACCGGATCGGCCTTGCCTGTTCGCGCGGTCAGCAACGCTGAACTGGCGCAGACCGTCGACACCAGCGACGAATGGATTGTCGAGCGTACCGGTATTCGCAATCGCTATATTGCGGGCGACGATGAAACCACCGCCTCGCTGGCCACGGACGCGGCCCGCGCCGCGCTCGACGCCGCCGGTATCGCCGCGCAGGACATCGACCTCATCATCCTGGCGACGGCGACCCCGGACCAGACCTTCCCGGCTTCCGCCACCAAGGTGCAGGCAGCACTCGGTATCAATGATTGCGTCGCGTTCGACGTGGCGGCCGTCTGTTCGGGCTTCCTCTACGCCATAACCGTGGCCGACAGCATGATCCGGTCAGGCGCGGCCCAGCGCGCGCTGGTGATCGGCGCTGAAACCTTCAGCCGCATTCTCGACTGGGAGGATCGCACCACCTGCGTCCTGTTCGGCGATGGCGCGGGTGCTGTTGTTCTGGGGGCAGAGGAAAGCGCAGACGGTGCGAGTCCCGAAACGGTCCGGGGCATTCTGGCCAGCAAACTCCATGCTGATGGCCGTCACAACGGCCTTCTCTATGTCGATGGCGGGCCGTCCACGACGCAGACCGTGGGCAAGTTGCGGATGAAGGGCCAGGAAGTATTCCGCCACGCCGTTGTCAACCTCGCCGCAGTCCTTAACGAAGTCATGGCGGCAGCGGGCCTGTCCAGCAGCGACATTGACTGGCTGGTGCCGCATCAGGCCAATGCCCGCATCCTTGATGCCACAGCGCGCAAGCTCAAACTTTCGCCCGACCGCGTCGTCGTGACTGTGGATCGCCATGCGAACACCTCTGCCGCGTCGGTTCCGCTGGCGCTCGATTGCGCCATTCGCGATGGCCGGATCAAGCCGGGCGACCTGATCGTGCTGGAAGCGATGGGCGGAGGCTTCACCTGGGGTGCCTGCGTCCTGCGGGTCTGATCCCGCAACATCACGCAACCTTGCCAAAGCCCTGCAAATCCCGCACATTCCTGTAGAGGCCATCCGACCGTGATGGTCCATGGGGTGGAAATGGGGAATCCAATGACGGGGACAGGCACATTAACGCGCGCAGACCTTGCTGAAAGCGTCAACCGTCATGTCGGCCTGTCGCGGGCCGAAGCGGCAGCGCTGATCGAATCGATCCTGGATCATATGTCCGATGCGCTTGGACGCGGCGAAAATGTGAAGATTTCCAGCTTTGGCACTTTCGTTCTGCGCGACAAGACCCAACGCATGGGCCGCAATCCCAAGACCGGGGTGGAAGTGCCGATCGAACCGCGCCGCGTCCTGACCTTCCGTGCAAGTCAAACGATGCGGGATCGCGTTGCTGGCGACTGAAAATTTGATTTAAGCAAACGTTTGCAATCATCGCTGCTTCTGCTATTCCATCCCCTGGCGCTCGTCGGATGACAGGGCGCGGGAGAGGACCGGATCGATGGCCAGTGCGTTGAGCAAACCACGGATGCGTCTGTCACGCATTGTCGAGATGAACCTGGGGTTCCTCGGCATCCAATTCTCCTTCGGCCTGCAACAGGCCAATATGGGACCGATCTACCGCTATCTGGGCGCTGACGAGGCGACTATGCCCTTGCTGTGGCTGGCGGGCCCGGTCACCGGCCTGCTGGTGCAACCGATCGTGGGCGCGCTCAGCGACCGTACCGTCAGCAAATGGGGCCGCCGCACTCCCTATTTCCTGATCGGCGCGATATTGTGCAGCCTCGGCCTGCTGTTGATGCCCTACAGCCCCACGCTCTGGTTCGCCGCCAGCCTGCTCTGGATGCTGGATGCAGCCAACAATATCACGATGGAACCCTACCGCGCCTATGTCAGCGACCGGCTCGACGAAAGCCAGCGCCCGGTCGGCTTCCTGACCCAGAGCGCCTTTACCGGCCTCGCCCAGACGCTCTCCTATCTTGCCCCCTCGCTGCTGGTCTGGTGGGGTTTTGACGGTGACCTGATCGACGCCAACGGCATACCACAGGTCACCCGCATCGCTTTCGTTGCAGGGGCGGTCATCTCCATCTCCACCATCCTCTGGTCCGTGCTGCGCGTGCGCGAATTGCCGCTGCCGCCCGAAGATGTGGCGCGAATGCAGGCGCAGCCCCTTTCCCCTGCCACTGCGCTGCGCGACTTTGTCGCTGCCATCCGCGCCATGCCTACCGCTATGCGCCAGCTGGCCCTGTCTATGCTGTTCCAGTGGTTCGCCATGTTCGCCTATTGGCAGTTCATCGCCTTCGCGCTGGCCCGATCGCTGTTCGACACCGCCGATCCCGCCAGCAGCGGCTTTCGCCAGGCAGTGTTGCTCACGGGCCAGGCGGGGGCGTTCTACAATGCTATCGCCTGCCTCGCCGCCTTCGCCATGGTGCCGCTCAGCCGTCGCATCGGTGCGCAATATCTCCACGCCATCGCCGTCACCCTGTCGGGCCTTGCCATGCTCGCCATTCCGCAGGTGCGCGATACAGGCCACTTGTTCCTGCTGATGATCGGTATCGGCATTGGCTGGGCCAGCATGATGGGCAATCCCTATGTCTTGCTCGCCAATGCCATCCCGCCCGAACGGACTGGCGTCTATATGGGCATTTTCAACATGTTCATCGTCATCCCCATGTTGCTGGAAACGCTGATCGTGCCGCTGATCTACCAGCCTTTGCTGGGGAGTGATCCGCGTAACCTGTTGTTGATGACCGGGGTGATGATGGTCATGGCGGGTGCAGCGACATTGCTGGTGCGCACGCCCGCGCGCGTGGCCTGAACCACAGGCCGTTGTCGGCGGCGCGACTTTGCCCTAGTCTCAACGCGATGGACGACACAAAGCCCGAACAGGTCAAAAGCATTGCCGATCTGGCGCGGATCGGTGGGGTATCGGTCTCTACCGTATCGCGGGCGCTTACCGGCAAGGGCGCGCTCAACAAGGGCACGCGGGAACGGATTCAGGCGCTGGCCGACCGGCATGGTTTCAAGCTGAATGTCGCCGCGCAGAATCTCCGCCTTGGTCGCACGGGTGCCATCGCCGTGTTGCTGCCGTTGGGGCATGAACGGGGCCAGCATCTGTCCGATCCCTTCTTCATGGCGATGCTCGGCTTCCTCGCCGATGCGCTGACCGATCGGGGCTATGACCTGCTGCTCTCGCGGGTATTGCCGCAGGGCGACGACTGGCTCGACACTTTCATTCGCACCGGCCGCACCGACGGCGTCATCATCATTGGCCAGTCGAACCAGAGTGCGGTGCTGGATCGCACCGCCGCCCATTATGCGCCGATGGTGATCTGGGGCGAACAATCGTCCCGCAACGCCCATGTCACCGTGGGTACGGATAATCAGGCGGGCGGCGCGCTGGCCGCGCAGCATCTGGTCGCGCGGGGCCGTCGTCGCCTCGCCTTTTTCGGCAATGTCGCGGTGCCCGAATTTGCCGCCCGCTATCAGGGCTTTGTCGCCGCGCTGCCCGCCGATCTGCGCGATACCGTCGAACTGGTCCACACCCATATCACCCCCGAAGCCAGTCTGGAGGTCGCCACCGCCTGGTTCGCCGCCGGCAACCGCCCCGACGGCCTGTTCGCCGCATCGGACGTGGTGGCGATGAGCCTGCTGTCAGCCGCGACCGACCATGGCCTGTCCGTGCCGGGCGACCTGTCGATCATCGGCTTTGACGACATCCCCATGGCGCGCCTGGCCAATCCGCCGCTGACCACCGTGGCGCAGGACATAGAGGGCGGCGCGCGCCAGCTGGTCGACCTGCTGTTCCGTCGCCTTGCAGGAGAAGATGCCGGGTCGATCAGCATCGCCCCGCGCCTCGTCATCCGCGAATCGAGCTAAGCTCGGCAATGATGGCCCGCGCCGCGCTGGTCACATCGTCCCACGTCTGTGCAAATCCGGCTTCATCGCCATAATAGGGATCGGTCACGCCGTTTCCCTCGCGCCCCGGCACCTTGTCCATCAACAGCGCCAACGTCGCTGTCCCGTCCGAAGGCCGGATGCGCCGCAGATTTTTGAGATTCTCGCCATCCAGCGCAAAGACATGGGTGAAGCGATGGAAATCGGCCGCGCTCACCTGCCGCCCGCGATAGCCCGAAATGTCGATGCCATGGCGCAGTGCCTGCCGCACCGCGCGCGGATCGGGCGGACAATCCACATGCCAGTCGCCCGTGCCCGCCGAATCGACCAATATGTCCAGTCCGACCCGCTCTGCCTCCGCCCGCAAAGCCGCTTCGGCCAGCGGCGACCGGCAGATATTGCCCAGGCACACGAACAGGACGGATATCGCAGGCATCACCCCTCCGCCACTGCCGTCGACAGACCCAGCCCCGGCACGCCGATGGAGCGCTTGCCCGAAAAATCGGTTCGCGCGACGATGACGCCCAGTTTCTCCATATAGTCGATCAGCCGCCGCACCCGTCCCGGTGAGCTGGTGCCATAGGCCCGCGCCAGCGCCGTGTCGTCGGGGCAGGGGTGCCCCTGCATCGCGGCGCGCGCGATCAACAGGAACGGAGCGAGCATATCCTCCGGCAGCGGATCGGCGGCGCGCATCGCTGGTTCCCAGCGGACATCGGCGGCGTCCATCATCCCCGCCTGCGCCATGGCAAAACGCTTGCGAAAGGCGGGCAGGTCGAGCGGCGGTGTGCGCAGCCCCTTCATCCGGCAGCGCACACCGAAATCCTGATAGAGGGTCGATACGCTCGGTGCAGCATCGCCCAGATCGGCGACGATTTCCTCCAACACCGCCATCACCACCGGCTCATTCTGGCCGAAATCCAGTTCGGGCGCGGCGGGCTTGGCCGATGGCGAATCGGCCAGTGCGCGGATGATATCTTCGGCGGCGCGGGGCGGTGGGTCGGCGCGTGGCGGCGCGACCGGCGCTGCATCCGCTGCTTCGGGTGCGAACAATAATTCCTGAAAATCCTCGCAGCTGGTCACCGGCGGGGCCATCAGCTTGTGGGTGCCGCCGCGCGTGCTGGTCTTGACCGCGCCAATCTTCACCGCGACCGGACGGCGGCAGATCGCCGGACCCAGCGCCAGGAAGCGCCCGCGCTCCAGATCGCGAATCTGCTCCGCCTGTCGCCGCTCCATGCCCAGCAGGTCGGCGGCGCGCGCCATGTCGATGTCCAGAAAGGTGCGCCCCATCAGGAAGTTGGAGGCTTCGGCCGCGACATTCTTGGCCAGTTTCGCCAGCCGCTGCGTCGCGATGACGCCCGCCAAGCCGCGTTTGCGCCCCCGGCACATCAAATTGGTCATCGCCGCCAGCGATACCCGGCGCGCGTCGTCGGACACGTCGCCGGCGGCGGCGGGGGCGAACATCTGCGCTTCGTCCACCACCACAAGCGCGGGATACCAATGGTCGCGTGGGGCATCGAACAGGGCGTTCAGGAAAGACGCGGCGCATTTCATCTGCGCGTCGATCTCCAGCGCCTCCAGGCTCAGCACCACAGACGCACGATGTTCGCGAATCCGCGTCGCCATCTTGACGATCTCGCGCTCATTATAGTCGCCCGCGTCGATCACTACATGGCCATAATTATCGGCCAGCGTGACGAAATCTCCCTCCGGGTCGATCACCATCTGCTGGACCAGCGGCGCGCTCTCTTCCAGCAGGCGGCGCAGCAGATGCGACTTGCCCGACCCTGAATTGCCCTGGACGAGCAGCCGGGTGGCAAGCAATTCCTCCACGTCGACCAGCACGTCCTTGCCGTGGCTGTCGGTTCCTATGCTGATGCTGGCGGTCACGCTCGTCCTTTGGCCCAGTGAGCCGGGTCGGCGCAAGAAGCTTGCTCACCAATTTTCAACCTGTCTGCATTATCCGGGAGAAGATGGTAAAGAAGTCCCTCCTTTTTCAGGCACGACATATGATGCGCAGGCGCGCATTGCTGGCGGGCAACAACAATCTGGGGGACACGATGGTGCCGCTGGGCGGCGTCATCCTGCTTGCGATAATCGGTACCGCCATCCTCCTTGGCCTGCTCAGTGCCCAGATCGAACATAATGCCGACGCCTACCTCCATCGTGTCGTCAATGGCGCGTTGCTGCGTGAACGCGCTGCTCTGGGCGATTCGGTCATGGCGTCTGCGCGCTGGGACGATGCGGTCGACCATGTCTATGGCGAATTCGACCGGGAATGGGCCGAAACCAACCTGGCTACGGAACTGGCCGATGCCTATGTGCTCGACGCCAGCGGACGGACCGTCTGGATGGCGGCGGGCACCGACCTGCACCGGCGGGCCAGCCTCCAGCCGCTGGATCGGGCGATGGCCCTGCCAGTCTTGCATGAAATGATGGCGGCGCTGCCGGGCAGCCAGCGCGCCGCACTGGCCCAGCGCCAAGGGATCGTGCGTTTCGCCCGTTTGCAGGGGCAAGCGGTGATCCTGGCTGCCCGCGCGATCACCCCATGGAAGGACCGTAGCAGCCTGCCATCCGGGGATCTGCGCTATCTGCTGTTCGCCAAGCCGATCGACGCCAGCCTTCTGGCTGATATGAGCCGCACCAATCAATTGCCGCTGAAATGGAATGTCGGCACCACCGGGGACACGGAAAACGGTATTCGGATCAAGGATGTTACCGGTCAGGTGCTGGGGCAGGTAGAATGGCGCCGGTCATCTGCCGGGGCCAAGGCATTGCGCGAGATCATCCCCGCCATGGCCTCCATCATCCTGACATTCCTCGCCATGTCGGGCTGGCTGGCATGGCGGCTCGTGGCAGCACATGGCGCCTTGCGCACGCAGGTCCGGCATTCGCGCGATGCGGAGAGTGAAGCGCGCACCGCCGCTGAACAGGCACGCGACGCGCTGGTGCAGGCTGAAGCCGCCCGGCAGGCATTGGCCGCCAGCGCCGATCGGGTCGCGACCGAGGAACGGCGGCATCAGGAGGAATTGCGGCGCAACGGGCGGGTGATAGCAGACGCGCTGGAACGGTCCATGGCCGTGCTGGTGGCCCAGTTGTTTGAAACGGCCGCTGCGCTTGAACATAGCGCCGACGATACGATGCGCACGATCGACGAGCAGCAACGTCATGTCGACACAGTAACCGCGCGTGCGCGCGATACCGCCGGATCGGCCCAGGCGATCACGGCGACCATCGACGAACTGACCGCATCGATCGGTGCCATTACCGACACCGCCTATGATATCCGCGAATCGGCCGCGACCGCCAGCGGTCAGTCGGCCGCCGCGCACCACGCCAATGATAATCTGCGTCGCCATGTCGGCAGCGTCAACGAAGCCACCAACCTGATCGCGGAGATTACCGGCCAGACCAATCTTCTGGCGCTCAACGCCACGATCGAAGCGGCACGCGCCGGGGAAGCGGGGCGCGGCTTCGTAGTTGTCGCCAATGAAGTCAAGGCGCTGGCTGCCCAGACGGCGCAGACCACACGCGAAATCCAGGCGCGCGCGGAAGGAATCGAGCAGGCGGCGGAGCAGACTTTTGCGCTGGTCGGGTCGGTCGATACCGTTCTGGCCAGTCTGGTCGAGGCGATCGGGCTGGCTGCTGCCTCTGCCCAGCAACAGCTTGCCTCGGTAGAGGATATTCAGCGCGTTTCCCGTTCGGTCGCGCTTGATGCTGGTGCGACCAACCAGGCGGTCGATGCGATTTCCCATGCCCTGCGTCATTCGGCACAGGCCGCCGCCACGACCCGTGCACAGGGCGCGGCCGTGCGACAGGGGGTCGAACAGGTGCAGGCGGAGTTCGGGCGCCTGATCGAGGCGCTCAAGGCGGCCTGAACGCAACGGCACAGCGGTGGGAATTTCTTGACCCTCAACTTGTTGCGGTGCAGCATCGTTACCATGGCGACTCTCTCCTCCACGACATCCGCTCCTGCGATCACGCAGAACCCCGACATCCGCTATCTGGGGCGCCTGCTGGGCGACGTGATCCGGGCCTATGGCGGGGAAAGCCTCTATCGCCAGACCGAATATATCCGCTCCGCCTCGGTCGATCGGGCGCGGGGGATTCAGGGGGCGGACTTTGTCGATACCGGGCTGGACGCGCTCAGCCTGGACGACACGCTCAATTTCGTGCGCGGTTTCATGCTCTTTTCCATGCTCGCCAATCTGGCAGAGGACCGGCAGGGGGTTGCAGCCGAACCGGGGGCCGATGTCGCATCAGCCATCGCCCGGCTGGATTCGCATGGGATCGGTCGCGACGCGGTGCTGGGGCTGCTGGCGCACTCGCTGATCGTCCCCGTCCTCACCGCCCACCCGACCGAAGTGCGGCGCAAGAGCATGATCGATCACAAGAACCGCATCGCCGACCTGATGCTGCTCAAGGATGCGGGTCGCGAAGAGACCGACGATGGCGAAAATCTGGACGAGGCGATTTTCCGCCAGATCGCCTTGCTGTGGCAGACCCGCCCGCTGCGCCGCGAAAAATTGTTCGTCGCGGATGAGATCGACAATGTCCTTGCCTATTTCCGCGACACATTCCTGCCGGTCCTGCCCGCGCTCTATGCCCGGTGGGAGCGGGTGCTGGGCGCGCGTCCGCAAAGTTTCCTGCGGGTCGGCAGCTGGATTGGCGGCGACCGCGACGGCAATCCCTTCGTGCAGGCGCCCCAGCTTGAATTCGCGCTGAAACGCGGGGCGCAGGCAGCGCTGGCCTATTATCTCGACGCGCTCCATGCGCTGGGCGCGGAACTGTCGCTCTCGACCGAACTGGCCCATGTGCCCCAGGCGGTGCTGGACATTGCCGACGCCAGCGGCGACACGTCGCCCAGCCGTCAGGACGAACCCTATCGCCGCGCCATTTCAGGCATCTACGCCCGTCTGGTCGCCACCTATGCGACGCTGACTGGCGGCCAGCCACCACGCCCGTCCAGCCTGAAAGGGCAGGCCTATGCCAGCCCCGCCGATTTCCGCCGCGATCTCGTCACCGTGGCGCAAGGGCTGGCGAGCGAGGGCGATGGCGCGCTGTCGAGCGGCGGCGCATTGGGGCGCTTGATCCGCGCGGTCGAAACCTTCGGCTTCCATCTCGCCACGCTCGACATGCGCCAAAATAGCGATGTGCATCAGCGGGTGGTGGCCGAATTGCTCAAGGTCGCGGGGGTCGAGGCGGACTATGCCGCGCTCGACGAATATGCCCGCATCGCTCTGCTGCGTCGCGAACTGGCCAACAATCGCCCATTGGGATCGCGCTTCGCCGATTATTCGGAGGAAACCGCGTCCGAACTGGCGATCGTCCACGCTGCCGCCGAAGCGCACCGCATCTACGGCCCGCCCTGCATCACCCATTATATCATTTCCAAGGCGGAAAGCGTGTCGGACCTGCTGGAGGTCAACATCCTGCTCAAGGAAGCAGGGCTGTGGCGCGCAGGTGTCGATGGCGCGCCGCCGCAGGCGTCGATCATGTCGATCCCCTTGTTTGAAACCATCGCCGATCTGGAGGCCGCGCCACAGATCATGTCCGCCTATTTCGGACTGCCCGAAATTGCCGGGGTGGTGAAGCAGCGCGGGCATCAGGAAGTGATGATCGGCTATTCGGACAGCAACAAGGATGGCGGCTACATCACGTCGACCTGGAGCCTGTTCAAGGCGAGCAAGGCGCTGGAGCCGGTCTTTGCCGATGCAGGCGCGGCGATGCAGCTGTTCCACGGGCGCGGCGGGGCGGTGGGGCGCGGCGGCGGTTCCGCCTTCGCCGCGATCCAGGCGCAGCCGCGCGGTACGGTGCAGGGCCGCATCCGCATCACCGAACAGGGCGAGATGATCGCCGCCAAATTCGGATCGCGCGATGTTGCCATGACCAATTTGGAAGCGATGACGAGCGCGACCCTGCTCGCCAGCCTGGAGCCGGAGGGGATTTCGGACAAGGACGCCGCGCGTTTTGCAGGCGCCATGGACGAGCTGTCGCAAAATGCCTTCAACGCCTATCGCGATCTGGTTTACGGCACGGAGGGGTTCAAGGAATTTTTCCGCGAGCTGACCCCGATTCAGGAGATTTCGGGCCTGAAGATCGGGTCGCGGCCCGCCAGCCGCACCAAAAGCACCGCGATCGAGGATTTGCGCGCAATTCCCTGGGTGTTCAGCTGGGCGCAGGCGCGCGTCATGCTGCCCGGCTGGTATGGCGTGGGCCATGCGATTGCCGCGTTCGAGGACAAGGCGCTGCTGGCCGACATGGCGCAAAGCTGGTCCTTCCTGAAATCCGCGATGGGCAATCTGGAAATGGTGCTGGCCAAATCGGACCTGGGCATCGCGGCCCATTATCTGCCGCTGGTCGACGATCAGGCACTGGCCGAACGGCTTTTCGGCCGCATTCGGGAGGGCTGGGCGCAGACCCATGACGGGCTGCTCGCCGCGACCGGGCAGAGCCGTTTGCTGGAAAAGAACCCGACGCTGGAAACCTCGATCCGGCTGCGTCTCCCCTATATCGAGCCGCTCAACCTGCTCCAGGTCGAATTGCTGAAACGGCACCGCGCGGGCGAGGATGATCCGCGCATCAAGGAAGGCATCGAACTGTCGATCAATGCGATCGCGACGGCGCTGCGCAATAGCGGCTAAACCAAAAATCCTCCCCCAGCGGGGGAGGATCCGATCTGGGGGAATCCGGGACGGCGGCAGTCCAATGCGCCGTCCCGGACCCCAGTCCCTGATCAGGGCGGACCCTGATCGGGGATTGGCCGGTGGGGCGGGCCGCTACAGCCCGCCAAACCTTTTAAAATTTCGCGACGACGCCCGCCATTGGGCGGATCGAGCGGAAATTGCCCATCGTATCGGCCTGCACCCGGAAACGGATGTTGCTGCTGGCAGCTGAACCGCCCATGTCTGCAGCCGATAATTCGACGCCCGCGCCATAGGTGGTGCCGTGATAGTCCGGGCTATCGGGGCCGAGTGCGTCGAAATTGACCCATTTGTAACCGACCTTGCCGAAGATCAGGCTGTCCTTGCCCGCCTTCACGCCCACCCGGCCGGCCGCGCCATATTCCCAGTCAATGTCGCCCGACACGCCCTTCGATGCGGTGCCTTCGACGCCGACGACCAGCGGGCCTGCGACATTATAATTCACGCCCGCGACGCCTTCGACCATGCGGCCTTTATAGCCGACCGGAGGAATACCCTCCTTGCCGGTCTCACTGTCGAAATTATGCACGCCGCCCATCACGCCGACATAAGGCTCGATGCGGCTGGGCGCACCAGCCTCATCCTGCGCCATAGCGGCAGGAACGAAGGACGCGGCAGCAACTGCCGTCAAAAGCAGTGTCTTCATAGGGGTGACCCTTTATCTGTTGTGGTTTGATGCGACGGTGTGGACCCGCCGGGTCGCACGGATGAGCGCTGCAAGCGGCTCAGGCGACGGGAGATAAATGGCTGGCCCTGCCCGAAGGTTTCCTGAACAGAAGATAAAAGCCGCCAAAAATGCGATTATGTGACGGAAAAAACACGGTTTCTGTCGTCCCGATGAACGAAACCCGACTTATCTGAACCTGCGATAAACACTGGACGTGGCAGGCCAAATCCATTCACAACCAATTCAACCGCCGGACGTTACGTCAGGATCAGATGGAGAAGAGGAGAAAGACGATGACGGGTTTCCGACATCGGATTCTGGCCGTGATGGGACTGGCAGGCGCACTTGCTTTGGGCGGCTGCGCCTATGACGACGGCTATGGTTATGGCGGCGTGAGCGTCGGCACCGGTTACTATGGCGGTGGCGGCTATTATGGCGACGGTTATTATGGCCCGACCGGCTATTATCAGCCCGGCCTCTATAATGGCTGGTACGACAATTATTATTATCCCGGCACGGGCTATTATGTCTACGATCGCGCCGGTCGCCGCCAGCGCTGGAATGACGGCCAGCGCCGCTATTGGGAAGGCCGCCGTGCCGAACGCCGCGATGACCGGCGGGACGACCGTGGCAATGGCCAATGGCGCGGCCGCGATCGCGATGGCCGCGACAATCGCTGGCAGGGCCGTGATGGCCAGCCCGGCAATGGCAACTGGACGAACCGCCCCCGCTCGCCGCAAGGGACGGACACCCCCCGCGGTCGCGGCAACTGGCGCGGCAATGACGCGGTGCGCCCCGCGCCCCAGCCGGGGCTGCGTCAGCCGCAGACACGTCCGCAAACAAGCCAGCCGCGCCCGCAGCGTGACTGGAGCGCCCGTCCTGCTCCGTCAGAACGCGCCGTCCGATCGCGCGCGCCCGGTGCCTCGCGGCAGGAACGTCCCGACTGATGCGGGGTCCGGTACAGGCCGCCGCCTTGCTTTCCCTCCTGCTCGTCGTGGCCTGCGACGGGCGGGAGGAGAGCGCGATCGACAATCTCGCCAACGGTGCCAATGCGGTGCAGGTCGAAAATAACGTCCGCGCCGAAGCGATGGCGGTGATGGAACCGCTGACCCCGCCGGAGCCGGGGACACCGGGCGGCCTGCCCGACGATCGCACCCCGATCGAAGAAGGCGTGATCGACCCTGACAGCGCGCAGGGCGCGGCGCAGGTGGTGCAGGGCTATTTCGGCCTGCTGGAGGAAAAACGCTTCGAGGATGCGCAGGATCTCTGGAATCCTACCGGTGCGATCGGCCAGCAGGACGACGCCCATTTCGCCGCCCGCTTCCGGGGATTCAGCGAAATCCATGCCAATATCGGCGCGCCGACGCAGCCGGATGGCGCGGCCGGATCGGTCTATGTCAGCGTACCGGTACAGATTTACGGAAGGCTCGCGGCCAATGGCAAGCCTTGGTACGCGCTACGGCAAGTGATGCTGCGCCGCGTCAACGAAGTGCCCGGATCAACAGCGGAACAGCGCCGCTGGCATATCGAGAGGATCGGGCCTTACACGCCGCCGGTTGTCGATCCGGCGGATAATGGCGCGGAGGCGGCGCAGGCCGTTTCTGCGACGGATGGCATGGCGGGCAGGCGTTAAGGGCGTTGCCTTGCGGTTACCAACCTCCGTTCGTGCTGAGTAGAGACGGAGCTTGTCGAAGGCTCGTATCGAAGCATCTTGCGCGATCCTTCGATACGCCGCTTCGACTTCGCTCAGCGGCTACTCAGGACGAACGGGGGTAGGTAATGGCATCGCCCGAACAAAAAAGCCCGCCTCCATGCTCTGGAGGCGGGCCTTTTATTCAGCCGTTCAGCCGTTCAGCCGACGGTCGCCTTGACGATCTTGCCCGGCGTGCGCGGCGGCTCGCCCTTGGGCAGGGCATCGACATGCTCCATGCCCGACGTCACTTCGCCCCAGACGGTGTACTGGCCGTCGAGGAAGGTGGCATCGTCGAAGCAGATGAAGAACTGGCTGTTCGCGCTGTTCGGGTTGGACGAGCGGGCCATCGAGCAGACGCCACGGATATGCTTTTCGCGGCTGAATTCGGCCTTGATGTCGGGCAGCTTCGATCCGCCCATGCCGGTGCCGGTCGGGTCGCCGCCCTGCGCCATGAAGCCGGGGATGACGCGGTGGAACACGACGCCGTCGTAGAAACCGTCCTTGGCCAGCGTGGTGATGCGCTCGACATGGCCGGGGGCCAGGTCGGCACGCAGCTTGATGACGACGTCGCCGCCACTGTCGAGGCTAAGGGTCAGGGTATCGTCAGCCATGAAAAATCCTCTCTTGTCGGGGATGGGGTAGTGCTGGCCCCCATATAGAGGTTGGAGGTCGCGATGGAAGCCCGTGTTTTGGGCTTTGGCTGCCTCTGCGCCATTGCAATTATATTGTGCATGGGCGAAAGCATCGCAATGCAACAGGAACCGGACAGTAGGGGGCGCCATGAGCGAGCGCGGCGACACAGCCGAACCCCTGTTGAAGGGGGATGACGCAGATGAAGCGATCGCTGCCGCGGCAGAATCGCGCCATGACGAGGATGACCGGCTAAAGCCCGAATTCGTCTCCGCCGTGCTGGATGCGGTGGAGGAGGGTGACGCCGAACGCGCGCGCGACCTTGTCTCGCCGCTCCATCCCGCCGACATTGCCGATCTTCTGGAACTCACCCCTGCCGACCGGCGTGGCGAAGTGGCGGCCGCGCTGGGCGATCTGGTCGGCGCGGAAGTGCTGTCCGAACTCAATGATTATGTCCGCGACGACCTGATCGGCGATCTGGCGCCCGAACAGGTCGCCGAATTCGCGTCCGAACTCGATACTGACGACGCCGTCGCGATGATCGAGGATATGGAGGAGGCCGACCAGCAGGCCGTCCTCGACGCGCTCGACCCCGAAGATCGCGCCGCGATCGAAAGCGCGCTGTCCTACCCGGAAGAATCCGCCGGCCGCCTGATGCAGCGTGATCTGGTCGCGGTGCCCGAACATATGACCGTGGGTCAGGTGATCGACTATCTGCGCGACAATGGCGACCTGACCCGCGATTTCTGGGAAATCTATGTCGTCGATGCCAAGCATCGACCGATCGGCTATTGCCAGCTCAGCTGGATTCTCACCTGCCCCCGCGCCATCGCCATGGCCGACCTGATGAAGCGCGAACAGACGCTGATCCCGGTCGATATGGATCAGGAGGAAGTCGCGCTGCGCTTCCAGAAATATGCGCTCATCTCCGCCGCCGTGGTCGATGGCGGCGGGCGGCTGGTCGGCATGATCACGGTCGATGACGTCGTCCACATCATTTCCGAAGAAGCGGGTGAGGATATTCTCCGCCTGTCGGGCGCGGGTGAGGGCGACATCAACGAACCGATCCTGATGACGGTGCGCGCGCGCCTGATCTGGCTGGTCGTCAACCTTGGCACAGCCATGCTCGCCGCGTCAGTCGTCGGCCTGTTTGAAGGGACGATCGAACGCTTCGCCATGCTGGCCGCTTTGATGGGCATCGTGTCGGGCATGGGCGGCAATGCGGGGACGCAGACGCTGGCCGTGGTCGTGCGTGCGCTCGCCACCAATCAGCTCACCAGTTCCAACACGGCGCGGATGATCGGCCGCGAATTCCGCATCGCCGCCACCAATGGCGCGACGCTGGGGACGCTGATCGGCATCGGCTCCTACATCATCTACGGGCGGATCGACCTGTCGCTGGTGTTCGGCGCGGCGATCGTGACCAATAATCTGGTCGCGGGGCTGGCGGGTGTGCTGGTGCCGATCACGCTGGAACGCAATAATGTCGATCCTGCCGTGTCCTCCGCCGTATTCGTGACGATGATGACCGATTCGCTCGGCTTTTTCAGCTTCCTGGGGCTGGCCACCCTGTTCCTGCGTTGAACCGCAGGCCGCGCGTCCCCAGATCGCCGCCATGCCGCTGCACATCACCAAGATCGCCTTCCAGAGCGAAAGCCCCGCGACGCTCAAGGCCTGGCTGGAAAGCCATGCCGGTGAAGCGCGCTTGACCACCCGCTATCTGCCCAAGCGGGTCGAGGAGATGGCGGGCGGATCGCTCTACTGGATCCACGACCACCGCATCGTCGGCCGCAGCCCGATATTGGGCTTTGGTGAAACCGGGCAGGGCCGCTACTGGATCCGGCTGGAACCCCGCCTCATCCCCGTCCACCCCATGCCAAAGCGCGCCCATCAGGGCTGGCGTTATCTGGCGCAAGAGGATGCCCCGCACGATCTGGCCGAGGGGGAAGAGGATGCCACCGCCGCCATGCCCGCCGCGATGCTGGGGGAATTGGCGAAGCTGGGATTGGTGTAGGGGAATACCACTTCTCCCCCGTCGATACGCCGGAAGGCGTCCCTGAACTTGTCGCTCCGCATAGCCGCCAGCCATGGAAAGCGCCGGATGATTTCACGCGGCCAGCCTACAAGAAGGGTGACGGCAAAAGCGGTTCGCGCACCGACCATTCGGCATCGCAATAAAATTAGTTTCGGTTCAGGCTCTCAGATCCTGCTGGTGTCGCGCGTGTCCGGCATTCGCAGATAGACGATCAGCGAGACGCCGATCATGGCGGTGACGTACCAATAGAAGCCCGATTCCATGCCGCTTTGCTTCATCCACAGCGCGGCATATTCGGCGGTGCCGCCAAACAGGGTGTTTGCGAGCGCATAGGGTAGTGCAACGCCCAGTGCGCGGATGTTGGCCGGGAAAAGCTCAGCCTTCACGATGGCGTTGATCGAGGTGTAGCCGGTCACGATCGTCAGTCCCGCGAGTACCAGCAGAAATGCGCTGAAGGATGACGTGACGCTCTCCAGGGCCGTGAAGATCAGCGTGGTAAAACAGACGCCCGACACACCAAAGGCAATCAGCAGTGGCTTGCGGCCGATCCGGTCCGACAGCAACCCCGCCATCGGTTGCATCAGCATGTAGACGAAGAGGGCCGAGGCCATGATCGCTGTTGCGGTCTGGCGGCCAAATCCCGCGCTGTTGACGAGGAATTTCTGCATATAGGTGCTGAAGGCGTAAAAGGCGAGGGTGCCACCGGCGGTCAGCGCCATGACCAGAATGACCTCCCGTGGGTGACGGCGGAACAGGTTCCAGCCACTCGACTGCGGCTGTTCGGTCACCTGCGCACTGTCAGTAAAAGCATCGGTTTCGCGCAGGCCGCGGCGCAGGCGATAGACGCCAATTGCCATCAGGCCGCCCATGACGAACGGTATGCGCCAGCCCCAGCTTTCCAGCTGATGTTCGGTCAAAATCAGTTGAAGCAGCAGCAGGACACAGAGCGCCAGCAATTGCCCGGCGATCAGTGTGACATATTGAAAGCTGGAGAAGAAGCCACGCCTGTCATGCTGCGCCATTTCCGAAAGATAGGTCGCGCTGGCCCCATATTCCCCACCGACCGACAGGCCTTGCATCAGCCGTGCAACGAGCAGGAGGGCAGGCGCGGCAACGCCGATGACGGCGTAGCTAGGGATAAGCGCGATCATCAGCGACCCCCCGCCCATCATCATGACCGACAGTGTGAGGCCAGCCTTTCGACCATTTCGGTCGGCATAGATCCCCATCATCCATGCACCGATAGGCCGCATCAGAAATCCAACGGCAAAGATCGCGGCGGCATTCAATAATTGCGCTGTGCTGTCGTCGGTCGGAAAGAATATCGGCGCGAAATAGAGGGTGAAGGCGGAATATACGTACCAGTCATACCATTCAATGAGATTGCCGATCGATCCCCCCAAAATGGAGCGGATCCGTTCCTCGCGCGTGATGTCAGCCCGATCGAAAGATGTTTTTTGTTCCATCCACCCGGTTACGGATGGTGCAGGCCATTCTGCTATCGGTGGTCGGTCATTCGGCTGCGACGAGCAGGATGGAATCGTCGTTCCCGGCGGTCGCGCGGATACCAAAGCTGCTTTCAAGGGCCGTGACGAAATCCTGCGAACGATCGATATGAAACGTCCCGCCAACGCGCAAGCTTGCGAGCGACGGATCGCCGATCACAATGGGTTGCGCCCGATAGCGATTAAACTCCTCAACCGCCTGGGCAAGCGTGTCTCCATCGAACTGCAGCATGCCATCCTGCCAGGCGACCCGCTGTTTGAGCTTCGCGGGATCAAGCTTGTTGACGGCGATGCGCCCCCCCCGGACGGCGGCGCTCCGCCCACTGCCGATCTGCCGGACAGGCGATCCGCGATTCTCGACGGCCACGATCCCCTCGATCACCGTCAACTCGGTCAAGTCAGGCCGCAATCGGATATTGAATATGGTGCCTACGGCGCGGACATGGGTGCCATCTGCATCCACGATGAAGGGGCGATGCTTGTCATGCGCGACATCGAACCGCGCTTCCCCTTGGAGGAGCTTGATGGTTCGCACATCGTCCCTCAGCGCGACTTCGACCGAGCTTGCGGTATTGAGGTGAATGATCGATCCGTCAGCCAGTCGGATCGCACGGGTTTCGCCCAGCGCCGTGCGATAATGATCGACGGTGCCGTAATATCTGAGGCCGACGGTCCCGGCCACACCGGCGAAAGCGGCGGCAGCGCCCCATTTGAGCGCCGTGCGCCGGTCGAAAACGATGCCGCGCGACGGGCGGCCATTTCCGTCACCCGTGGTTGCGGGAGCGATGGAAGGCGAAATGACGGCGTCGTCGATTTGCCCTGTCGGCAGTTCAGCAAGCCGTTCGGACAGTTCCCAGCCAGCCTCTGCCTTGGCAAAGGCGAAGCCATGGGCAGGGTCGAGCGCGACCCACGCATAGGCCTCCGACCAATCTTCAGCGGCGTCGCTGGCCCGCGCCTTGAGGAACAGCCGAACCGCTTCGGCCTCGATCGCCTCCGTCTGCTCCGCGCTTTTGTAGCGACCAACCAAATCCAGACCCCTCAAACTGTCCGATAGCATGCATTATCTTGATGGCCGCGCGCGTCAAATGCTTGTCCACGGTGAATACGGAGAGCTCCATCTCTTCTGCTATCTCCTTGACCGATTTGCCTTGAACGCGCCGCAGGACGAAGGCGCGGCGACATTGCGGCGGCAATGAATCAAGGATGGCCTGAAGATGTCGCAGTTCGTCGCGGGCATGAAGCGCCTCCTCGGTCGAACGGTCAACCTGGAGCATGTCCAGTTCGGCCATCAATTCAAACGATACGATCTTTTCGCGGCGGGCCTCGTCGGCGAGCAGGTTGCGCGCGATCTGGAACAGGAATGCCTTGCCCGTATTGGCCCGGCTTATATCTCCCCCTGCGTAAGCGCGTGTCATGCACTCTGCCACGATATCGTCGACGTCGCAGGCTCGCGACATGACGCGGCGCAGGCGGGCGCGAAGCATTCCCTCGAACGGCAGTATCGATGCCTTGAACCAATCCAGCCTTGCTCTGACAGATGCGTTGTCCATCGGTTTCCCTTGTGACGATCCTACTTCATTCTCGCGGCAGGTCGGCGGATTCTTCATGGTCTGATGCACCGCAATAAAAATGAGATAATTTGAAGCCTCGCTAGCAGAGACGTGTGCGCGCCCCGTTACCACAATCGAGGAACAAAAATTTCACGGGGGTTTCATGACGCGGAACTATTTTCATCTCGCCGGCTATGCCGCAGCAACAATGATTGTTGCGGGCGTCCAGCCTGCCGCCGCCGCCGACGCGGTCACATTCAAGATCCCGGCACAGTCGATGCAGTCGGCTCTGGCGCTGTTCGCCAAACAGTCGGGCGTGCAACTGCTTTTCCCTTATGATCAGGTTGCCGGGATGCATGCCCAGTCGGTCAACGGAAAGCTGACGCCCGACGCGGCGCTCGCCCGTCTGATCACCGGCACCAGCCTGAAGGTGACGCTTTCCAACAGCAATGTGATCGCCCTGGCTGTTTCGGGCCGAACCAATCGCGCCCGCCCCGTCGAAGTCGCCAGCCTCGGCGTGACGGGCCTGGCCCTGGCGATGCAGGGCGCGGCGTCGGCTACCGCCGCGCCGCCGCAGGAAGCGGACGTGGGACCGGCGCAGACGATCGTGGTGACCGGATCGCGCGGCCTCTCCCGCACGGTGGAGGACAGCCCGACCCCCATCGACGTCATCAAGGCCGAGGAACTGACCAAGACCGGCAAGCCGGGCCTGCTCTCGGCTCTCAATACACTCGTGCCATCGTTCAACGTGCCAGCACGCGCGGGCGGCGGCACCTCGACGGTCATCTCGACGGGCGGTCTGCGCGGCCTCAACCCCGATCAGACGCTGATCCTGGTCAACGGCAAGCGTCGCCACAAGACCTCGCTCATCAATGCGGTGTCGTCGCTCTATAATGGCTCGGTCCCTGTCGATCTCGACATGATCCCAACCTCTGCCGTCGACCATATCGAAGTTCTGCGCGACGGTGCCGCCGCACAATATGGATCGGACGCCATCGCTGGCGTCATCAACATCATCCTCAAAGATGATAGCCATGGCGGCACCGCCAGCTTTTCCGCAGGTCAGAACATGGACCGTAGCGATGGCGAAACCTTCGTCGCCGATGCCAGCATCGGCACCAGGCTTGGCGAGGATGGTTTTGCCGATTTCTTTGTGAGCGCCAAGAAGCAGTCGGCGTCAAACCGTGCGACCGAAATTGGCGAGTGCACGATGACGACCCGCGCCAACTGTCTCTACACGCCCATTAATGGCCAGATCGATCCGCGTGACTTCACCGCCGACCGTCTCGTGACCAAGAATTACGGTGCGTTTCCCGCCGAAGCCATCAGCCTGGGCTATAATGCCGGCTATGATCTGGGCACGGTCAAGATCTACTCGTTCGGGACGTTCGGTCAGCGCGATTCCACGCTTGATTACACGTTCCGCCGTCCATCGGCACCGGAATCCCTGCCGGAAGTCTATCCCAACGGCTTTCGTCCGCGCCGCAACATCCGCGAGCAGGATCTTGAATTGCTGCTCGGCGTCAAGGGTGAGCTATCCGGCTGGGACTGGGATCTGAGCAGCGGCTACGGCAAGAACCGCTCGCGCCAGGAGGGGTCGAACACCATCAATTCATCGCTTGGTCCGACAAGCCCGACTGAATTCTATATTGGTTCGCTTATCTCGACCGAGTGGAATACCAGCCTCGACGTCACCAGGGGTTATGACGTGGGCGGCGGCAATCTTCAGTTGTCCGCTGGCGTCCAGCACCGTCGCGAAACCTATGAAGTGGCGGAAGGCGACGAAGCCAGTTCCGCGCTTGGAACCTATTCCTACGTCAACGCCAACGGCGTGCGGGTGACGCCCGAAACCGGCGGCCAGGCGGCCAACGGCTTTACGGCAGAGGATGCGGGCAAGCTGTCGCGCAACAATCTGGCGGCCTATGTCGATGTGGCCTATGATCCGACCCGCGACATCACGATCGGCGGCGCCGTGCGCTTCGAGCATTTCGACGACTCATCGGGTGACACGCTGATTGCCAAGCTGAACGGTCGCTATGCCGTCACGCCCTGGCTTTCCCTGCGCGGCGCGGTGAGCACTGGCTTCCGCGCTCCAGGCCTTGCCCAGCAAATTTATGCGACCACGACTGGCCAGTTCCGCATCGTCAATGGTGAACAGGTTCGTTTGCAGATCAAGACGTTGCCAGTCGCCTCCGAAGCCGCCATCGCATTGGGTTCGCAGCCGTTGACGCCGGAAAAGTCGACGAACCTGAGCGCCGGTTTTGTGTTGAAGCCCTTGCGCAACTTCACACTCTCGGTCGATGCCTACCAGATCAAGGTGAAGGATCGGATCGCGATTACCAGCACGCTGACAGGCAGTGCCGTGACCGCCATTCTCGTCGCCAACGGCCTCTCGCCTTATCTGAGCGCCCAATATTACACCAATGCGATCGACACCCGCACGCGCGGAATCGACGTGGTTGCCACTTACAACCATGAAATTGGCAGTATTGCCAAGATGGATTGGAATGTCGGATATAATTACAACAAGAATATCATCACCGGCATCATCGACAATCCTCCTGAACTCAGCGCCATCAACTTCGCGCTGTTCGACCGCGTTTCGCAGGCAAACCTGACGGAAAATCTGCCCAAGACCAAATTCTATATCGGCAATGTCCTGACCATGGGCGACTTCTCGCTGAGCACCCGCGTGATCCGCTACGGGAAAGTGGCCACGCTTCAGAATGACAGCACGCGCGATCGCTTCTTCGGCGCGAAGTGGATGACCGATGCGGAACTGACCTGGAAGGTCAACGACACGCTGGGCGTCAGCGTGGGCGCGAACAACCTGTTCAACGTCTATCCCGATGCGAATGGCATCGCGAGCGCCGCCAACGGTTCGGGCTTCTATCCCACGACGATCCCCTACGGCTTTACCGGCGGCTATTATTACGGACGCCTGACCCTTTCCTACTGAGGGAAAGGCTGGTTTCCGCGTCAATTGAAATGAACTTGATCTAAAAGAAGGATTGCACATGCGTTCGGTAGCAGCGGGTCTAACGCTGGCGCTGGCTATGCTGGCCGTTGGGACGACCATCCCATCGGCCAGCCAAGCCCAGGCCCAATCGACTGCCCAGAATCGATATGGCAGCGGCGAAATCCTTTGGGACAGTTTCGGTGTTCCCCATGTCTATGCCAAGACAGAGGCAGGCGCATTCTACGGCTTTGGTTTTGCCCAGGCGCAAAATCATGGCGACATTTTGCTGCGCATGTATGGCGAATCCCGCGCCAGGGCGGCGGAATATTGGGGTGAAAAATTCGCCAAGCAGGACGAATGGCTGATCGGCAACGATGTGCCGGAGCGAGGCCGGGCCTGGTACAAGCTGCAAACTCCGCAGATGCGGGCCAATCTGGATGCCTTCGCCGCAGGCGTTAATGCCTATGCGAAAGCCAATCCCGACAAGCTCGACCCGCAAGTGCGCCAGGTGTTGCCGCTGACTGGCATCGACATCATCACCCATGCGCACAAGCTGATGAACTTCCAGTATATCGCGTCGGATCGCCGCGTTCTGGCCAATCCCGACACCAACGAAGCGGGCGGCTCCAATGCCTGGGCCGTGGCACCCTCACGCTCCGCCAGCGGCAACGCGATGCTGCTCGCCAACCCGCATCTCCCCTGGGAGCCGGGTCCGCTCACCTATATGGAAGCGCATATCAATGCGCCGGGCATAGCCATCTATGGCGCAACGCAGGTCGGCCTGCCGGTGATGCGCTTCGGTTTCAACAATGACCTGGGCTTCACCAACACCGTGAACACGATGCTGGGCTATACCAGCTATGCGCTGACCCTGGCCGAGGGCGGCTATATGTTCGACGGCAAGACGATGCCGTTCAAGACCGCGCAGAAAAGCTATAAGGTCAAACAGGCCGACGGTTCGTTCAAGACTGTAAGCTTCACCCAGCGTTACGCGGTTCAGGGTCCGGTATTCGACCTGCCCGGCGGCAAGACGACGGTTGCCGTCAAGGTGGCTGGCCTCGACCGTCCGGGCGTGCTCCAGCAATATCTGGACATGGGCAAGGCGCATGACTGGGCGGGGTTCGAGAAGGCACTGCGCCAGATGCAGGTGCCGATGTTCAACATCGTCTATGCCGATCGCGGCGGCCATATCCTCTATCTGGATAACGGTATCCTGCCCAAACATGCCGATGGCGACATCAAATATTGGTCGAGGCCGGTGCCGGGCGACACCTCCAGGACGCTGTGGACTGACGTCCATAGCTATGACGAGATGCCCAAGGTGCTCGATCCCGCGTCGGGCTTTGTCCAGAACGCCAATGATCCGCCATGGCTCTCGACCTGGCCTCGCACGCTCGATCCCAAGGCTTACCCGGCCTATGTCGCCAATGTCGGGCCGGTCAGTCAGCGTGCCCAGATGTCGATCAGGATGCTGAGCGAAGGACCAAAATTCTCCTTCGAGGAATTTGTCGCGAAGAAGCACGAAACCCGATCCCTGATGGCCGACCGGATGATTCCGGTCCTCGTCCAGGCAGCGCAGGGCAATAATGATGCGGACGTCCGACAGGCTATCGACCTGCTCAAGGCCTGGGATCATCGCGACACGGCCGACAGCCGGGCTGCGTTGCTGTTCGAGACCTGGGCCGCGATCTTTTCGCCCAATAATTTCACCGATCAGCGCAACTATGCCGTGAAATGGACGATCGACGATCCGCTTCAGACCCCGCGTGGCCTGAAGGATCCTGTCGCTGCCATCGGGATGCTCAAGCAGGCGGTGGCCAAGACCAAGGAACTTTATGGCGCGGTCGACCGCCCCTATGGCGAAGTGTCGCGCTTCCGCGTCGGCGACGTCAGCCTTCCTGGCAATGGCGGCTTTGGCAATACCGGCATCTTCCGGACCATTACCTGGGAACCGATGAAGAATGGCGAACGCAAGCCGCGTGCGGGCGAAACCTGGGTTTCGATGATCGAGTTTGGCACGCCGATGAAGGCGATGGGCCTGATGAGCTACGGCAGTTCCAGCCAGCCCCACTCCAGGCACCGCACCGACCAGCTGCAATATCTGTCGGAAGGCAAGCTGCGGACGCTGTGGATCGACCGCAAGGATGTCGAAGCCCATGTCGAAGAAACGACCCGGTTCTGAAGGGCTGACGATGATCCGAAAGGCAATCCTCTCGGCCTGCGTCGCACTGGTGGCGGGCACCTCCATGCCCGCCTCCGGTGCAACCGATGCCCGGCAGAGCCACGAGGCCATGATCGTCCTCGATACCCATTTCGACACGCCGGCCAATCTGGGGCGGCCCGGATGGAGCATCATGGATCGCCATGTCGAAGCCATCGACGGTGATCAGGTGGATGTGCCGCGGATGGCCGATGGCGGTGTGGATGGCGGCTTCTTCGCCATATTCACGGCATCCGGGCCGCGTACCGAGGAAGGAGATCGCGCCGCGCGCGACTTCGCCCTGCGACGCGGCGTTCAGATACGGGAGATGATCGCGCGTCATCCCGAAACATTTGCCCTGGCAATCACCGCCGACGACGCGGAAGCTGCCGTGCAGCAGGGCAAGCGGTTCGTTTTCCTCAGCATGGAAAATGGCTATCCGTTCGAGCGCGACATCAGCCTCATGTCGGCCTTCCGCAGCCTTGGCGTCACGATGATGAGTCCCGTGCACACCAGGAACAATGATCTGGCTGACAGTTCCACCGACACGCCTGAATGGAACGGGCTGTCGCCTGTCGGCAAGGCGTTCGTGGCGGAGGCTAACCGGCTCGGTATCCTGATCGACCTGTCCCACGCTTCCGATGCGGTCGTGCGTCAGGCCGTGGCCCTGTCGAAGGCACCGATCATTCTTTCCCATTCTGGCATGCGCGGCGTTTTCGACCATCCGCGCAACATCCCGGACGCCGAAGCGAAGCTGATTGCGCAGAAGGGCGGCGTCATCCAGATCAATGCTTTCAACGCCTATATGATCGCCACGCCGTCGATACCGGAGCGGGAGGCCGCGCTCAAGGAACTGATGGCGGGATTCGCGTCGGGGAGGGCGCTCTCCAGCGAGCAGCGTCGCGCGCTCATCGCCAAGCGCAAGGCGATCGACACGCAATGGCCGGTGCCCAAGGCCGATTTCGACGATCTGATGGCGCATATCCTGCATGCCATCAAACTTGTCGGGATCGACCATATCGGCATCAGCGGCGATTTCGATGGCGGCGGCGGGGTCGAAGGATTTCGCGACATCACCGATTTCCCCAAAGTGACCGCCGCCTTGCTGAAAGCGGGCTACAAGGCTGACGATATCGCCAAATTATGGGGCGGCAACGCCCTGCGCGTCCTGCGTGCGGCGCAGGCTGCCGGAGACCCCGGCGTCAGTCCCGCGATCCCGACCACAAACTGATACCCAAGCGGCTCCGATCCGCCCCATCATGAAAAGGAACCGCCGTGAAGAATTCGAGCAAGATACGCGCGAAAATGGCCATGCTTCTCCTGTCGAGCGCCACTTTGACAGCCCGCCCCGCGATTGCCGACGCGCCTGAAGGGCAGGGCTTTGTCGCAATCCAGCGCGACCTGTTCGACGAAGCGGGATCGCTCTCCAACGCATGGGCCGATTTCGACAAGGACGGCGATCTGGATTTTGCGGTTACGATGAAAAGCGGTGCGATCCACCTCTATCGCAACGACAGCGGGACTTTCGTTGCCGTGGGTGAGGCGATGGGGCTTCCCGTTGCGGGCGGCGAATTCCGCGCAATCAGCTGGGGCGACTATGACGGCGATGGCTGGCTTGATCTGTTTGCAGGCTCCTCGCTTCCCGCCAAGCCGAGCGCGCTCTTTCGCAATGTCGGCGGCCAGCGCTTCGAGAATGTGGCGGAGCAGGTCGGGCTGACCGTTCCGGACCGTGCTTCACGACAGAATAACTGGATTGATCTGGATGGCGATGGCGACCTGGATCTCTATGCGACGGATCGCATCGGTAAGAACCGGCTGTTTCGCAACGATGGCGGGCATTTTGTCCAGATCCTGGCTGACGCCGCGCCGACCATCTTCAAATCGACCGTTGGCGCATGCTGGCTCGACTATGATGAGGATGGCGACATCGACCTGTTCCTGGCGAACCAGTCGGGCAAAACAGACTCGCTGTTCCGCAACGATGGCGACGCTTTCACGGATGTCGCACCGCAGCTTGGAATGGACCTGCCCGGCCGTGCCAAGGAAGATGGCAGCGTCGGTTGTGCCGTTGGCGATTATGACAATGACGGCCATCTCGATATCTTCGTGCCCAATTATGGCAAGAATGTCCTGTGGCGCAACGATGGCAAGGGCGGCTTTACCAATGCCGCGCCTGCATTGGGGCTGGACGTGGAAAATCATGCCGTCGGCGCTTCATGGGGCGACTATGACAATGACGGCTTCCTCGACCTTTACGTCACCTCCTATCATGGCAAGACCCCGAACCAGACGCCTGCTGACGCGCTGTTCCACAATGAGGGCGGCAAGCGTTTCGTGAACGTCATCGACCAGCATCCGATCGTCAATGACGGCGATCACGGGGTCGAATGGGTGGATTATGATGGCGATGGTGCGATCGATCTGTCGGTGACGCACGGCTATAGTGCTGTTGGCGGCCATTTCCTGTTCCGTAACATGATGCCCAAGAGCCAGGCCCAGCGCAGCCTGAACGTCATGGTGCTCGATGCGGCGGGGCGTGCCATGCCGGGCACCGAAGTCAGGCTATATGACAGCCGCAGGAAAATTCTGGGCACGCGGCAGGTTTCGACAGGCGGCGGCTATGGTGCCCAGAGTGTGACGCCGCTGCATTTTGGTCTGCCATCGATGCAGAAACTGTCGATCGCCGTTACCTATGCCGGGGGAGGCAAGCGCAAGGTCCAATGGCTGCGCAATATCGATCCGGCGCAGTATGAAGGCAAAGCCGTCCTGATCAGGGAGCGGCGCTGAAGGCCGACCGCTCGCATTGCGGTCCGCAATTTCTCGATAGCATGACCTGGGATCGCTCCGGCTGCATTGCGCGGCCAGGGCGATCCTCTTGGCAATTTGCGATTATTTCAGTGCTTCTGGTGGTGACGGCTTGGGCAGGGGGTTGGGGACGTGGCGCGGCATGAAGATGCGCCCGTCCTGCACCACGATATTGCCGTTACGGATGACCATGTCGACCTTGGCCAGATCGTCCAGATTCTGGTCGGGGTTGCCCGCCACCACGATCACGTCGGCAAGCTTCCCGGCCTCCAGCGTGCCCAGCTTGTCACCCATGTCCATGATCTGCGCGTTGACCCGCGTTGCGGCTATCAGTGCCTTGGCCGGAGTATAGCCCGCCTTCTGCAGGAATTTGAGGTCGGCAATATAGATATTGGGGGTGCTGGCGAAGGCACCGCCGATATTATCGGTGCCAACGCCGATCGTCACCCCGGCCGCGATCATCTTCTTGAGCACGTCGTAATTGGTCTGCGATGCCATCGAGAAGCGGCGCGACGCCGTGCCGGCATAATCGCCGCGCGTATCGAACCCGCCCTGATAGACCTGCATCGTCGGAATGGAGGCGATCCCCTTCTGCGCCATCATCCGGATCGTCGCGTCGGTGCGCGGCAGCGGATGCTCGATGGAATCGACACCCGCCTCGACCGCCATGGTGGTATAGATGGTCTCGCAATCGCATGTGACCTTGAGGCCAAGGCGATGCGCTTCCTCTACTGCCGCTTTCACCTCGTCGGGGGCAAAGTGGCTGGCGATCTTGATGTGACTTGCCCCCATCTTGAAGGTTTCGCGTACCGCCTTGCGCCAATCATCCGCGCCGTCCGCCTCGCGGGTATAGGCGGCCGAATGGATCGGTGTCAGCGGCCGGTCGGCGGCGTGGCCGCCGGTGCCGGTGATGATGTGGCCAGCGGCAAAGACGCGCGGGCCGGGCGCCATGTCCTTTTCCAGCCATTCGCTGATGACATAGGGCGCGGCGAGCGGCCCGCTCATGTCGCGCACGGAGGTGATGCCATTCTCCAGCAGCATCTGTAGGCTGCGCAGCGCCCGCAGCGTCGCATGACCCTCGTTCACCGTCATGTCGGCGGGCGTCTCCGGCGTCGGATAGGTCGAATGGACATGCATGTCGATAAGGCCGGGCATCACCGTCTTGCCGCTAATGTCCACGATCGTCGCTTCGGCGGGCCAACTCGTCGATCCCGCTGGCAGGATCGACACGATCTTGTTCTGCTGGATGACGACCGACCCGGCATAGGCCTGGCTCTTCACCGCATCGAACACCCGGCCGCCGGTCAGCACCAGCGTACCCTTGAAGCCCTGCTCGCGCGCCTTGGCGGGGGTGCGCTGCGGGTTGTCGGCCGTCACCTGCGTAGGGAATTGCACGGTACGGCGATCATGGAACTCCTGCGCCAGGGCGGTGCCGCCCAACAGCCCCCCGATCAACAGGGCACGGGCGAGATGGCGAGTGGAGTGGATCATGACGAAGGTCTCCTCGGGATCAGGGCAGGGTGTCGCGAAAGGGACGGCGGATGGCCCCTCAACATGCAGCCTGGGCCATCCCCCTGTCGCGACGACCCGCCTTCCAAGACGCAGCCTGGCGTGAAATCCTCCCGGTAAAAGGGCGGGTGAGGAAATTCCGCGTTTCTATGGCTTTGGCTGTACCGGAATAATGAGGGTCGTTCGTATTGATAAGCGTAGGGATCGGACCGTTTCGGCAAGGCGCGCGATCCCGGACAACGCGGCACGGGAGTACGGACGGGGCGGGTTCATCTTGGGAATGCGGACAGCTTTTGAACATATGTTCGCGCGAACGGGGATTACCGCCGCGTCAGCCATGCTGTGCCTGCCAACCATTGCCGAAGCCCGAACCGAAATCGCTGTGCCCCGGCAGCGCCTCGAAAAGGCGATCCAGCAGCTTGCCTTGCAAAGTAGGCGGCAGGTCATTTTCTTCCCGTCCTCCCTGACGCAACAGATGTCGCGGCCGGTTGCGGGCCGCCTCTCCTTCGAGGATGCGCTGCGCCGCCTGCTCGCCGGGACCGGCCTCACCTTCCGGCAGGGGCGGGGCGGCGTCACCTCGATCGAGCCAGCACCCCAGGACGTCGCGCCCGGCGACGGCGGCGCACTTTCAGAGGACCTGCCATCCCGTTCCGTCGACCTCGTCGTCATCGGCTTCCAGCCGACCGATCTGGTCGCTCTCGAAAGCGATGTGCAAGTGCGCCCAACCCGCTTGTCGCTGGATGGCGTGATGGAGGGCAGCGCTGCGACCAACGCCCAGCCTGGCAGTTCGGGGCAGCAAGGCATAGTCGTGCGCGGCATCGGCACGGCGGGCGAAGCCACCACGGTTGTCTATTTCGGCGACGTTCCCATTTCCGGGCCATCAGGCACCGGCAGCGACAGCGCGCGCTCCACCATGGACCTGGCGATGGTCGATATCGCTCGCGTCCAGATTTCGCGCACGTCGCGGGGTACGGAACATGGCATGGGTGCGCTGGCGGGAGAGGTCGAGGTCGAACCCGAAGCGCCCCGGCTTGGCACATGGCAGGCGACCAGCACGGCTGGCCTTTCCCTGCTGCGCGGTGGCGATCCGGGCTATCAATTGTCCGGCACGATCAATGCACCGATCGGGGCCAGTGCGGCGATCCGGCTGACGGGTTATGCCCACCGCGCAGGCGGCTATGTCGACAATGTCCGCACGGGGGGACGCAACCTCAATGACGACGCTCTGCAAGGTGTCCGCCTCATCGCGCGCGCCAGGCCACTCGGCGATCTCGACATGTCCGCCATGCTGGTATGGCAGCACCGACGGATCGACGATGGCGCGATGTGGTCTCGCGCGCTTGGCCGGTATAATACGGACCGGCACTTTGCAGCGCCGACCACCCATGATTTTCTGCTGGGCCGGTTCAAGGTGGAAAAGGGACTGGGCGGTGCCCGACTGACAGGCATCTCCTCCTTCTATCGCTGGCGCCTCGACCGCAATTATGACCGCACCAATCCTACGCTGCTCCAGGCGCAGGATCCTGCGGCTTGCCAGCGTTTCTTCGATCTGGCCGACACGGCATGCGACACAGGGCAGGTCGGCGCATTTGCCGACCATGTCGAAAGCCTGACCCCCTCGCTCCTGCACATTCCCATCACCCTGCGCCGTCTTTCACAGGAGGTACGGATCGAAAGCATCGGCGATCAGGGGCTGGGCTGGAAGGCTGGCGCGCTGATCGACCATAGATCGGAACGGTTCACCAGCGGCCTGTCCATCTATGATGGCGACGACACGACACCCCCCGACTATTTCGGCCTGCGGCAGCTTTCGATCGGTCGGCTGCAAACCTCGGCCTTCGGCGACATTGGTTATCGCGAAGGCGGCTGGCAGGCCTCGCTTGGCCTGCGCTACGACCGGCACCGGGTCTCCTCGCGCAACGACGTGCTGGTGCCCAACATCATCAGCGGATCGATCGACAGCTGGCCGCGAACCGTGAAAAGGTCGCAAGGCGTACATGCCAGGGCGCATCTCGACATACCCATCAGCGCGCGCGCGACCTTTCACGCTCAGGTAACGCGCAGCTTCCGACCGGCGGGGGTCAATATCGCCTCGGTCCTGCTGGAGGATCGCCGGACCTTTGAAGGCGATTCGCTATGGGGGGTCGAGGTCGGCGCCAAGCTGCGCTGGTCGCCTGGGCTTTCGCTGACGCTGATCGGCTATATGAACACCTGGCACGACATGCAGTATCGCGCACTGTCGGAAAATCGGTCCCACGCCTATATCGTCAATGTCGGCACGGTGGCGATCCGGGGGGCGGAACTGGAAATGATCGCCCGCCCGTCCGACGGCGCGACGATCAAGCTGGCGAGCAGTTTCATCTATAGCCGGCTGGAGAGCGTGAGCGATGCCGGCCCGCTGGTTGGGGGTGCGGCGACGGGCGAGTCCATCCCCTTCGTATCATCGCATCGATCGACCCTGTCGGTCAGCCAGCGGTGGCCGCTGGGCGGGGACCGGAGCTTCTCCACGAACGCGAATGTGCAATATCAATCGGGATATTGGTCCACCTTCAACCGGCGCGATCCCGATTTCCTGGCAACCAAGGGCTTTGTCCTCATGGGCGTGGAGGGTGTTTATCGCGCGGACCAGTCGTCGGTAACGGCCTCGATCCGAAATCTTTTCAACGATCGCGCGGATTTGCGCGCTTTGAATAATGGGTTTGGGATCGGTCAAACGTTAAGTGCAAGAGCACGGGAAATAGTGATTGCCTGGACAAGGCAGTGGTGACGATGCCGACGGGCGGCAGCATGCAGGGACGATTAAGGGGCCGGAGAGGGCATCGCTATCAATCGGGGGGCAGCAGCAGCCATGGACCGTTCAAGCAGTTCGCAACCAAAGGCGGCGCCCCCCGCATCCGGGCTGACGCATGATTTGATCGCCTTCACGCCCGCGCTGCGCACCTATTTCGCGCGCAAGACCCGCAATATGAACATCGTCGATGATCTGGTGCAGGACGTCATGGTGCGCGTCCTGGCGCGCCGCACCCAGGACGAGATTGAAAATCCGCAAGCCTATCTGTTCCGCACCGCCGCCAATGTCCTGCGCGACAAGGCGCGCCGCGACATGGTACGAAAAGTCGAACAGCAAAAAAGTCTCACCGAATTTGATCATCCTGTTGAGGAATGTTCGCCCGATCGCGTCATATTTGCCAGGGAAGAGATAGCGCGTCTGATCGCGGTGCTGCAGGAACTACCCGAACGGACCCGCGACATCTTTCTGATGAAGCGGTTCGACGGATTGTCTCACGCCGAAATTTCGGCGCGCGTGGGATTGTCGGTCAGTGGTATTGAAAAGCAGATCGCAAAGGCCGTATCGCATCTCGCCCGGCGAATGGCCAAGTGAAAGGGTAAGAGCGCTCCCATGCCTGATCGGTTCGACGTTGCCGCGTCCTATCTTGCGCGCATCCAGTCGGGGACGGATAGCGTCTCTGCGCGCCGGGAACTGGATGCCTGGCGGAACGCCGCGCCCGAAAATCGGGACGCAGCGGACAGCGTGTTCGCGGCATGGGATGCGGCCGGATCGGCGGAGACATCGCCTGAAATGCAGCAGATGCTGGCCGACATGCGCGCACGCTACGACCAGCCCGGACAGGATCGGGGCGGCGCCTGGAAGGGCTGGGCGATCGCGGCGGGGCTGGCGGCGATGCTGTCCGTCCCCGCGACGCTGTGGATGATCGATCACCGCCGCACCGCCGATACCGTGCAGCGCCCGGTGCAGTCCGCCGCGATCGCCGACGCGACGCGCATTGCGAACACCGATGGCGGCCGCCGCACCGTCCGGCTTGACGACGGATCGCGGATCACCCTCGACGTCGGCAGCGCGGTGCGTGTCGCCTATTCGACAGGGCATCGCGCGGTCACGCTGGAAAAGGGGCGCGCCCATTTCGTCGTGCATAAGGACAAGCAGCGCCCCTTTGTCGTGACGGCAGGGCGGTTGACGGCGACGGCGGTAGGCACCGCCTTCGACGTGCGGCTGTCCACCGGCGGTGAAGAGGTGATGACGTCCGAAGGTGTGGTCCGCGTCGTCACCCGGTTTCCCGCGGGTACAGGCGGCCATGCAACCTTGCTCAACGCTGGCATGAAACTGACGCAGAATGCAGCTTCGGTCGCGGTTGCGTCGATCGATGTCCTGCACGAAACCGCCTGGACCGACGGCAAGATCATCTTCTCGGGTCATTGCCTGTCGGATGTCGCTCGTCAGATGAACCCTTATGGTCGGTCGAGCCTCGTCGTTGGCGGCGACGCTGCCAATATCGCGATCAGCGGGGTATTCGACCTCGACAATGCCGACGGGTTGGCCGAGGCGCTGGAAAATCAGGGGCTGGCCACTGTTCGCCACGATGGCAGCCATATATTCCTTTCCCGCGCTGGTGCCACCGCCCCGGTCTCCTGCCGGACGAAGGCCTCAAGCACCCGATCATAACCGCATGGCGCAAAAGGCCGGACGGTCGCCCGCCCGGCCTTTTGCATCAACGATGCTGGTCAGGGCCGCTGCGCCGGTCCGTAAAGCAATGCGTTGAACAGGAATTTGAAGGTGCCATAGGATTGGGCGCGCTGCGCCACTTCGGGGGCCATTACGAACAGCTTGCCCTTGCCGACGTCGATATCGGCGACGGCGATTGTCCCGGCCAGCTTCTCCTGCCCCACGGCCCAGCCGCTGCGCAGCAGGTCGCGCCCGTCGAACCAGGACACATTGGTGTAGCCCGCAGCGCCCGGCGTCGGTGTGAAGGTCTGCGCCTGGTTGAAGAACATATCGACTTCGCTCGGCAGGCCGAAAGCCAGCGGCTGGCGATTGTCCACCCGCGCGCGCAGGATGGAGCCGGGAATATAGAAGCTCTTGGTGTCGAGCATCTTCGCCTCGCCATCCACCGCGCGCGTCAGCGCGGGTTTGAGCGGCGTCTGCATCAGTTCGATGAACCGCGCCGAACTGCCGATCGCGACCACGCTGCCGCCGCCCTTGACGAAGGCGGCAATGGCGGGCGCGGTCCTGGCATCGGTCGCCGCGCCCAGCATCGCCTTATATTCGGTCGGCGTATCCTTGGGATCGGGCTGACGGCTGGGTCGATCAGGCCCCCATGCGCCGGTGGGCGGCATGGCGTCGTCGGCGAACAGCAGGACGTCGAAATCCTTGGCCAGGTTGCCTGCGTCCAGCCGTTGCGGATAAACCTGCTCGAAGGAGAACTCGAACTTCTCCAGCAGCCAGCGGGTCCAGCCCGCCGGCATCAGCCCGCCATAACGATCGATCAGGCCGACGCGGACAGGCTTGAGCGCGATGGTCTCGCCCGTCGGCGGGGCATCCACGGCCTGTGCCGTGATGCCCAATTCCGCGCTCCCCCTCGTCACTATGTCGCGCGCCTGCGCGGAAGCGGGAATCCAGATCGCGCCGGGCTGCATCGTCTTGCCGTTTACCGTGACCGCCTGCCTGACCCATGCCGGCCTGATGCCCGCACCGAGCAGCCGGTTGGTCAGGATGAAACTGTTGTTGGTTTCATGCCCCACGACCCAACCGGCCGATCCTGTGCCCTCGATCCGGCCGGGCGGTGGTGCCATCACATCGGGCACGGCGGTAAAATTGTCGGGCAGCGGGTCGAGGATGCGATCGAAGGCAACCCCCATCTGATAGGCGAGCGTATAGCCTGCCACGTCATAGGGTGCCTTGGGTGGTCCGCCGGGAAAATCGGTATCGTGCGGGTGATCCTGCGGCTCGAACATGTCGAGAATGTGCGGGCGGTATGCCTGGGCCGTGCGCACGACATAAGACCCCGCCGGATAGGTCTTGCCATTCGCCTGAAAGGCGGCGTCCGCCCGTTCGACGTCCACGCCATTCTTGATGAGCGCGTTAAGGAAGGTGACGGCAGTTGGCAGATCGCTCTGGTCGGCAGGGATGATATAGGCGCGGGCATCGCGCTCGCCCGGCGCCTCGATCAGTGTCTTGTAGAGCGCAGGGTCGATCTTCTTGGGGCCGCTCCCCATCGGTCGGTTATATTCATCCTTGCCGACGACCTTGAGCGGTGCGGCGTCCAGCAGCCGGTCGACCTTTGCCGGCGTCACGGTCCAGCTGTCCTTGCTGCCCTTTTCGATGCTGTTCTGACCCATCCGCCAGATGTTGAAGAGCAGCCGTTCCCGGTTCCGCGACGCATAGTCCAGCACGGCGCGGTTCAGCGTCCACTGATAGTCGAGCGAATCCTGCAGGTGCCAGTCGCGCGGCGCGATCGGCATCATCTCGTCGCCGCGCGGCAACTGGGTCGAGGGGACGAGAGGGATTTTGGCGGGCGTCGGACCACCGATGATCTCGGTCAGCAGGCCGATGCTGTTGTGGAAATAGGCGACCGATCGTTCCATGCCGTTGTGCCAGGTCGAATAGCGTGCGGCGCTGCGCGTGCCCGATCCGGCCTTGCCCTCCGAAATCAGCCGCGAATGCATCGAAAAGCCGACCTCGTTGAGCTGCGACATGACGATCGGATCATAGTTGAAGTTAAAAGGGTCGCGGAACGGCGGGACGAACACCACCATGCCCTCCGGCCCGGTCTGGTGCTGGTTGTAGATGATCTGCGGATACCAGGTGCGAAACAGCTGCCGGTTGACATTTTCCGTCTCCGGCATCGCCATCATATAGCTGTCGCGGTTGTTATCGTGGCCGATATATTTCTGGTAAAGGCGCGGCAGGGTCGCGAACTCGCGTGCCTTGGGATCGGCTTTGCGCATATACCAGTTGGACACCAGTTCCATCCCGTCGGGATTGTCGTGCGCGAACAGAATGATGCAATCGTCGAGCATCCGCATCGTTTCGGCGTCGCTCTGGGTCAGCATCCGATGCAGAACCTGGATCTGCCCCTGGCTCGTCACTGTCTCGGTCGCGTGCATCCCCGCGTCGATCCACACGATCGCCTTGCCCCTGGCGGCCAGTTGCAACGCTTCCGCCTCGCTCACGCCCTTGGCCCGAGCCAGCTTTTGCGCGATCGCGCGATAATCGTCGAGCCTGGCGAGATTGGCCGGTGACGACACGATCGCCATCCATTGCGATCGCCCTTCCGCCGTCTTGCCGATATCGACCAGTTTCATCCGGTCGCTCTCGCCTGCCAGCTTTTTGAGATAGGCCTCATATTCACTGTAGTTGGCGAGATAATAGTCGGTGCCCGGCTTCTGCTTGAAGAAGGCTTCGGGCGCGGTCTGCGCCATCAGGGGTGCGGACTGCGCCAGCAGCGCGGTCGTAAGCAACAGCCAGTGCGGTTTCATGCAAATCTCTTTCGATGGAAGGTCCGGTTCGGGCGGCGCAGGGGTGCACCGCCCTTGTTCAATAGAAGCGGATATTGTCGATGCTCAGCCACAGATATTGTCCCGCCGGGCGGGTGCCGCCAATCTCGACCTGGGTTATGCCATCGGGCGTGAAGGCAGCGCCGGTCGCGCCCCGGCCGGTGATCGGCGTGAAGGCGGTGAAGGGCAGTTGCGCCGTGGTCCAGGCATCGGTCCCGCTCACACGCGCTTCCCATGCCCCCTCCAGCCCGTTGATCCGCACGATGAAGTCGCCAGCGCCCTTGATGTCGAACGTCACCCCCTTGTACATCGCGATCTTGACCGGCGTCACCGATCCGCGCGTCAGCGGCACGATGACACCCGCATAGGCATTGTTCTTGATCGACATCTTCGCCGAGAGCGACAGCATCTTGCCGCCCTCGTCGCGTGGTACGATCTGCGTGATTTCCACCGTCCGGTCGAGCCCGCCGTCGGGATTTTCCAGGCGCACCGTGTCGAGCGTGGACCGCTTGTCGGGTCGCTCGAAATCGTCGATCAGCGCGGGCACCGTGACGGAGGGGAGATATTTGGCGGCGTTGCCGACCGGCAGCGGCGGCGCGCCCGGCCCACTCATCAGCTTGCCGTCGATCAGAACCTGCGCGGTCTTGTACAGATCGGTGATGGTCGTCCAGGGCGTCCCGTCGATCAGGACGATATCGGCGCGCTTGCCGACAGCGATTGTGCCTCTGTCGCCGTCGATGCGCAGCACCTTGGCGCTGTTCCGGGTGCCTGCGACCAGCGCCTCGCTCGGCGTCATGCCCGCTTTCACCAGCAATTCCATCTCGTGCAGCGTGGAACGCCCATGCGGGGTGCCGGGCATGCCCGCATCTGTGCCCACGGCAATCATCACGCCCGCATCGTGCAGCGCCTTCACATTGCCCAGCGCATAGCCGAAATTGACGAGCGACCGCTTGTATCGGGGATCGTCCGTGGTGACGGGTGTATCGCGCGGCTTGTAGGGATCATAGACCGCCAGCGTCGGTGCCATCGCCATGCCCGTCGCCTTGATCGCGGCGACTTCCTCTGCCGTGATCGGGCGATCCTGCATCCCGTGGGCCAGCGAATCCACCCCGCCGCGCGCTGCAACCAGGCCGCGTTCCACCGTCACCGTATGGGTCACGACCGGCCAGTTGCGCTTGTGCGCCTCGTCCGAAATGGCGCGCAGCGTCCACTGGTCCATGCTGGTGTTGTCGGGCGAACTGCCATAGCGCCAGCCGTCGGCAAAGGCCTTGATAAGATCGGGTTGATAGGCGTCGAGCGACTTGATCGCCGTGGCCCCGCCTTCGGCGGTGCTGACGCGGATCGTGGTGTTCGCGTCGCCCCAGTCGGCACCATGGCCGCCCGGCGTACTCAGCCGCGCGGCGAACGCCACATGGGGCGTCGCCAGCGTCTTGAGCCACGCACGGCGGGGCGCATAGGCTTCGGGCTGCTGGTGGAAATCGGTCACGGTCGTCACGCCCGACTGCACATAGGCCGTCGCGATCTGCGGCGTGGTGGCGGGGAAGCCGCCGGGTGTCCAATGGACATGCACGTCGATGAAACCCGGCAGGACCGCCTTGCCCCTGGCGTTGATGACCTTCGCCCCCCGGGGTACGGCCACATCCTTGCCCACCGCAACGATGCGGTCGCCCTCGATCAGGATCGTGGCGGGCATCGGTGCCGCGCCGGTGCCGTCGAACAGCATGCCGCCCACGATCGCAGTCATGGTGCCGCCCGTCTGCGCGGGAACCGAGCCGAGCGGCAGCGTGAGCGCTGACAACAGCAGCGCCGCGAGGAAATGTTTGCGCATGAAGAAGATGCCCCCTTTGTCCCTATGGCCGGACGGAACAGTCCCCAGGCCTTGTCATCTTCTAGAGACGCAGCAACCGCCAACTCCCTCCCAACAAAGGCCGATCCATCACGCAGCGATCCATTTCGGACAAATCCTCAATAGCCCACGCCATAGCCCATGCGCCGGGGGTCGGACCCACCCATGCGCGCGCCCGACGGATCGGCCAATATCCCCTGGATGCTGCCGATCGCATAGGGACCGACCCGCTCGATTCTGTGGCCCATGCCGCTCAGCGCGCCAATCATAGCATCGGAATAGCGCCCTTCCATCTGCACTGTAATCGCAGCGCCGGGCTTGTAGAAATTGGGATCGGCCTCGACCGCAAAGCGCGGTGCCTCGATCGCCGCCTGGATCGGCATGCCACGGTCGATCACGTTCACCAGGAACTGGAACTGGGTCTGGCCGATGGTTTCGCCGCCCGGCGAACCGAACACCATCCTGAACCGTCCCTTGTCGAGGATGATCGTGGGACCGTTGCCCAGCAGCGCCTTCTTGCCCGGCGCGATCCTGTTGGGATGGCCAACATAGGGTGCTGACGATCCCAGCCGCAGGCCGTTATTGCAAAGCAGGCCCGTGTCCCCCATCACGACGAAAGTGCCGAAGCCGCCGCCCACGGTGGTCGTCACCGCGATCGCGTTGCCATCCTCGTCCACCACCGACAGGCTGGTCGTATCGCCGCCGCGCGTATGATCGTCGCCGCGCATCGCGAACATTGGGGGCTGACGATCGAACATCCCTGCCTGGAACCGCGTCGCATCGCCAGCTGTCGGATAGGCCATCGCCCGCGCCCGGTCGATCAGCTTGCGCCGCTCGGCCGCGAACCGCTTGGATAGCAGACCTTCGACCGGCACCTGGGCGAAGGACGGGTCGGCGGCATAGTGATAGACATCGGCCTTGGCGACCTTGAACGTCTCGATCAGCAGATGAGTCAGGTCCGGGCCGTCGGCGGGCAGGGTGGATATGTCCCATCCCTCCAGCAGGTTGAGCGCCTCGCACAATTCCAGTCCCGTGCGCGACGTCAGCGGGCTGGAATAGACGTCCAGCCCGCGATAGTTGGTGCTGACGGGCTTGTCCCATTGCGGCTTGTACGCCTTCATGTCCGCCAGCCGCAGCCAGCCGCCGGTTGCCTCCGAAAAGCGCGCAAACTCCTGCGCCACCGGGCCGGTGTAGAACCAGTCATAGGCCGCATCCAGCGCCTTGCCATGGTCCGCGCCGCCCTTGCGCGCCTTCGTGTCGGCATCGGCCAGCGCCTGCAGGGTGCGGCCCAGCGGTTCGTTCATGAAGATGGAGCGCGGCGCGGGCGGCTGGCCGCCAGGCAGGAAGATCGCCGCGCTGGTGGGATAGAGCCGTAACGTCTTTTGCGCGCGGGTGATGAACATTGCGATCGACGGATCGAGCGGGTGGCCATCGCGCGCATAGCCGATCGCAGGTTCCAGCAGCGTCGCGAGCGGCAACCGCCCGAACCGCTTGGCAAGCGCGATCCAGCCACCAAAGGCACCGGGCACCGCCACCGCCCTGGGGCCATGGTCCAGATCCTTGGGATCGCCGTCGGGATCAAGCAGCATGGGCGCGCCGCCGGTGAAGGCGAGCGAGGATATCTCTCCGCTCCGCTTGTGGAAACAGGTGGCAAAGCCGTTGCCCGCCGCGCTCGACGCCCAGGGTTCGACCACGTTCATGACCGCCATTGCCGCCACCGCCGCGTCGGCCGCGCTGCCGCCCTGCATCAGCATCCGCACCCCCGCCATCGACGCGAGCGGATGCCCCGCCGCCACGCCGCCATGCGGCATCGGCACCTCGATCCGGTGCGCGGGTACGGTCGCCAGGCCGGACCGTGGCGCATCGGGCGCTGCCTTGCCGGACTGCGCAATCGCGCCGAGGGGCAGGGTGGACAGTGCCGCGCCTGCAAGCCCTGCGGCGATGACCTCACGCCGGCCCAGCCCCTGGGAAATAGTCTCGCTCATGGGTCCGCTCCCTCACACCCGGTAAAATAATTACCCCGGCAGGCGACGAGGGTTGCTCCCGTCACCGGCCGGGGCGTTACCCCTTTTCGGGGCGTGCGACCGTCAGAAGGACTTCTTGGCGCCGACATACCAGTAGCGCGCCTGCGGTGCGAACAGGGCGGACTGGTAACCGTTGTTGGAGAAGGGCGGGTTCTTGTCGAAAGCGTTACGAACGCCCAGCGTCAGGCTCGATCCCTTGAGCATGCCTTCGTTCTGGAAATTATAGGTCGCGTAGAAATTGACCGTGGTCAGCCCATCCACGACGAACCGATCGCCTTCCGTGTTGATGACATTGTTCATGTACGTGTCGCTGATGAACTGGGTGAAGGCACCAAGCTCGACCGGCCCGGACGAGAAGTTGAGGCTTCCCGAAATGCGCCAGCGCGGTTGGCCTTCGCGGCGAAGGACGCTGCCGCCACCCTGGACCGCAACCAGCGGATTGATCGTCCCGTCGCCGCGGGCATCGATGATCGCCTGGGTGCTCGCGGCGGCGAGCACGTCATATTTGATGAGGCGGGCGGCGTTCAGGTTGAGCGAGAATCTGCCGATGCCCGTGCTCACCCGATATTCCAGGTTGAAGTCGATACCGTCGACCTGCACCGGCAACAGATTCTCGAACGGTGCGACGACATATTGCAGCTCGCCCACCGCGGCGAGGCCGGTGCCCGCGACCAGCGCTTCGTCGGCGGCGGTCGGGGCCGCGCGCACCACGCCGGGGTTGCTGCTGCCCTGGGTGCGCAACAGATAGTCGAGCGTCATCGAGTTCTGGAAATCGACCAGGCCGATCACATTCTTCTGCTTGATCCGCCAGCGATCGACGGTCAGCGTCACGTTGCCGAAGCCTTCGGGCAGCGGCGGGGAAAATACCGCGCCGAAGTTCCAGCTGGTCGATTCCTCCGGCTTGAGGTTCGGGTTGCCGCCACTCTGGCGCTGAACCGACAGGCTGCGGTTACAGGTTGCAAAGCTGGTTATGCGACCGGCTCGCAGATCGGCCTCGCACAACACATAGTCGGTGCCGGTGCCCACGCGCACCAGCGTGTCGGTATTCACCACCTCCAGGTTCGGCGCGCGGAATCCCTGCGACCAGGAGCCGCGCAGACGGATGCCGTCCAGCAAGTCCCATGCGACTGCGACCTTGGGCTTCGCCACGCTACCGACATCGCTATATTTCTCGTAGCGGCCGGCGACCTGCACGTCGACCGACCGGAACATCGGAATGTTCATGTCGGGTGTGAAGAGCGGGATGGCGAGTTCGGCATAGGCCGAATAGACGTTGCGTTTGCCACGCACGTCGGGGCTGACCGACGCACCGGCCAGATTGCTGTCATAGACGATGCCGGTGATGCTGTCGGTATATTTGGTCGATCCGTCCTGGTTCGTATCGCGATTATCATGATAGGTTTCGCGACGGATTTCCACGCCAGCCGCGACGCCGACATTGCCGCCGCCCCACAGGCCGATCAGTTCGGCATTGGAGAGCTTGAAGTCCCACAGGGCGAGCGATGTCCGGTTCTTGCGGACGCTGGTGATCCGCATGCTGTCCATGGTCGCCGGGTTGTTGACCGTGCAGTCGCCAAGCGAGGGGGTATCAACGCACCCGCCGTTGAACGGGTTGTAGGCATCGGACGTCGTCCGGTTGATCGCGGCCTGGATCAGGTTGCTGGAAATGCTCTGCATGCTGTCGCGCACGGTCGCCCAATTGTAGAGCGCGGCCGTGTCATAGTTCCAGGACCCGAAATTGCCCTTCAGGCCACCCAGGAAGCGATACTGGTAATTGACCACGTCCACGGGACGCGGGCCAACATCGACGAAGCTCAGCGCGCTGATCGTCACCGGCACGCCAGCGTCGGAGATGTTGAGGCCGGGCAGGCGGTTGGGCGATCCGACCGCGCCCAACGGGTTCCAATAGGCACTGGCCGCCACGGTGATCGGCGTGGTGTTGAGCGATCCGCCCGGCCCGGTCAACGCATGGGTTTCACCCCGGTAGAAACCGGCCTCGCCATAGAGGGTCAGCGTATCATTGATGTCGAAATGAGCGGTGCTGAACAGGTTGATGCGGTTGATCGACGGTGTGGCTGTCAGCGACTTGTCCGACAGTGGCGTATTGTAGCGCAGGTTGGAATCGACAGTGGCCATCTCGGTCGTACCGTTGCCATCGTCGATACACACGCCGGCCGTGCTGGTCGCGACCCGGCAGCCGCTATTGCCGTCGGGCTGGACGTGGAACTGGCGCGATGCATTGGTGATCGGCGTGCCGTTGCTGGTGATGATGCCGCTGCCCGATGCGCGGAACGTGCCCCAGGGCGTGCTGTTGCTGGTGCCGTTGAAGGCGGCGACGCCCTCGAACGGCGTGCCGATCACTTCGGCGCGGCGATCGACGTCCGCAGTAAAATCCTGGTCGCTGAGATATAGTTTCGTCTTGCGCGCATAGCCTGCGAAGAAGGTGATGTTGCCGCGATCCTCGGCAAAGTTGGCGCCCACAAAGCCGTTGGCCGAGAATTCGCGCAGGTTCGTGCCTTCCGCGCCGCCATATTGCATGTCGAACTTCGCGCCCGTGAAGTCCGATTTGAGAACATTGTTGATTACGCCTGCGACCGCATCCGATCCATAGAGCGCCGCCGCGCCATCGCGCAGCACCTCGACCCGCTCGATCGATCCCACCGGGATGGCGTTGGCGTTGTAGCTGAAGATCGGCACGCCCGAATCGATAGCGCCTGAGATCGACTGCGACGTCGGGTGCAGCACGGTGCGGCGGCCGTTGATGAGCAACAGGGTATTGCCCTGGCCCATGCCACGCAGGCTGATCGACGACACGTCGCCGCGCGCGGCATTGGGGCTGCCGCCGCCGATCGCCTGCTCGTTGAAGGCAGAGCCGCCCAATTGCGGGATGGAGCGGAACAGGTCGGCGCCCGACACGGCGGCCACGCCCCTGATCGTCTCTTCGCCTACGGTATTGACGGGGATGGCGCCGCTTGCCTTCAGCCCCTTGATCTGGCTTCCGATCACGACGATTTCGGCCTGTGCCTCGTCGCCGGCCGCGTCCGCCAACGGCGGTTCCTGCGCCATGGCTGATGGAATCCCGGCCATCATCGCCAGGCTGATCGCCAGAATGCTGGCCGTTGCGCGCGTCTCGAACCGTACGGATTTCATGGATATGTCCCCTGTGTGCAGCGCCCCCGGCTGATGCCGTGGGGCCGATCTGCCTTCCCTCCTCTCCGTCTGATGCGTGTCAGCCTTCTTCACTGCTATTGACGTGGGCTGCGGCATTCCCCTCCGAAAAAAATGACAAATTCCTTTCAGTCAGGGGAATGCGGCGCCGGTCGTGCGGGACCGGCGCCGTTCCTGCTCATTCCACGCCCTTGGCCAGCGCGTCGGGCCGCCGCGTGTCGGCCGCGCCCAGGAATTTTTCGCCCTCGACCATGATCGACTGGGTGCTGCCCATCGTGTCGGACAGCCGCACCTTGTGCCCCTTGGCTTCCAGCAGCGGCTTGAGGTCGGGCGAGAAGCCTTCTTCCAGCTCCAGAGGATCGTCCGCGCTCGACTGGTGGATACGCGGCCGCTCGGCGGCTTCGGCGATGTTGAGGCCATGGTCGATCGTGTTGACCAGCACCTGGGTCATCGCCGAGATGATGTAGCCGCCGCCCGGCGACCCCGTCACCAGCCACGGCTTCTTGTCCTTGAACACGATCAGCGGGGTAATGGTCGATCCCAGCCGCTTGCCCGGCGCGGGCCAGTTCGCTTCTCTGCCCTTCTCCCGACCCCAGTTGAAGTTGCCCAGCGAATTGTTGAGCAGCACGCCCGTGCCTTGCGGCACGACATGCGCGCCGTAGGATGCGGTCAGCGTATAGGTGTTGCTCACCGCATTGCCATATTTGTCGGCGACCGAATAATGGGTCGTGTCCGGGCTTTCGTGGGGATAGGGATTGCCGTCGGGCAGGTTGGCGCCATTGAGCGAGGCGGTGGGCGAAATCAGCTTCACCCGTTCGTCCGCATAGGCTTTGCTGGCGATGCCCTTGGCTGGTGTTTTCCAGTCGGGCAGGCCGCCGATCAGCCGCCGGTCGGACCCGGCAACCTTCATCGCTTCCGACATGATGTGCAGACCCTGCACGCTGCCCCAGCCATAATCCTTCATCGGAAAATGTTCGAGCAGGTTCATGATCTCCGCCAGCGTCGCGCCCGACGATGTCGGCGGCATGAAGGCGATGTCGTGGCCGCGATAGCTGCCCCAGATCGGCTCCAATATCTCGACCTTGAAGTCGGCCAGGTCCTGCTCGTCGACGATGCCGCCGCCGCTGCGGATGCCCGCGACCATTTTCTGGGCGAGGGGCCCCTTATAGAAGCCGTCGCGTCCGCGTGCCGCCACCTGCTTCAGGCTCCAGGCGAGATCGGGCTGCTTGAAGATGTCGCCGGGCTTGTAGGCGGAGCCGTCGCGCTTGAAAAAGGCCTTGGTCGCGCCTGGATCCTTCATCATCACTTCGCGTCGGCCAGCCGTGGCTTCCGCCTCGCCGTCGCTCAGCCGATAGCCCTGCGCCGCCAGCCGGATCGCCGGTTCGACCAGCTTCTTCCAGGGCAAGGAGCCGAACATGCGATGCGCTTCCCACATGCCCGCGACCGTGCCTGGCACCGCGACATTCTGGAAGGTCATGGATTTGGACCGGTCGAACTTGCCGTCTGGGCCGAGCAGCAGGCCGGGCGTGGTCGCGCGCGGCGCCGTGCCATAATAGTTGATGGTGATGGTCTTTGCAGGCTTGCCGTCCTTGGCCGCTATGTGGATCACCATATAGCCGCCGCCGCCGATATTGCCGGCGCGGGGCAGGGTGACGGCCTCGGCAAAGGCGACCGCGATCGTCGCATCGACGGCATTGCCGCCCTGGCGCAGGATTTCTACGCCGACATCGGTGGCGGGCGCGCTCTGGCTCGCCACCATGCCCTTGCGGCCGATGACGGGTCCATGAATCTGGCTGTAATTGACGATGTCACCGCCGCTGCCCCGCTCTTGCGGTGGTGCCACCGGCAACTGTGCCTGACCCATGGTCGCGCTGGCCATCAGGCTGACGATGACGGCATAGGAAATCATGTTGGATGGTCTGTAGTGCATCTCATTCCCCTGTTTCGCGGGAAGCCGGCACGATTCACATGCTTCCGCCACTCAAAGGTCAAAGACGCAGCACTCGCGGACAACCCCACCACAAAAAGACAAGGGCTGCACGCCAATCGTCGTCCGGTGCGGCAGAAGGGAGGATGCCCCACGCGCGAACGGAGGGCAGGCCATCGGTGAGGTCCGGAGCCTTCTCCACGCCGCACACCTTCTCGATCGCCAGCCGCGCGGGGTTGAAGATGGCGGCATGATTGCCCTTTCAAACCCGGCACCAAAATCCTCCCCTGCAAGGGGGGAGGATTGGCTTCATTCCCGAAACGCGAATATCAGGTTTGCAAACTATATTATCGCTTAATTTACAGGTCTTTACCCTAGCTGTCGGCCTCGGCGCGGGCCAGTTCGGCGGGCTTGCGCTTGGCGAACAGCGCGGCGAGATTTTTCTCCTCTTCCGCCGTCAATTCCTTCGCGGCGGTCGGGAACATCTCTTCCTCTTCCTCCTCGATATGGTGGAGGTAGCGCTTCTTCATCTCGGCGAACGTCTTGCGCCACGCCTCGCCGTCGAACTTCAGCCCGTCCAGCTCCTCCAGATAATCGTCGATTTCCTTATGCTCGGATACGCTATGCTGCGCATCCTCGCGCAGGTCGGGGCGCGACAACATGGTGGCGTAGAGGGTTTCCTCTTCGGCGGCGGCATGGGCGGTGACTTCGACCTTGAACTGGTCGAACAGTTTTTTCAGCTTGTCGGCGTCATCCTTTGCGTCCGCCATCTTGGTAAATAATTGGCGATGCGCGTCATGATCCTGTTTCAGACGGTCGAAAATCGTGGCGTCGGCCATGAACAATCCTCCTCTTGGTTTCGGGAGGAGAACGATGGGACCGGCAAATGGGTCCGTGTCAGCTAAACAGGAAGCGGAAGATGATCGCGACCGGTATCCACAGCATCGCGCCCAGCAGGCTGGCAACCCAAAGCTGGAGCAGGTCGCGACGGAACCGCAACGCCAGTCCGCTCTGCGACAGGTCGCTGCGCTCCAGCATGTGCCACCGCCGCTCCAGCCCGCGCGCCGCTACCGCAAAACCGCCGATCGCGACGATGATGCCCAGATGCAGGACCAGCGATCCGCCCATCTTGGCGACGATGAAAATCTGCAACAGGCAGAAAGTGACAAGCGCCGCCGCCAGATGCGTGCTGATGCGCTTTGCGAAGCCGGCATTGCGGCTGCCGATGGCATGACTGTCGAACATTGCCGCCAAGACCCTGACCCCCTTGGATGAGCTGATCCCAAGAGTTTCACGAACCATCCCCGCAATCAACTGGAAAATGCGTCTTTTTCATGAAAAAGGGTCGCGCCGTTCGCGCCCTTGCCATTGTGCCGCCGCCCCGCCATCACCCGCGCTATGGACTGGCAATTCTGGATCGATCGCGGCGGCACATTTACCGATGTGGTGGCGCGCGACCCTGACGGGCGGCTGCATACTGCCAAATTGCTGTCGAGCGACCCGGAACGCTATGCCGATGCGGCGGTGGAGGCGGTGCGGCGGCTGACCGGGGCGGGGCAGGGACCTATCCCGCCCTGCGGCCTGCGCATCGGCACCACCATCGCCACCAACGCGCTGCTGGAGCGCAAGGGCGAACCAACCCTGCTCGCGATCACGCGCGGATTTCGCGACGCGCTGCGCATCGGCTATCAGGACCGGCCGGATATGTTCGCGCGCCAGATCATCCGGCCTGACCCGCTCCATGCGCAGGTGACGGAGATGGACGAACGGGTCATGGCCGACGGTACGCTGCTGACCCCGCTGGATCAGGACGCGGCCCGCTCTGCGCTGCAATCGGCCTATGATGATGGTCTGCGCGCCGTCGCCATCGTGCTGATGCACGGCTATCGCTACCCGGCCCACGAACAGGCCATCGCCACGATCGCGGCGGAGATCGGCTTCACCCAGATTTCGACCAGCCATGATGTCGCGCCGCTGATCAAGCTGATCGGGCGCGGCGACACCACGCTCGCGGATGCCTATCTCTCGCCTGTGCTGCGCGCCTATGTCGATGGCCTGCGCGACGCATTGGGCGATCAGGCCGACATGCTGTTCATGCAGTCGAGCGGCGGCCTGATCGACGGCACGCTGTTCCGGGGCAAGGACGCCATCCTGTCCGGCCCGGCGGGTGGTATCGTTGGCCTCGCGCGGACGGCCGAGCAGGCCGGTTTCCGCGAAGTGATCGGCTTCGACATGGGCGGCACCTCGACCGATGTGTCGCACTATGCCGGTGCTTACGAGCGTGACAATGAAGCGCGCGTTGCCGGTGTCCGCCTGCGCGCGCCGATGATGCGCATCCACACCATCGCCGCAGGCGGCGGCTCGATCTGCTCCTTTGTCGATGGCCGTTTCCGCGTCGGCCCGGAATCGGCTGGCGCGGTGCCGGGACCGGCCTGCTATCGGCGCGGCGGGCCGCTCACCATCACCGACTGCAACCTGCTGCTCGGCAAGATCCAGCCCGACCATTTCCCCAGCCTGTTCGGTCCCAATGGCGACCAGCCGCTCGATTCCGCCGTCGCGCAGGCGCGCGTCGCTACGATCTGCGCGCAGGTGGAGGCGGAAACCGGCCGCATCCTGACCGTGCGCGAGGTCGCGCAGGGCTTTGTCGCCGTCGCCGTCGCCAGCATGGCCAATGCGATCAAGCGCATATCGGTCGCGCGCGGCCATGATGTGACGCGCTATGCGCTGGCCAGTTTCGGCGGGGCAGGGGGGCAACATGCCTGCCTCGTCGCCGACGCACTGGGGATGGACCGGGTGATGATCCATCCGCTGGGCGGTGTGCTGTCAGCCTATGGCATGGGGCTGGCCGATCGCCGCGCGGTGCGCGAACGCACGCTGGCGCTGCCGCTCGATGCCAAGGGGATGGCGGCGCTGGATCAGGCGCTGGCGGCCCTTGCTGCCGACGCCCGCGCCGATTTGCCTCAGGCCGACCGGATCGAAACGCTGCTGCGGCTGCGCTATGACGGCACCGACAGCCTGTTCGACGTGCCGCTGGCGGGCATCGATACGATGCGCGCCGATTTCCTGACCCAGCACAGCGCCCGCTTCGGCTTCGCCGGGCAGGGCCGCATCCTCATCGACATGGCGCGGGTCGAGGCGATTGCCGACACCAGCGAAGCGATGACCGACATTGCTGTCATCGCCGCGCATCCCGCCCCGCCGCTCGCCATGGTCGACTATGCGGGCACAGCCGCTCCGGTTCACGACCGTGCGGGCCTGGCCGCCGCCAGCATCATCGACGGTCCCGCGCTGATCATCGACCCCGTCTCCACCACCGCCGTCGAACCCGGCTGGCGCGCCCGGATCGACACCATCGGCAACCTCATTCTCACCCGCCACTCCCCACGCCCCGCGCCGCAGACCGGTGACGCCAACGCCGTCGATCCCGTCCGGCTCGAAGTCATGGGCGGGCTGTTCATGGCCATTGCCGAGGAAATGGGTGCCGCGCTCCAGAACAGCGCCTCCTCGGTCAATATCCGCGAACGGCTCGATTTTTCCTGCGCGCTGTTCGACGCGGCGGGCAATCTGGTCGCCAACGCCCCGCATATGCCGGTGCATCTGGGCAGCATGGGCGACAGTATCCGCACGATCATGCGGCGGCGCGGTGCCGACGCGGACGGCTCGGCCATCGACGGGCGTGGCATGCAGCCGGGCGACGTGTACGCCCTCAACGCCCCCTATGATGGCGGCACTCATCTGCCCGACGTCACCGTGGTCATGCCGGTGTTTGTCGGCAACAACGCCGCGCCGGCCTATTATGTCGCGGCGCGCGGCCATCATGCCGATATTGGCGGCATCACCCCCGGATCGATGCCGCCCGGCAGCGTCTCGGTGGAGGAAGAAGGCGTCATCCTCGACAATGTCTTGCTGGTCGATCGCGGCACATTCTGCGAAGCCGCCATTCGTACCCTGCTGGCATCGGGACCATGGCCCGCGCGCAATATCGACCAGAATATCGCCGATCTCACCGCCCAGATCGCCGCCTGTGCACGCGGCAGCCAGGAATTGTTTCGGATAAGCAACGATTATGGCCCCGCGACCGTTGCCGCCTATATGGCCCATGTCCAGGACCAGGCCGAAGCCGCCGTCCGCCGCCTGATCGGCCGCCTCGCCGACGGCCAATTCACCTATGCGATGGATAATGGTGCCATTGTTCAGGTCGCTGTCCAGGTTGATCATGCGACCTGCTCCGCCACCGTCGATTTCACCGGATCGTCGCCCCAGCTCCCCGGCAATTTCAATGCCCCCGTCTCGGTCGTCCGCGCCGCCGTCCTCTACGTCGTCCGCACCCTGATCGACGAGGCGGTGCCGATGAATGACGGCTGCCTCAAACCCATCACCATCATCGTCCCGGAAGGCTCGATGCTCCGTCCCCGCCACCCCGCCGCCGTGGTCGCGGGCAATGTCGAAACCAGCCAGGTCGTCACCGACGCGCTGTTCGGTGCGCTGGGCGTCATGGCCGGGGCGCAGGGGACGATGAACAACTTCACCTTCGGCAATGCCCGCCACCAATATTATGAAACCATCGCGGGCGGCTCCGGCGCTGGCCCGGATTTCGACGGCGCGCCGGTGGTGCAGACCCACATGACCAACAGCCGCCTGACCGATCCCGAAATCCTCGAAACCCGTTTCCCGGTGCTGCTGGAGGCCTTTGCGATCCGCCCCGGTTCCGGCGGGCAGGGCCAGCATCGCGGCGGCGACGGCGCACTGCGGCGCATCCGCTTTCTGGAGGATATGACCGCCGGCATCCTTTCCAACCGCCGCATCGTCCCGCCCTTCGGCCTGGCTGGCGGCGCGCCGGGCAGCCCCGGCCGCAACGCGATCGAACGGATCGATGGCCACCTCGAACCGCTCGGCCCCACCGCCACCGCGAATATGCAGGCAGGCGATATATTCATCATCGAAACCCCCGGTGGCGGCGGCTTCGGCGCATCCGATCCCGCTTGACAAGACCCCCGCGCGGGTCTGTTGTGACCGGCAGGGGAGGGGTTGATGACGCCGGACGCAGCAACGCAGATCAGATGGGGCGTCGGGGCCGCTTTGCTCGCCGTGGGGCTGGTCGCGATCGTGGCGCTCGTCCCCGATCCCTTCTTCCGCCAGCGGGTCATCGCCACCACGCTTGACGATGTAGAGGGCGTCTCGCCCGGCGTGCAGGTCTATTTTCGCGGTGCGCCCATCGGCCAGGTTCGCTCGGTCGCGCTGGACGGAGCCAGCCGCACCTTTGCGGTCCATATGGGCGTGGCAAAGGACTGGCGGCCTTCCTCCTGCGCCTTCGCCACCGTCGCCGCCGCCAATCCGCTGACGGCGCCGCGCATCGAACTGGTCGCGCTGGAAACCGCGACTGCCCAATGCGCGACCGCCCGCCGCGCCTATGGCTGCGACAGTATCGCCGGACCACAGAGCGCCGATGCCATTGCCGGATGCCGCCGCCCGGCCGACCTGTTCGAGACGGCTTCCGTGGCGATCGGTGAAGCCGCCGCCGTCGCCCGCACCGCCAATGCCATGGCGCAGCGGCTCGCCACTATGTTGCAGGGCGACGGATCGGGCAGTGCGGTCGATATGGCGCAGGTCGCGCGCAACGCCACCGAAACCCTCGCCGCCTTGAACTCGCTCAGTACCCAGCTCGACCGCAGCTTCACGCCGGGGCAGGGCGACATCGCGCTCACCCTGTCCCACGTCCGCAAGGCGACCGGCCGCGCGTCGGAAATCGACATCGCCGCGCTGAACGGCATTTTGCGTGAAACCCAGGCGATGGTCGCACAGAACCAGACCAGCATCGCCGGGCTGCTGGCCGAAGGGAAGGGCAGCGCCAGCGAAGCACGGATGATCCTGGAGGGCGCGTCCGCCTCGCTGATCGCTACCAGCGCCAATCTGGAACGCACCAGCGCCAGCCTCGGCAATTTGAGCGAAAGGCTGGCGGGCGACCCGACCTTCGCCATCCGGGGTCAGCGCTATGCCGATCCGCCCCCGCCGGGAGGACAGAAATGATGCGCCGCGCCTCGATCCTCCTGCTCCTCGCGCTCCCCGCTTGCGCCGCGCTCAAGGGCGGCGACGCCCCCGTCACCATGCGCCTGTCGCCCCGCTTCACCCCCGGCCCGGTCCTGCCTGCGCCAACGCTGGCCGTCGCCCCGGTCCAGGCGCGCGGCCTCAGCGGTGGGCTGCGCTACGCCTATGTCGATGCGGCCACGCCCGGCGAAATCCGGCAGGCCGCGACCCTCTTCTGGGAAGAACCGCCCGCCACCATGCTTGCCCGCGCGCTGGTCGCCGGGTTGCGCACCCGCTTTGCCGCCGTCACCGGGCCGGACCTGTCGCTTGCCGCCGATCGCCGGGTCGTGGCGACGCTAGACCGGTTCGAGGAAGTGACCAGCGCCGGTAGCGCGCAAGCCGTCATCGCCTTCGACGTGACCCAGGTGTCGCAGGGCAAGGCGGTGTGGACTGGCCGCTATTGCGCGATCCAGCCGATCACCTCGGCGGCAGGCACGACGCGGGCGGCGGCGTTTCAGAGCGCGATCGAACAGGCGGTCGCGGCTTTTGTTGAGGACGCCGTATCGGGCAAGGTGACTGCTGCCTCCTGTTGAAAATGTCATTTCCGTTCGCCGCCATTGTCATCCGCCCCTTAAAGGGGAGAATTGGAAGTGGTGCAGTTCTTGATTGAATGTGACCCCGAACAAGTGCAGCGTCACACCAACCGCCCAGCCTCCAGCCGATACACCCGCTCACACAATCGCCCTGCCAGCGCCGCATCCTGCGTCAGCAGCAGCAGCGCGCGGCCATGCGGAACGATCCGCCGCCGCACCTGCTCCTCCAGCGCCGCGCCGCGCGCATAGGCGCCCTCGAACGGCTCGTCCAAAATCAAAAGGTCAGGATCGCGCATGAAGGCGCGCGCCAGTTCCGCCCGTCGCCGTTCCCCGATGGACAGCATGTCGGCGCGGATGCTCGCCGCCTGCTCCAGCCCATATTCCAGCAGCAGCCGGTCGATCCGCCGCCCGGCGCGCGCATCGCGCCCGCCGACGCGCCCCAGCGCCAGCCGCATATTCTCCTCGACGGTCAGGTCGCCCAGCAGCGACCCGCCCTGCATTGCCAGCCCGCACCGTGCGCGCAACAGCCGGCGCGCGTCGGTATCCGCCTCGTCAAGTGCGACCCCCATCAGCCGCACCGTGCCGCTGCCCGGCTCGGCCAGCCCGACCGCCAGCCGCAACAGCCAGCCCTTGCCCGACCCACTATCTCCCACGATAGCGACCCGCTCACCCGCGCCGATGCAGATATCTATCCGGTCCAGCAACCGCACCCCGCCCAGCACCAGGCTCACCCCTTCAAATGCCAGCAACTCGCTCATGACAGCGCGGTCCATATCGCCGCCGCCGTGAATATCCCCAGCAGCCCGGCGGTAAAGGCGGTGGTCGCGCGGCGGCCAATGTCGGCGGGGGATCGCACCGGCTTGGCCCCCACCGCGCCACCCACGCCAAAGGCGATCAGCGCATAGACCAGCACCTTGCCCATGCCGGTCAGCATCGCGCGCGCGGCCTCGTGCGAAAAGGCAAAGCCCGCCCATTGCGCCCAGGCAATATTGGCCATAATTCCCAGCGGCAGGGCGCTGCCCGCGAGCGCCGCCAGACCGGCCAGCATCATATGGATCGGCGCGGACAGCAGCACTGCGACCAGCGCCGGGCCCAGCGCATGGGCGACCGGATCGCGCCCCAGCGCCTCCAGCGCATCAATTTCCCGGTTGAGCGACATCGCCCCCAGCCGCGAGGAGAGCGCCACCGAGACGCTGCCCGACGCGAACAGTCCCACCAGCAACGGCACGATATCGCGCAGCAGCGTCTCGGCCAGTGCGGCCTGCACCGGAATCTGTGCATTATAGAGCGCCAGCAGCCGGGCCGCGCCAATCCCCGCGATCATCCCGGCCAGCGCCGCCAACGGCAGCAAGGTGCGCAAGGGCCGCCACACATGCAGCGGCAGGCCATCGGCCAGTTGCCGCTGCGCCAGCCGGTCACCTGCCACCAGCCGCCGCGCCATGCCGCGCGCCGCGCGCCCGATCAGCCAAAGCCCGGCCCCCAGCGCGGCAACGATCTTGCGGCTGCCCCTCAGCGCGCCCATGGCGCCCGGACGATCGCGCCATCGCCTCCCAGTTGCACGGCGCGATGGTCGTCGATCGGGCCGGGCGTCAGGACCAGTTGCGCATCGGAAAGGCCGGTCGCGTTGGTCACCGCGTGGATGCCATCGGCCGCGCGCACCAGTGTCGCCGCCGTTCGCGCCTCTGCGCCGGGCAGACTGTCGATGATCGCCTGAACATGGCCGGTCAGCCCCAGCCGGATCAACCGCCCCCGCTCATGCAGCCTGGCCATCATCGTCCGCGACCAGCCATCGGCCAAGTCGCCCGCAAACAGCGGCACCCGGTCGGGATAATGCGCATCCAGCGCCGCCAACAGCGCGCCCGGATCGGGCGGTATGGCCTCGCCACCGGGCAGGATCGCCACGGTCAGCACCCGCAGCGCCCGCCGCCCTGCCGCTCCCAGCAACCGCGCCATGATCCGCACCTGCTCGCGGTCCAGATCCTTGATCGCTTCGCTGAGGTCATCATAGGGGATGATGTCGGGATGCAGCCGCTTCGCATCGTCGCGCACCGCGCCGAATGTCCAGCCCTGCACCAGCTTCGCCGCCATCCAGCGATCATGCTCTGCCCGCGACAATTCCTCCAGCTCGTCGGGGGTCAGCAGCAGCGACGGCCCGCTGCCCTCCACCAGCCGCGCGCCAATGTCGCGCAGCTTCAACTGGTAGCAGTCGGCGACCAGCCGGTTATCGTCGCGGAAGCTTTCGGGCAGATTCTCCCATTCCTGCATCGACGCCCGCACACCGATCCGTTCACCCTCGGCAAAGCGTCCCTCCAGATAGAAATCATGGATCGACCGGGCCAGCGCATCATGCCGGTCCTGCAACAGCATGTCGGGATCGGCCAGATCGGCCAGCGCCCCGAACGGCCATATCCCCGCGCCCAGCCTTGCGTCATGCCCGCCATCCATCCGCACATGGATCGGCGGCGCAACCAGTGCGGCGGTACGATAGCGCGCATCGACCGCCAGCGCGATCGCCAGCGCCCGGTCATCCTCCCCCGCGTCGATCAGGATCGCGACCGGTTCGCCATGGGCGGCGACATGCAGGTCGATGAGCGCGCTAATTCCCGCCGGATCGGGCCGCGCCTCGATAAAGCGCACCGGCGACAGGCTGTCGGCACCCGGATTGCGCGCCCGGAACCCCGCCTCAGCCGTCGCCGCATCGGCCAGATGAATGACAAAGCCGGGCTTGCCTCCGTCGCGATAATGGCCCCCCGCCAGCGTCCGCAGCACATAGCGTTCGACCAGCGCGGTGAAGCCGATCACCAGCACGCCCCGCCCCGCCTGTCCCACACGGACAAAACCGTCGATCGGTCGGGCCAGCGCCAGTTGCCGCGCGGCGATGTCGGGCAGGGCGGCCAGCCTGACCCGCGCCGTCTTGCGGTCGCCCTGCTCGAAACGCTGCTCCACGCTGCGTCGCAGGTCCAGATCATCGACGCGCAGAATCACGTCCAGCGGATCGCCCGCCGGCCGTACCCGCGCGGCCTGCCCCAGCACCACAGAGGCCAGCGCGATATTCGTCCGCGCTTCCCGGCTCAGCAGCAGCACCGCGCGCGCCTTGTCCAGCGCCAGCGCCTGCGCGCTGTCGTCCATCTCCGCCTGTTCGACCTCCGCTGCCCCGGCCTCGATCGCGTCGGCGACCCAGACAGTACGCCGGTCGCCGGGCCACAGCAGCACCCGCCGCCCCTCGTCCAGCGCGCCGCGCACCGCCTGCGCCGCCAGCCCGCTATCAGCGTCGCCCGCAATCACCAGATGGTCGCCCCGCGCGCGGATCACCGCCAGCCGCCAGGGATTGCGCAACTGCTCCCACGCCAGCGCGACGGTGGACCAGAAAGTCAGCAGCGGCAGCGCCCAGCGCGCGATATGCAGCGCTATCGGCAGGTCACGCCCCTCCAGCGCCTGCGGGAAATTGCCGACAATCAGCCGCAGCGACCGGAACGCATCCTGCGCCAGGGTAGAGGCGATCCCGGCCTGCCCATAGGCCTCCGCAAAGCCCCATATGCCGAGCAGGAAAGCGACCCCCATCGCCCCGAACCGCACGATCGGCGCGACCGGCGGTAGCCTTAGTCCCTTAGCGGTCATGGCCTTTGCAAACCCGGCATCAAAATCCTCCCCTGCAAGGGGAGGGGGACCGCCAGCGAAGCTGGTGGTGGAGGGG
>NZ_CAVK010000122.1 GCF_000382885.1 Sphingobium indicum BiD32
GCTCGAAACGAACGGATCAAGGAAGAATCATCTCGCTTCAAGCACCATCGTCGCCGCCTTTTCCGCGATCATCATGACCGGTGCGTTGGTGTTGCCGGACGTGATCGTCGGCATCACCGACGCATCGACCACGCGCAGCCCGTCAATCCCATGCACCCGCAACTGCGTGTCCACCACCGCGCGCGATCCCGTGCCCATCGCGGCGGTGCCGACCGGATGGAAGATGCTGCTGGCGATCGCGCCGACGCCTTCCAGTATCGCGGCGTCATCCTGCCGTTCCGGGCCGGGGCGGAACTCGCGCGGGGCATAAGGGGCCAGCGCTGCCTGGCCCACTATGGCCCGCGTCACCCGCACCGCCTCCACCGCGACCTGCTGATCCTCTGGCGCCGACAGATAATTGGGCCGGATAGCAGGCGCGGCCATCGGGTCGGCTGACCCCGCCCACACGCTGCCCCGGCTCTGCGGCCGCAAATTGCACACGCTGGCGGTGAAAGCGGGAAAAGGATCGAGCGCGCCGCCGAAGGCGGCCAGGCTCAAAGGCTGGACATGATATTGCAGGTTCGCGGATTCAAAGCGCGGGTTGGATTTCACGAACAGGCCCAACTGGCTGGGCGCCATCGCCATCGGGCCGGATCGGCGGGCCAGATATTCCATGCCCATCCACGCCTTGCCCAGCAGGGACGACGCGCGCGCATTGAGCGTCACCGCGCCGGTCACAGCCCAGGCACAGCGTATCTGGAGATGATCCTGCAAATTCTCGCCCACGGCGGGCAGATGATGGACGCTGGCGATGCCCAGCGCGGAAAGCTTGCCGCCATCGCCGATGCCAGACCGCTGGAGAATGGTGGGTGACCCGATTGCGCCCGCGCTCAGCAATATTTCGCCGTCGGCCCGTGCCTCGCACGCTTCGCCGTCCAGCAGGAAGCGCACCCCGACCGCGCGCCTTTCCTTGACGGTCACCCGGTCGATCGTCGCCCCCGTGATCACGCGCAAATTGGACCGCCCCATCGCCGGGCGCAGGAAAGCGTCGGCCGCGCTCCAGCGCCGCCCGCGCTTCTGCGTCACCTCGAAATAGCCGGACCCCAGATTGTCGCCGCCGTTGAAATCATCGCTATGCGGCACCCCATATTGCCGTGCGGCCTCGCGGAATTTTTCCAGCAAGTCCCAGCGCAGCCTTTGCCGCTCCACCCGTATCTCGCCACCCGCGCCATGCGCATCGCTTGGCCCCCCGAAATGATCCTGCGCGCGCTTGAAATAGGGCAGCACATCGTCCCAGCCCCAGCCGATATTGCCCGCCTGCCGCCAGCCATCATAGTCGCGCGCCTGACCCCGCATATAGATCATCCCGTTGATCGAGGAGGAGCCACCCAGTACCCGGCCGCGCGGATAGCCGATCGACCGCCCGCCCAGCCCCGCCTCATTTTCGGTCTTGAGGCACCAATCGGTGCGCGGATTGCCAATGCAATAGAGATAACCGACCGGCACCTTGATCCACAGCCAGTCATCCTTGCCGCCCGCCTCCAGCAGCAATACGCGATGGCGCGGGTCCGCGCTCAGCCGGTTGGCCAGCACGCACCCCGCGCTGCCGGCGCCCAGGATGATATAATCATAGGCACCGAAATCGCGGGGCATCATGTCTCCTTCTCCGCCTGCGACATGGCGCGAAAAGGTCGCCCGTCGCAAGCCGGGCGGGCGATATGTCAGGTCATTCCATCGCGCGACGATGCTTGTGCCTCATCTCCCCTCCCCGGCGGGAAAGGGTTGGGGGAGGGGGAGCGAGGCGAAGCCGAGCGTCCACGCCGGCGGCAGCACACCCCCACCCAGCCTCCCCCTCAAAGGGGGAGGAGCCTTATGGAGCGCCACTATCGTCGCTTATGCCAGCCCCTAGTCGTGGGGGCGCAGCGACCGGTTGAGGCTGTCCAATACTTCGGCGATCGGTTCGGTCACGGTCACGCTGCGGCCTTCGCCAAAGCGGATGCGGGTGCCGTCATTGACCGACGAGACGAAGGTGACTTGCGACGCATTGACGGCGGTTTCGGTGCGGTCAGTGCCCACGAACATGACGAGCATGGCTTCCTCTCCTTTTTATGGAAGCACAGCCTATCGCCATTTGCGCGCGACGCCAGAGGGATTTGTACTGATTGTCAGGTCGCGCCGATCGCCATGATGAAACCACCCGCCCGCGCCTCCAGCCTGTGCGCCTCCCCGGCCAGCCTTTGCGCGACCGATTGCATCGCCCGCGTGCCCAGCACCGTCGCGTCGGCATTGCTGCTGATCGCCTGTGCCCCGGTGCGGATATGATCGCTGGACGATCCGGCTTCCGCCACGCTGTCGGCAATGGCGCGGCTGAAGGCGGCCTGCCGGGCGACAGCATCAAACAGGGCGGCCGACAGCCCGTCTGCGCGGGTCATCGCCGCATCCATCTGCATATGGCCCGCCGCCACATCGGCCACGGTGGCGCGGATATGCGCAATCCGCCCGGCTATGCCCGCTGCGGCATCGCGCGTCTGTTGCGCCAGCGACTTCACCTCGCGCGCCACGACGGCAAAACCCAGCCCCGCCTCTCCCGCCCGCGCAGCCTCTATACTCGCGTTGATCGACAGCATCGCTGTCGCGGCCGCGATGCTATCGATCAGGGCGACGACCTCGCCGATATTCTCCGTCTCTGTCCGCAGCATCTCGCCCTGCACCATGCCCGACCGGCTGCGCGCCGCCGCATCGCGGATCGCGGCGCCTGCATCGCGCGCCTCACGCTCCATCGCCTGGAATAGCTGGCCCAGTTCCACGCCGCCCGACGCGATGCCGGCCAGACGATCGGCGGTCTGCGCGGCGGCCACCGCCATGGCCGCGCTGTCCGCGCCATCGCCCGCCGCGCGTTCCGCCGCCTGCGTCGCGAGTGCCGACAATTGTTCGGCCATCGCCACCATGTCAGCGATCAGCAGGGCGATATCGCCCTGAAAGCTGGTGCTTTCGCATCTGATCTGTTCGACCCGCTCCGATCGCGCCAGCGCCACCCGCGCATCGCGCTGTGCCGTCAGCCGCAGCAGCAGCGCGCCGTCCAGCACCCCGGCATAGCGTCCGTCATCGGTCACGATAAGCCCCTCGCACCCCGTCCCCTGCGCGGCGTAGAGATCGACAAGCCGGTCCACGCTCACGCGCCGGTCGACATGGGCGCAGGGGCGGACATGATCGTCCAGCCGCCCGCCGAAACTGGGGTTGCGCAGCAACGCATGGCCAAAGGGATTGAACAGGATGCGGCGCATGTCACGCTCGTAGATCGCGCCGACCGGCCGGTCGTCAGCGCCCAGCACCGGCAACAGGCGCAGCGCAGAATCCAGCTGGAAACAATCAACCGCCTCACTGAGCGGACGCCCCAGCCGGATCACCGGCTTGTCCTGCGCCAAAGGCAAGTCGATCTGGCCGGACACATCTGGCGGGGATAAGCGGGCGTGAAACATGGCCGCAGCCTTAGCCGCCCAATGGTAAACGAGCCGTTAGAATTTCATGACAATTTTGTTACAAGTGACTGTTTTTACAGTATTTTATGCAAAATCACCGGGCCGGTAGCCAAATGCCTGTCTGGCCAGTTTCACGACCGTGGGATCAGCGACCGGGAAATCCATCGGTACCAGCGCCTCCAGCCGATCGGCCACATAGGTCAGCGCGGCAATGCGGCCGCCCTTGCGGTGATTATTGTCGATGACATGCCAGGGCGCATGTTTCGTGTCGGTATTTTTGAACATCGCGTGCATCGCATCCAGATAGTCCGCGCGCCTGGCCCGGTTGCGATAATCGTCCGCGCCGGTTTTCCAGCGCTTCCATGGCGTGTCGAGCCGCTCGGCCAGTTGCTTGTCCTGCGTCTCCTGGGTGATGTGGACGAACAATTTGACGATGTTCATCCCCGCGTCGATCTGCTGCTTCTCGAACGCATTGATCTCGTCATAGCCGCGTTTCCAGTCGGCCTTGCTGCAAAATCCCTCGACCCGTTCCACCAGCACCCGGCCATACCAGCTGCGGTCGAAGATCGCGATATTGCCGCTGGCCGGGAGCCGCGTCCAGAAACGCCAGAGGAAATGATGGTCCCGCTCGACTTCATTGGGCGCGGCGATGGGATGGACCTGATAGTAGCGCGGGTCCCAGTCGGCCGACATCCGCTTGATGATCCCGCCCTTCCCCGCCGCGTCCCAGCCCTCCAGCAGGATGACGCTGCGCCGCTTGTGCAGGATATGGGCGACCTGGATCTTGGCCAGCCGCTGCTGGAGCGCGGCCAGCGCCGCATCATAATCGCCGTCATATTTCGGCGCGGATTCATGGGTCGCAAGGTCGATGGTCATGGGCAGCAATCCTCCTTCGTCATGCCGGACCCGATCCGGCATCCAGGGCGACAGACGCTGTGTCCGCCACCCTGGATGCTGAAGCAAGATCAGCAGGACGAAAAAGGAAAGCTCAGCCCTTGGCCTGCGGCTCCACCACGCGAACATGCAGTTCGCGCAGCTGCTTGAACTCGGCGGCACTGGGTGCGCCCATCAGCAAATCCTCGGCCTTCTGGTTCATCGGGAACAGCGTGATTTCGCGCAGATTCTGCGCGCCGCACAGCAGCATCACGATGCGATCGACGCCAGCGGCCATGCCACCGTGCGGCGGCGCGCCGTACTGGAACGCGCGATAGAGGCCGCCGAAGCGATCCTCCACATCCTGCTGGGACAGGCCCACCAGCTCGAACGCCTTGACCATCAGTTCGGGCGACTGGTTGCGGATCGATCCAGACGCGATCTCGAAGCCGTTGCAGACCATGTCATACTGGAATGCGTTGATCGTCAGCGGGTCCTGATTGTTCAACGCATCCAGCCCACCCTGCGGCATGGAGAAGGGGTTATGCGCGAAATCGACCGACTTTGTATCCTCATCATATTCATAGAAGGGAAAGTCCACGATCCAGCACAGGTCGAACCGGTCCTTGTCAATGAGGTCGAGCGTTTCGCCGACGCGGGTGCGCGCCAGACCGGCGAGCTTGGCCGCCTGCGATTCCTTGCCCGCGGCGAAGAACACGCCGTCATTGGCACCCAGACCCAGCGCAACGACCAGCTTGGCGGTCGCTTCCTCGCCATGGTTCTTGGCGATCGGGCCGCCGGGCACCCCGTCCTTGATGTTGATATAGCCAAGGCCCGAATAACCCTCGCCCCGCGCCCAATTATTCATCTCATCGAAAAATTTGCGGCTGCCCGCACCCGCGCCCGGTGCCGGGATCGCGCGAATGACGCTGCCGCTTTCGACCAGCGACGCGAAGATACCGAAACCGGACCCCACGAAATGATCGGTCACGTCCTGAATGACGATCGGGTTGCGCAGGTCCGGCTTGTCCGACCCATATTTCAGCAGCGCTTCCGCGTGCGGGATGCGCGGGAAGCTGCCCGCGGGCGTCACCGGCTTGCCGTCGGCGAACTGCTCGAACACCTGGGCGATCACCGGCTCCATCGTGTCCCACACTTCTTCCTGGGTGACGAAGCTCATTTCCAGGTCGAGCTGGTAGAATTCGCCCGGCAGCCGGTCGGCGCGGGGATCCTCATCACGGAAGCAGGGCGCGATCTGGAAATAGCGGTCGAAACCCGCGACCATCAACAGCTGCTTATATTGCTGCGGCGCCTGCGGCAGGGCGTAGAATTTGCCCGGATGGATGCGGCTGGGCACCAGAAAGTCGCGCGCGCCTTCGGGGCTGGACGCGGTCAGGATCGGCGTCGAATATTCGGTGAAGCCCGCGCCTTCCATCCGGCGGCGCATGTCCGAAATGATCTTGGTGCGCTTGACGATATTGGCGTGCAGCGTCTCACGCCGCAGGTCGAGGAAGCGGTAGCGCAGGCGGATATCTTCGGGATAGTCCTGCTCGCCTGCCACCGGCAGCGGCAGTTCCGCCGCAGTCGAAAGCACGATCACCGCGTCCGCGACGACCTCGATCGTCCCGGTTTCCATCTTGGGATTGGTCGCTTCTGGACCGCGCGCCACGACCGCGCCGTCGATCGTCACCACCGATTCGAGCCGCAGCCCCTCCAGCACGCGCAGCGCCTCGCTATCCGCCTTCGCCACCACCTGGGTAATGCCATAATGGTCGCGCAGATCGACGAACAACACCCCGCCATGGTCGCGCTTGCGATGCACCCAGCCGGACAGGCGTACGGCCGTGCCGACATCGGCTTCACGAAGGGCGCCGCAAGTGTGGGTGCGATAGGCGTGCATGGCGTTTTGGTCTTTCAGCTTCGTTTTACGGAAATGACAAAGCCCTGACGGCAGGCTATGGGCATTAGGTCACTACGACCAGCCCGCCAGGGAGCGGGCCTGCCCATAATAAGATCGATGACCATATGCAAATCCATCCGCTGATTACCGACAGCAAGACACTTTCCGATTTTTGCGCCCGCATCGCCAAATCCCCCTATGTCGCCATCGACACGGAATTCATGCGCGAAAACAGCTATTGGCCCGAACTCTGCCTGATCCAGGTGGCCGACGCCCATGAAGCCGCCGCCATCGACCCCAAGGCAGCGGGCATCGACCTCCAGCCGCTGCTCGACCTGATGGTCGATAATGAGGATGTGCTGAAAATCTTTCATGCCGGCGGGCAGGACATTGAGATCGTCTATAATCTGACCGGCAAGACGCCGCACCCGATGTTCGATACCCAGATTGCGGCCATGGCCCTGGGGCTTGGCGAACAGATCGGCTATGGCAATCTGGTCGAGGCATGGCTGGGCGTGCAGCTGGACAAGGGTGCGCGCTTCACCGATTGGGCGCGCCGCCCGTTAGACAAGCGCCAGATCGACTATGCCATCGGCGACGTCACCTATCTGATCCAGATTTTCCCCAAGATGCTGGAAGAATTGCGCAAGACCGGGCGCGGCGACTGGCTGGACCAGGAAATGGAGCGGATCAGCGATCCCAGCCATTATGAGACGCTGCCCGAAGATGCGTGGAAGCGCGTCCGCATCGCCAGCAAGAAGGCCGATGTGCTGGGTCGCCTGAAAGCGCTGGCGGCGTGGCGCGAGATTGAGGCGCAGGACAAGAATCTGCCGCGCGGTCGCATCGTCAAGGATGAGACGCTGGCCGACATCGCCAGCCACCCGCCCCGCACGCAGGACGATCTGGGCAAGGTGCGCGGCCTGTCCGCGACCTGGCGCACCAACGACATTGGCGCACGGCTGATGGCCTCGCTGGCCAAGCATCAGCCGCTGGGCAAAGACGAAATGCCAGACCGCGAACCCCGCCGTCCGGGGTTGGGCAAGGATGGCGCGCTGGTCGCCGACCTGCTCAAATTGCTGCTCAAGATCCGATCGCGCGACATCAACGTTGCCTCCCGCCTGCTGGCGCGCAGCGACGATATCGAAGCGCTGGCGGCGGGCGTCCGCAATGACCTCTCGATACTGGAAGGCTGGCGCTATGAACAATATGGCCGCGACGCAGTTGATCTGGTCGAAGGGCGACTGGCTTTCGCGGTCAAGGGCGGCCGGCTGAAGATGACGCGGACGGAGTGATTTCCCTCACCCGTTCCCCCTGAGCTTGTCGAAGAGCCGTTTTTCTTTTGAGAGAAAAGCGGGGCGTCGACAGGCTCAGCCCGAACGGGAAATGGAAATTGGGTAAGGAGAAAAACATCATGCACCGCATCCTGTCCCTTGCCAGCGCATTTGCGCTCACGGCTTGCGCCACCACCACCCCGCCGACCGCCACGAACGGTCCCTGCAACCACGACGGCCTCGCCCGCTTCACCGGACAAAAAGCGAGCGCCGAAACCGGCGCGGCATTGCTGGCAGCATCGGGCGCCAAAACCTTGCGCTGGGGCGGGCCTGGCATGGCCATGACCATGGACTTCCGCGCCGACCGGCTGACCGTCAGTTATGACGAGGCAATGGTGATTACATCGGCGCGGTGCGGGTAAACCCTGCCAGGTTCCCGCGCAGGCGGGAGCGCAATGTGATGACCTCGAAAGTCCTGCCATGACTGCGACCGCCGACCTAGCCATCCGCATCGCCCGCGCCACCTTCAACCGCGCATTGGCCGACGCGAACCTTGCCGCCATCGGCCCGCTGCTCGCCCCCAACGCCGTGCTGGTCGCGGGCACCGACAGCGCGCTTATCACCGGGCGCAAGGCGCAACTGCTCGCCTGGAAACGCGAATTCGCGGCAAAGGACCGGCTGATCTACACCCGCACGCCTGACACGATCATCGTTTCGCCGGTGGAACCGATCGCGATGGAACAGGGCCATTGGCAGGGCGTCTCTACCGGCAGCGGCGTAACGCTGGCGTCCGGCACGTACAGCGCCAAATGGCGCGAAATGGGCGGCGCGTGGATGATCGAGGCGGAGATTTTCCTGACGCTGGCCTGATCAGTCGAATAGCCGTCGCCGGGCACGTGCTGCACGGCCGCACATGGGCCTATTGCGCGCTTTTCCGCGCCTGCGCCCGGCGCGCAAAGATGTTGAGGCACTCCACCAGCGTGGAGAAAGCCATCGCCGCATAGATATAGCCCTTGGGCACATGCACGCCGAAACCGTCGGCGATCAGCACCGCGCCGATCATCAGCAGGAAGCCCAGCGCCAGCATCACCACGGTCGGGTTCTTCGCGATGAAGTTGGCAAGCGGATCGGCGGCCAGCACCATCGCGCCGACGGCTACCAGCACGGCGATGACCATCACCGCCAGATTGTCGGTCATGCCCACGGCGGTCAGGATCGAATCGAGCGAGAAGATCATGTCGAGCAGGATGATCTGCACGATCGCGCTGCCAAAGGTGATCGTCGCCACGCTTTTCTTGTCCAGCACATCGTCGCCGCCCGACGGATCGACATTATGATGGATTTCCTTGGTCGCTTTCCAGATCAGGAACAGGCCACCGGCGATCAGGATCAGGTCGCGCCAGGAAAATTCCGTCTCGAAACTCGGCGCGCCATATTGGTTGAGCGGGCCGCTGATCCCCAGGTCAAACACGGGCGCGGTCAGGCCGACGATCCACGCGATCATCGACAGCAGGACGAGCCGCATACCCAGCGCCAGGCCGATACCGATGCGCCGCGCCTTTTGCCGCTGATGTTCCGGCAGCTTGTTGGTCAGGATCGAAATGAACACCAGATTGTCGATGCCCAGCACCACTTCCATCACCACCAGCGCGATGAGCGCGGCAAGCGCCGTGGGATCGGTAAAGGCGGTAAGCAGGCTGTCCATGGTGATCCTTCCGTGCGGGTTTTCGGCACGCTATCGCAACGACAGGAATGTCCGCCGGTTCCCGCCGACACACTTTGACACATGACGGCGTTGTCATGAAGAAAACCAAAGCCCATGCGACTGGACGGGGACGATCGAGTCGCTTAGCGAAGTCCCGTTCTTCTCTTCATGCTGCGGCCTTGTCGCTGCGGCCTTCATGCCCCAAGCGAAAGGCAGCCCATGGCCAGAACCACCCTCACCCGTTTCCTGATCGAACAGCAACGCCTCGCCAATGCGCTGCCCGCCGAACTGCGGCTGCTGATCGAAACCGTGGCGCGCGCGTGCAAGACGATCAGCCATTCGGTGAGCAAGGGCGCGCTGGGCGAAGTGCTGGGCAGCCTGGACAGCGAAAATGTGCAGGGCGAGGTGCAGAAGAAGCTGGACGTGATCGCCAATGAACTGCTGCTCGACGCCAATGAATGGGGCGGGCATCTGGCCGCGATGGCGTCGGAGGAAATGGAGACGATCCACCGCATCCCCAACCGCTATCCCAAGGGAGAATATCTGCTGCTGTTCGATCCGATCGACGGGTCCAGCAATATCGACGTCGACCTGTCGGTCGGCACGATCTTTTCGGTGCTCAAAGCCCCTGACGAATGTGCTGGACGCGAAGTGACGGAAGAGGATTTCCTCCAGAATGGCCGCGCGCAGGTCGCGGCGGGATACGCCATTTACGGCCCGCAGACGCTGCTGGTGCTGAGCGTCGGCACCGGCGTGCATGAATTCACGCTGGACCGCGAAGTCGGCAGTTGGGTCATGACCGATCGCGACATGAAGATGCCGCAGGGCAAGTGCGAATTTGCGATCAACATGTCCAACCGCCGCCAATGGTCGCCCGGCGTCGCCCGCTATATCGAGGAACGGGTGATGGGTGCCGAAGGGCCGTGCGGCGTGGATTACAACATGCGCTGGACCGCCTCCATGGTCGCCGACGTCCACCGCATCCTCAAGCGCGGCGGCATCTTCATGTACCCCGCCGATCACCGCACGCCGGGCAAGGCGCGGTTGCGTCTGATGTATGAGGCCAATCCGATGAGCTATCTGATCGAGCAGGCGGGCGGCGCGGCCACCGACGGCTTCATCCCGATCATGGACGTCGATGCCACCAGCCTGCACCAGCGCGTCGGCGTGGTGCTGGGCGACAAGGCGGAAGTGGCAATGGTCACGGCCTATGGGAAGGAATAGCCGCCTGGCGGCGTCCTGTTTGGCGAAGGCTTGAGAGCCAGAAGCGATTTAGACTGCACATCATCCTCCCGTTTAAGGGGAGGTGGATGGCCGCAGGCCAGACGAAGGGGTGTCATGCTATCGAGAGGACGACACCCCTCCGTGATCGCTACGCGCTGACACCTCCCCTGCAAGGGGAGGATAAGGAGCCGTGCAAAGCTGCTCGATTTCAATTGTGGATCAAGAAAGTGGGGGAGAGCGGAGCGACGCTCAATCCCCCTTGCTATGGCCTCGCCTTGCCGGTCTTACCGGCGGCCCCTCTCCAGAAACATGTTATATGGCGCGGCTGTAGCCCAGTCGGCCTAGCCCAAGCCGGGACCAAAAAAAAGGGCCGATCCGCAGACCAGCCCAAAAAGTTTAGGAGAGGATGCCTGAAAGGCACAGTATTTCTGTCCGACGCGCAGATTTTTCGCAAATGCGAAGGATGAAAGCGCGATTGCGTGAAATGCAATCGCTTGCCGAAACTTTAACCATCTGCCGCCTCTTCGCGAGTCGCGGGTAAAGCAAATGTCAGGGCTTTGTCCCTAAGCCGGGGCCAATGCATTATCGCCGCGACATTGATGGACTGCGCGCCTTGGCAATTCTGCCGGTGCTGCTGTTCCACGCCCATGTGCCGGGCTTTGGTGGCGGTTATGTCGGGGTCGACATTTTCTTCGTCATTTCCGGCTATCTGATCACCGGCATCATCGCCCGCGAAATCGATGAAGGCCGCTTCTCGCTGGTCCGCTTCTACGAACGGCGCTTCCGGCGGATCGTCCCTGCGCTGGGGCTGATGATCCTGGTGGTGCTGGGCATAAGCGCCTTACTCTATCTGCCCGGCGATCTGGAGGGGGTGCCGCGGTCCGCGCTGGCGGCGACCTTGTTTGCGTCGAACCTGTGGTTCTTCACCGACACCGGCTATTTTGCCGGCGGCGCGGACGTCAAGCCGCTGCTCCACACATGGTCGCTGGCGGTGGAGGAACAATATTATATCGGCTTCCCCATCCTGCTGATGGTCATGGCCCGCATCGCTCCCCGCTGGCGCACAGGCGTGGTGCTGATCATCGCGGCAGGATCGCTGGCCCTGTCGATAGCGATGCAGCGCGACACCAGCGGCTTTGCTTTCTACCTGCTGCCTGCCCGTGCGTGGGAATTGCTGGCAGGCGCGCTGCTGGCGCTGGGCGTGGTGCCTGCCTTGCGGGTCCGCTGGCTGCGCGAACTGGTGGCATGGAGCGGGATCGCCGCGATTGCGCTGGCGGTCGGCTGCTATGATCGCGGCACGCTGTTCCCCGGTATCGCCGCCATCGCCCCGGTACTGGGCGCGGCGGCGCTGATCCACAGCGCACCGGGAACCAGCGCCGGGCGGTTGCTCGGCTGGTCGCCGCTGGTGGGCGTGGGCCTTGTGTCCTACTCGCTCTATCTGTGGCACTGGCCGGTCATCGTGTTTACCGAATATGCGACCGACATGGCCGTGGCAGGCTGGACATGCGTGGCAGCGATAGGCTGGTCGTTCATTGCGGCGATCCTGTCCTGGCGTTTTGTCGAACGCCCGTTTCGCGATTCGCAGGCAATGCCGGCGCGGACGATTTTCCGTTTCACCGGCGCGACGATGGCGCTGCTGTGCGGTCTGTCGCTGGCGTTGCTGGCAGCGGGACCATGGCCATCGCGTTTTTCGCCGACGGTGCTGGCGCAAGCGGCGGGACGTAACGATATCAGCCCGGAGCGCAAACGCTGCCACGACATATTCGCCCGCAGCGCGCCGCCATGCGTGCTGGGGGCGGCGGTCCCGCCCGATGCGATGCTGTGGGGCGACAGCCATGGGGTGGAACTGGCCTATGCGCTGGCGCTGGAGGCGAAAGCACAAGGGCGCGCGCTGGTGCAGCGCACGACATCGAGCTGCCCGCCCGTGCTGGGCTATGATGACCCCAAGGATGCGCGCTGCGCGGCGGCGAATCGCGCCGCCTTTGCCGCATTGCGCGCCGATCCGGGCATTCGCCGCATCTATCTCGCTGCCTTCTGGGCCAATGGCGATTTTGACGAACCGGGCTTTGTAGCCAGACTGGACCGCACCATTGCCGCCATCCGGGCGGAGGGGCGGGAGGTTGTGCTGATCGGCCCGGTGCCGCCGCAACCCTTCGACGTGCCCCGCCGCCTGGCCCATCTGGCACGCGCCGGGCAACAGGCACAGGGCGAGGGCGTGGTGCGATCCTGGGTGGACGGACGCACGATCCATTTGCGCGCGCTGTTTGCGCGATGGCAGGCGCGTGGCATCCGGCTGATCGATCCGGTCGCGGCGCTGTGCGATGGGCGGCACTGCGCGATCGAGCGCGGCGGCAAGCCGCTCTATTTCGATTCGCACCATCTGAGCGTTGCGGGCGCGCGGCTGGTCATGGCGCGCGGTGGCTGACCTCTATTCGGCCGCCAGCGCATAGTCGGCGCGCGGCAATTCGCTCGCCAAGGCTTCGGCGATGGCCATGATGATCCCCTGCATCCGGGCAAGCCCCGATCCCGGCTGGTCCAGCGCGTCATCCAGATAGAGGCTGCGATCCACCTCGATCTGGATCGCGTGCAGCCCGCTTTCGGGCCGACCATGGCGCTCGATCAGATGATCGCCCGCATAGGGATGATTTTGCGCCGCGACGATGCCATGGCCGGCGGCGACATCGGCCGCCAGCGTCATCAGCCGGGTAGAGGCGCTGCGCCCGAAACGATCGCCCAGCACGATCCCCGGCGCGGCTTGCCCGGCGGTGGGAGGCGGCAAGGGCGGCATGGAATGGAGGTCGATCAGGATCGCATGACCATGGGCATCGCGCGCCGCGGTCATCAAACGGGCCAGTTCGGCATGATAGGGCCGATGGATGGTCTCGATCCGGCGTTGCACATCATGCCATGCCACCGGTTTGTGCCACAGTTCATGCGCGCCGACCATGCGGCGGGGAATGAGGCCCAGCCCGCCACGCAGCTTGACGCTGCTCTGAAGCCCGGCATCACGCGGCACGCCGACGAGCATTGCGGGGTCGATTTCCCGCTCATGGCGGTTGAGATCAATGAGCGCGCGCGGGGCGCGGGCTATGGCAACAGTAAAACCGCGCGCGATCAGCGGCTGGACCAGCAGGTCGGCCCAGCGATCCTCCAGCCGTTGCAATTGCTGTTGCCGCACCCGCGCCTGCGCCAGCAGTTCAGACGGATATTCGCGCCCGGCATGGGGTACTGAAAGGATGATGGGCCGGTCGGGAATGGCGGGGCCAAAACGATCGAAACCCGCCTCAGTCCGGGCGGGAGGACGCAGCGCGGGACGATCCAACGAGGCTCCTTTCATCGACCATATTCACTGGCCGCACCAAAAATGGTTACTCGGCTGGATAATATTTACACCTTGTCGCATATATCGGACAGGGACGCCACCCTGACGGGGGCATGGGGGACAAGCCGGAAACGGCAACAAGAGTAGCTGGCGCAATGGTTCGCATATTACTGGCCGAAGATGATGAGAGTATGCGCGTCTATCTGGCGCGCGCGCTGGAACGGTCCGGCTATGAAGTCGTGGCTGTGGCGACCGGCACGGAAGCCCTGCCTCATATCGCGTCGGACCGGTTCGACCTGCTGCTGACCGATATCGTAATGCCGGAAATGGACGGGATCGAACTGGCGCAGCACGCGGCGTCCGTCGCCCCTGACATGCGGATCATGTTCATTACGGGCTTTGCCGCCGTGACGCTGAAAGCCGGGAAAGCAGTGCCGCAGGCCAAGGTGCTGTCCAAACCCTTCCACCTGCGCGATCTGGTGCTGGAGGTCGAACGGATGTTCGGCAGCGAAAGCCTGACCGGGTTGAACTGAACCCGGCGCCTCAATCCTCGATCACTTCCTCCATATCGGGCGTGGGGTTGAGCGGGATGCCGGCCATGGCGGCGACAAATCGTTCGCGGTCCAGCCCCTTTTCCCAGGCCGACACCACCACCGTCGCGACGGCATTGCCGACAAAGTTGGTGAGCGCCCGGACCTCGCTCATGAAGCGATCGACCCCCAATATCAGCGCCATGCCGGCCACCGGCACCGACGGTACGATCGACAGCGTCGCCGCCAGCGTGATGAAGCCCGCGCCGGTCACGCCCGCCGCGCCCTTGGACGAGATCATCGCCACCAGCAGCAGCAAGACCTGCTGTTGCAGGGTCAGATCCACATTGCACGCCTGGGCGATGAACAAAGCCGCCAGCGTCATGTAAATATTGGTGCCGTCCAGGTTGAAGCTGTAGCCGGTCGGCACGACCAGCCCGACCACCGACTTGCGGCACCCGGCCCGCTCCATCTTCTCGATCAGGCTGGGCAGCGCGGCTTCGGACGAGGATGTCCCCAGCACCAGCAGCAACTCGGCCTTGAGGTAGCGGATAAGGTGCAGGATGTTGAAGCCCGCCAGCCGGGCGACAGTGCCCAGCACCACCAGCACGAACAGCAGCGACGTCAGGTAGAAAGTCGCGACCAGCCCGGCCAGATTGGCCAGCGTGCCGACGCCATATTCGCCGATGGTGAAGGCCATGGCCCCGAACGCCCCGACCGGTGCCGCCTTCATCAGAAAGGCGACCAGCTTGAACACCGCATGGCTGGCCGATTCGAGGACCGCCATCAGCGGCGCTGCCTTGTCCCCGATCATGGTCAGCGCGATGCCGAACAGGATGGCGACGAACAGGACTTGCAATATGTTGCCGTCGGCGACCGCAGACACCATGGTCGCGGGGATAATGCTCATCAGGAAGCCGGTCAGCGTGCTTTCATGCGCTTTATGTGCGAAATCGGCGACCTTGCCTGCATCCAGACTGGCCGGATCGATATTGAGGCCCGCGCCGGGCTGCACCAGATTGGCGACAATCAGCCCGACAATGAGCGCCAGCGTCGAAAAGGTCAGGAAATAGGCGAAGGCCTTGGCCGCCACCCGGCCGATCGCGCCCAATTCCTTCATCCCCGCAATGCCGGTGACGATGGTGAGGAAGATGACGGGAGCGATGATCATCTTGACCAGCTTGATGAAGGCGTCGCCCAGCGGCTTTAACTGCACGCCCATATCGGGGAAGAAATGGCCGATCGCGACACCCAACGCGATCGCGATCAGCACCTGGACATAGAGCTGGCGATACCATGGCAGACGCGGCGTCGTCTGGATCGGCGAGGATGGCGATGGCAGCATATGTCTTGGCGTCCCCCTGTTTGCGCCGCAGCATATGGGCCGTCCCCGCCCTGTCCAGAAGAATGTCGCTCGCCTGCAATTTCCCGCTTGCGCAGGCCCAGTCCCCCGGCTATTGGCCCAACTCCCGTGGGCGTATAGCTCAGTGGTAGAGCACTGTGTTGACATCGCAGGGGTCGCAAGTTCAATCCTTGCTACGCCCACCATGACAAAGCCCGTCGCCTGTTTTCAGGTGGCGGGCTTTCTCTTTTGTCACAGGCGGAGGACCAGATGATCCCGGTTTGCGAGACGATTTCCGGCCAGCGCCTGTTGTTCGTGATGGCAGCGGAGGCGGAATATGGGACGCAGTTGCGCGCCCGATTCGCCCCGTTGATGACGGGCGTGGGTCCAATCGAGGCGGCGCTGGCCACGGGCATTGCGCTGCACGACATGGCGCGGGCGGATGCCCTGCCCGATCTGGTCGTGTGTCTGGGCTCGGCAGGATCGCGGGTGTGCGGATTGGGTGAGGTGGTACAAGTCTCCAGCGTGTCATGGCGCGACATGGATGCCTCGCGACTGGGGTTCGTGAAGGGCGTCACCCCCTTTGTCGATCATCCGGTCGACCTGCCACTCCTGACGCCGCTGGTCCTGACGACCGCACGGCTGTCGACCGGGGCCAATATCGTGGGCGGAGACGGCTATGCAGCGATCGACGCGGATATGGTGGACATGGAGACGTTCGCTGTGGCGCGGGCCTGCGCCCGCTATGGCGTACCGCTGATGGGGCTGCGTGGCATTTCTGACGGGCCGGGCGAGCTGGACCATATCCATGGCTGGACAGCGTTGCTGGGTTTGCTGGACGAGCGGCTGGCGGCGGCGGTGGACATGCTGGAGGCAGCGCTGCGTCCACAGCCAGGCAGCCGCCTATAGCAGGGCGATGATGCGCTCGGACGCTTGTTCGGGCGAGATCAGGCCGGTGTCGAGGGTCAGTAACGGCGCGGGCATGGTGGCCATGCAGCGATCGCAATCGGCGCGGATGGCACGCAACAGATCGAGCGAGCGCAACTTGACAAATGCAGCGCGGCCCGGATCGGCAATCCGCGCATCCTGTATGTCAGCCGCTACGGTCAGCGCGATGAAGCAAAGCTTCCCGCCGGCCGCTTCCACCCGCGCCTTAAGGCGCTGCGGGAAATCGGACGCAACGCTGGGTTCGGGCGTGAAAGTGAAGATCAGCGATCGGCTGGCCGCAATGGCCGAAACCATGGCCTCCATCCAGAATTGCTCACGCAGCCGAACAAATTCCGGCGATCCAAAAGGAAATATGGCCGCGACCGCATCGACAATCAGATGGTTGTGAAACAGCGCAAGACCGGTGCGGTCCGCGACCATCCGCGCAATGGTCAGCTTGCCGACCGCCGCCGGGCCGTAGAGAAAGAGCAGCCTTGGCATGGCTTCAATGCCCATCGAAGGTCATGATCCCCCGCGCAGCGATGCCTTCTGCCTCCAACGCCGCCATGCCGCCAAGCTCCGGCAGGTCAATCGCGAACAAGGCCATCAGCACGCTCGCCCCCTGTTCGCGCAGCAATTGCGCCGCGGCCACTGCCGTGCCGCCGGTCGCGATCAGATCGTCAACCAGCAGCACGCGCGCGCCCTGCGGCACCTGACCTTCATGCAGTTCCAGCCGGTCGGTGCCATATTCCAGAACATAGTCGATCCCTACGGTCTTGCCGGGCAGCTTGCCTTTCTTGCGGACCGGAACGAAGCCTTTGCCCAGCGCAAGCGCCAGTGCCGCGCCCAGGATGAAGCCCCGCGCCTCGATCCCGACGATCAGGTCCGCGTCAAGCGGACGGGCGATATCGGCCAGCCGTGCGGTCAGGTCGCGCAGCCCTTCCCCATCGGCCAGCAGCGTCGTGATGTCGCGAAACTGGATGCCCGGCTTGGGAAAGTCGGGAATGGTGCGGATGAGGTCGGTCAGGTCGCTGGTCATGGCGTCCCTATAGAGAAAGGGCGCGGTTTCCTCAAGAAACCGCGCCCTTGGCTATGCTTGTCCTGTCGGACCAGACCGTCAGGCCGCCTTCTTCTTGTCCGCCCAGATATTCTGGTAGGACATATAGGCCAGGCCCGTCGCGATCAGCAGGAAGATCAGCGTCGCCAGACCCGCACGGTGGCGGTTTTCCAGCTTCGGTTCGGCAGTCCAGGTCAGGAAGGCCGAAACGTCCTGCGCCATCTGGTCCACCGTCGGCTTCGTGCCGTCGCCATAGGTCACTTGCCCCTCAGCGGTCAGCGGCGGTGCCATCGCCAGGTTGAGGTTGGCGAAATAGGGGTTGTAGTGCAGCCCCTCCGGCGTCTTGGCGTCCGGGAATTCCTTGAGAAGTTCTGCCGGTTGCGCCTGATAGCCCGTCAGCAGCGAATAGACATAGGCGCTGCCATGGTGGCGGGCCTTGGTCATCAGCGACAGGTCTGGCGGGATCGCATTATTGTTCGCCGCCGCCGCCGCGACATTGTTCGCGAAGGGCTTGGGGAAATAATCGGACGGCACAGGCTCACGCGTGGAGGCTTCGCCGGTGGCCGGATCGACCGACGGGGTCTTGATCGCCCACTGCTTGGCGATCGCCTTCACTTCGGCTTCATTATAGCCGAGCGCTTCGAGATCGCGGAACGCCACGAACTTCAGGCTGTGGCAGGCCGAGCAGACTTCCTTGAACACCTGGAAGCCGCGCTGGAGCTGCTGCTTGTCATAATGACCCAGCGGCCCGTCGAACGAATAGGCCACATGCTTGGGCAACTCGTGGAAAGCCTTTTCCACGGTGGGTACTGGCGGTTCGGAGACATAAGCCACCGCACCGATCAGGAAGGAGATGAACAGCCAGCCTGCAAAGAAGAGGCCGACGAGGAATGCGCCAATGCGAACCATGGTCTTGTCTACCCCTTATTCGGCCGGGACCGCGACGGTTGCGCCGTCGGTCTTGCCATATTTTGCCAGCACGGCCTCGGTGATCGAGCCGGGCAGCGGCAGCGGCTTTTCAGAGCGCGAGATCAGCGGAAGGATGATCAGGAAGTGGGCGAAATAATAGGCCGCCGCGACCTGGCTCATCATCACGAACGGTTCTTCCGCCGGCGCGCCGCCCAACCAGCCCAGGATCAGCACGTCGATGACGAGAATCCAGAAGAACTTGTTGAAGGTCGGCCGATATTTGCCCGACCGCACCGGAGAGGTGTCGAGCCAGGGCAGGAAGAAGAGCAGCAGGATCGACGCGAACATCGCCAGCACGCCCAGCAGCTTTGCGGGGACGAAGAAGAAGTCCACCGTGAAGGCGCGCAGGATGGCGTAGAAGGGCCAGAAATACCATTCCGGCACGATGTGCGCGGGGGTCGAGAGCGGGTTCGCTTCGATATAGTTATCCGGGTGGCCCAGGAAGTTGGGGGCGAAGAACAGCAGCGCACAGAAGGCGATGAGGAACACGCCCGCGCCGAAGCCATCCTTGGCGGTGTAATAGGGGTGGAACGGCACAGTGTCCTGCGGCCCCTTCACTTCCACGCCGGTCGGGTTGGAGGAACCCGGAATATGCAGCGCCCAGATGTGCAGGATGATGACACCGGCAATCACGAAGGGCAGCAGGAAGTGCAGCGAGAAGAAGCGGTTGAGCGAGGCGTTGCCGGGGGCAAAACCGCCCAGCAGCCAGGTCTGGATCGGTTCGCCGACCACGGGGATCGCGCCGAACAGGCCGGTAATCACCTTCGCGCCCCAATAGGACATCTGACCCCAGGGCAACACATAGCCCATGAACGCGGTCGCCATCATCAGCAGGAAGATGACGAGGCCGAGCAGCCACACCATTTCGCGCGGCGCCTTGTAGGAACCGAAATAAAGGCCGCGGAAGATGTGGAGATAGACGACGATGAAGAAGAAGCTGGCACCGTTGGCGTGCGCATAGCGCATCAGCCAGCCGGCATTCACGTCGCGCATCGTCTGTTCGACGGTGCTGAAAGCGACAAGATCATTGGCGCCATAATGCATCGCCATGATCACGCCGGTGACGATCTGGATCATCAGAGCCAGACCGGCCAATACGCCGAAGTTCCAGAAATAGTTGAGGTTGCGCGGCACGGGATAGCCCGCACCCACGGCGTTATAGGCGAGACGCGGAAGCGGCAGCTTGTCGTCGATCCACACCATCACCGGATTTTTCGGCGTATATTGCTCAGCCCAGGGAAAGCTCATCGTTTCTTACCTCAGCCTACGAGAATGGCGGTGTCGGAAGTGAAGCTGAACTTCGGCACTTCCAGGTTCTTGGGCGCGGGGCCTTTGCGGATGCGCGCGGCGGTGTCGTAGGACGAACCATGGCATGGGCAGAAATAGCCGCCATATTCGCCCTTATTCTCGCCCTCGCCCGCGCCCAGCGGCACGCAGCCCAGATGGGTGCAGACACCCATGGTCACCAGCCACTGCTTCTTGCCATCAACGGTGCGCTCTTCCAGCGTCTGCGGATCGCGCAGCGTGGAGGCATCCACCTTGTCGGCTTCGGCGATTTCCTTTTCCGTCAGCTGGCGCACGAAAAGCGGCTGGCTGCGGAAAGTGGTCTTGATCGCCTGCCCCGGCTGGATCGCCGAAAGATCGACTTCGGTCGATGCAAGCGCCAGCACGTCGGCGCTGGGGTTCATCTGGTCGATCAGCGGCAGGACGACGGCAACGGCGCCGACTCCTGCGAAACTCACTGCGGCGATGTTGATGAAATCGCGACGACGCACCCCATCATCGCCGGATAGACCCGTGCTGTCTGTATGTTCAACGATCGCCATGCACCTTAACCCTTGCAAGAACGTCCCTGATCCCGCCGCAGCGCCGTTACCGGCACCTTTATTTCAAGGAATTCGGATAGCCATGCGAAATGGCCCCGCCTTCCCCCCGGCGTGGTTCGCGGGCCTGATAACCTCAGTGCGCGCTCTTTGCCAACAGCAAAGTCACGTACCCTATGACAATTTGCCGCGCTGCATTATGGCGCGGGTCATGCGTATAGCCCTTTACCAACCCGAAATAGCAGGCAATGTCGGCGCGATCCTGCGTCTGGCAGCCTGTTTCGCCGTGCCGGTGGACATCATCATGCCGACCGGATTCGCCTTTTCCGACGCCCGGCTGAAGCGCGCCGCGATGGATTATGGCGCGTCGGCCGATGTCACCCGCCACGCCAATTTTGCGGCCTTCGACGCGGAACGGCGCGCGCAGGGCCGCCGCCTGCTGCTGATGAGCGCCCATGCCTCGCAGCGTCTGCCCGACGTCGAATTCCGCGCGGACGATGTGTTGCTGATGGGATCGGAAAGCGCGGGCGTCCCCATAGAAGTGCGCGATATCGCCGATATTCGGATCCGTATTCCCATGGCAGAGGGGTTTCGATCCTTGAATATCGCCGTTTCCACGGGCATCGCCGTCGCCGAAGCCCTGCGCCAGACCGGAAAGTTCCCGCAATGACCCCTGCCCCCATTCCTACCGTCCCCTTCGCCCTCGATTCCCGGCAGCAGGTTGCGCGCGCCTGGTTCGAATCGCTGCGCGACCGAATCTGCGCCGCGTTCGAGGCGATCGAGCGGGAAGCGGGAAGCGATGCCAGCTTTGCCTACACGCATTGGGACCGGGAAGCCGAAGGGCAGGCACCGGGCGAAGGCGGCGGCGGCGTGCGTGGGGTGATGAAGGGCAAGATTTTCGAGAAGGTCGGGGTCAATGTCTCCACCGTCGGCGGGGAATTTGCCCCCGGATTCGCGCAGACCATCCATGGCGCGGCGGACAATCCGGCCTTCTTCGCCACGGGAATCAGCCTGGTCGCGCATATGGCCAATCCCCATGTCCCGGCCGTCCATATGAACACGCGCTATCTGGTGACGACGAAAAGCTGGTTCGGCGGCGGCGCGGACCTGAACCCGCCCTTGCCGCGCGAAGAAGATACAGCGCATTTCCATGACGTGCTGAAAAGCGCCTGCGACGCGCATGACGGGGACTATTATCCGCGCTTCAAGGCGTGGGCGGACGACTATTTCTACATTCCCCATCGCGGCGTCCATCGCGGCGTCGGCGGGATTTTCTACGATCATCTGGAATGTGCCGATGATGCCGGGTTCGACGCGAATTTCGCTTTCACCCGCGCGGTGGGCGACGCCTTTCTGGACGCCTATCCGCCGATCGTGCGGCGGCGCATGGGCGAAAGCTGGACCGATGCGGACTATGCCGCGATGCTGGAATGGCGCGGCCGCTATGCGGAATTCAATCTGGTGCATGACCGGGGGACGCTGTTCGGCCTCAAGACGGGGGGCAATATCGACGCGATCCTGATGAGCCTGCCGCCGATGGCGAGCTGGAGCTAGAGACGATGGCGCTGATCGCGGTCGAGCCGGGCATGGTGGCGGCGGTCGTCACCCATCTGGAGATGCGCGCGCGTCCCCGCCCCGCACCGATCCCGCCCGCCCCGCTGCAACTGGTGCGGTGGAAGGCGCCGAAACTCGACACCTATCGCGCGCTGTTCCGCCGGGTGGGCGAGCCATGGCTGTGGTTTTCGCGGCTGGTGATGAGCGACGAATCGCTGGCCATGATCATCCATGATCCGGCTGTCGAGATTTATGCCGTGACCGATCCGCGCGGGATAGAGGTCGGGCTGCTGGAGCTGGATTTCCGGTCGATGCCCGATTGCGAGCTGGGCTTTTTCGGGCTGGTGCCGCAATTGAACGGCAAGGGTCATGGCCAATGGCTGATGGCGCAGGCCAAGGCGCTGGCGTGGCGCAAGGGGGTGGAGCGATTCTGGGTCCACACCTGCACGCTCGATAGTCCGGCGGCACTGGGATTCTACATCAAGGCCGGGTTCGTGGCGACGAAGCGCGAGATCGAGACATTTGCCGATCCGCGCCTCGCCGGGATTTTACCGCCCGACTGCGCGCCGCACGTGCCGCTGCTGGATCAGGCCGCCGACGCCTGACGATAGAGGCGCGCGATCATGACGAGCATATAGACCTGCAACACCGTTGAGATGGCCGCCGCCGCAATAGTGCCGGCCAGCCGCGCCGCATCAGCGCCGCCTACCAGACTGCCAAGCAGGCCGAATATCGCCTGCGCCGCCGCGCTGCTGATCGCTGACAAAATCGTGATGATCAGGATGAAGGCCAGCAACCGCCAGAAATGGCCGCGCGTGAGCGCCCATGCCTGTCGGAGCGAAGGCATGACGCCCGCGCTGCCGTCAATCACCACCGGATTGAGCAGCATGAGGCGGATACTGGCGAAAAGCGCCGCCCCGGCGACCGCGAATCCAAGCAGCACGGCGAGACCTGCTGCGAGCGCCTTCGATATGAGCGATAACAAGACCATCACAATCACGACTGCCAGGGCGGCCACCATCAGCGCGCCGATCACCGCCAGGGCCGTGCCAATCAGCACGGGCAGACGGTGGAAGGCGAGGCGCAGCGCCTCCCCGACGCTGATGCCGGGACGCAGGGCCAGCGCAAACAAAGTGAGCGACCCGAACCAGACGAGGAGAATCGCGACCACCAGTCCCAGCCAGTAGCTGGCCGGAACCGCAGGCATGGTCGAGGCAGTGGGCGCAAGCGACCAGGCGGCCAATTCCGGCGGGGTCATTTCCTGCAGGATCAGGCCGGGCAACGCAACGAACAGCAGCGCCACCGGAAACAGCAATGTGGCCTCGCGGGCGACGAAGGCCACCGCCTCCTCCCACGCCTTGCCGATCGACATCGTCGCCATATCTTGAATTGCCTGCCTGATAGCTGCGTAAATCGGGTGGAGACTTGATCGCTCGCCCGCCCCAAGTCAAGGAAGGGTCATGAACCAGCCCCTCCCCTTTCCCGATAGCGTCGAATGGCGCGTGGACACAGCGCCTGTCGCTTACCCCGAAGCGCTGGCGGACATGGAGGCGCGGGCCGCCGCGATCCAAGCGGGCGAGGCGCGCGAGCGGGTCTGGTTGCTCGAACACCCGCCGCTCTACACCGCCGGGACCAGCGCCGATCCCGCCGAGCTGATCGACCCGCGCTTTCCGGTGCATGATGCCGGGCGCGGCGGGCGCTATACCTATCATGGACCGGGGCAGCGGATCGGCTATCTCAACATCGACCTTGGCAGACGCGGCAAGGATGTCCGCAATTTCGTCCATCATCTCGAAGGCTGGATGATCGCGGCGTTGGGCGACTTGGGCGTTGAAGCACGGCGGGCGGAGGGGCGGATCGGCATCTGGACCGACGACGCGCAGGGGCGGGAGGCGAAGATCGGCGCGCTGGGCATAAGGGTGCGGCGCTGGGTCACGCTCCATGGCTTTTCGATCAATGTCGATCCTGATCTGTCGCATTTTTCCGGCATCGTGCCGTGCGGGATCAGCGAATATCCGGTCACCAGCATTGCGGCATTGGGCGGCATGGCCTCCATGGCCGCGCTGGACGGTGCGTTGCACGCGCATTTCCCTGCTTTTCTCAATCGCTTGGGTCGATGCGGCACGGGGGTTGAGCAATGCGGAACGGACCGCTAGGGTCTGGCCTTTCGCCGGGCGGAGGGTGCCGGGCCTGAAGGAGACCCGGATGCGTCGGAACGCAATGACCGTAGTTTTCACCATGCTATTTGCGCTTGCCGCCTGTGGCAGTGCTGACAAGGGCGGCAACAAGGTCGAGATGAAGGATATGGAAGTGGTGGATGGCACCGCGACCGACGCCATGACGGATCTGGACGGGGTGCAGAGCGAAGGCACGGCGGTCGCGCTGCCGAGCGGCAACGCCGCCGACAATGCGGGCGCTACGGTGGCAAAACCTGCCGCCGAAACGGCGCAAGGCGAGGATGCCGAGATTCTGGCCGATCAGTGATGGTTCAGGCCTGATAGCCTTGGTTGAGAGAATATGAGGGGGACATACGACGTCCCGTTGGAGAGTATCGTTTCATGAGCTTCCGTTCCCCGTTGCGCCCTATCCTTGCGGGTCTGGCGCTGGTCGTCACGCCCATGATGGCGCAGCCCGCCGCCGCGCAATTTTTCTGGTCGCCGCCCGACCTTTCCGCGCCGCCATTGACGGACGCGGCCGCCGCGACGGCGATGGGCCTGCCGGGCGCCAATGCGGTCGAGATCAAAGCCGGGCTGGTGTGGAACCTGCGCGCGGCGCTCAATATCGCCGCGCTGCAATGCCAGTTTGAGCCGACACTGCTGGCGATCAGCAATTATAACGCGATGATCGCCCATCATGACGCGGAACTTGATTCGGCACAGACCGTGCTGCTGGGCTATTTCCAGCGCACCGTGGGCAAGGGGCGGCCGGGGCAGGCGGCGTCCGACCAATATGGCACGCGCATCTATTCGGGCTATTCGACGGTGCAGGCGCAAAAGGGCTTTTGCCAGGCGGCCACGGTCGTCGGGCGGCAGGCGATCTTCGCCGATCGCGGCACGCTGCATGAAGTGGCGCGCAATGGCCTCGCCTCGATCAAGAAGTCGCTCGTGGTCGCTGGCGAGCAATATTATGGATCGCCGGGCTATGACTATGCTGTTGCCCTCCCCTCCTTCTCCCCCAAATGCTGGAAGAAGGGCGTCCTGCTGCCCGCGTGCCAGCAGCAATGGAATGCGCAGACGGGCGTGACGCAGCCCTGAGTGGGTGACTACAGGGTGAAACTCCCACCTCCGTTCGTTTCGA
>NZ_CAVK010000121.1 GCF_000382885.1 Sphingobium indicum BiD32
AATCCTCCATCCTTCGCAACGAGGAAGCATAATATGAACGACAAGCTGACGGGCCGCGATTCTGCAGCACTCGAGTATCCCGAACTAGCCGATACCATGCACTCCATTGCCTCGCAGGAGCGTGCCGCCCGCATGATCGAAGTGAACATGGGTTATGCGCGTTGCTTCATGAACGGCGATTTCCACGGGATGTTGGATTTTCTCGTCGATGTGCCTGTGTTTGAGATGCACCCCCTGGGCATCCGGATTACCGGCCGAGATGCGGTACTTGAGCGCTCGCGGCGGCTATTCCCCATGGCATCTCAGAACGATACCCGAACGACACAGCATCACCAGATCAGGGCATCCACCGCCGGGGAAGATGTCTTGATCCATGAGTTCAGCAATGTTTATGATTTGCAGGACGGGACGCAGCGGCGCTGCTACACTATTGCCGTCATTCCTTTTGAGGGAGACAAAATGGTCGGTGAGCGTGTTTACACGGACCAGCATCTTGGGCGGTTACGGGAGCGGCTGCTTGGACCTGACTTTCTCGACCGGCCGGATGTGACCATTCTCTAGAATGGGTCACCAAGATCGGGGCCCGCCTTCCGCCGTCAACCTGCCGTGCGCGCGCAGTCGTGGCAAATCTAAACTCACGGGATGCTGCGGAAAATCGAGAACGACGCCCTCTAAGCGGAATTTGCACCCCGGAACAAGACGCCATCCCGGTGATCATGAGCGCAAGATGCGCAGAAAGGAAGCGGCTGCCAAGTTGTTCCCCCTCGAAAGAATCCAAGTGCTCTGTTTTACGCTGCAATTCAGCGGACCTCTGCTGAATTGTCGACTGCCTACCCTAGGGTAGGGGCTACTTTACATCATCGGAAGCATCCGGTCTTTCTGGGAGACCCATGCCTCCTCGCGATCAAGGGAACCTCGATCATTTCCAAATGCCAATAATCCGCCGGGATGCGACAGTGGTCCAAATAGACTCCGCAGCCTCAATATAATGGTCCACACAATTAGGGGAGAGGTCTAAGATGTCCAAGCCTGAGCTCGCAGAGCGCGCACTGGTCGGCAATGAACACTTGGTGCCAGCTGAGGTTCGCAGTTCCCTGCCAGGGATCAGAAAAGGCATATTCTACGGATGGTGGATCGTGGGCGTGGCCATGATGGCTCAGATTGTCAGCAATGGCCTGTCTGTTTATTCTTATGGTCTTCTGGTTATTCCTATCGGAACAGAACTGGGCGTGACTCGCACGGAAATGATGTGGGGCAAAACTGGCTTCTTGATTGTTGCGCTGGTGGCATCGCCTATCCTCGGCAAGCTGCTTGATCGTTATTCGGCTCGCGTTCTGATGGCTCTTGGCAGCGTGTCGATGGGCTTGTCGTTTATATTGCTGTCCGTATCTGAAACCTTGGCAGAGGTGACCCTTTCCTTCGCCGTGCTGCCTGCGTTTGCTTATACGCTCATCGGCATGCTCGGCACAAATACGCTTGTGACACGTTGGTTCACAAACAGGCGCGGGCGCGCCTTGGCTCTGATTGCCATGGGCGCTTCCATCGGCGGGCTTCTAATTCCATATCTCTTTCAGTCGCTCATCGATGCTTCAGGCTGGCGCTCCGCCTGCCTATGGGTCGGCGTCATTTCCATCGCGGTAACGCTCCCTGTCATCTTGCTATTCGTGCGAAACCGACCGTCAGACATTGGGCTGAACCCGGATGGTGCAGAAACTGACGCAACATCCATGCCTCCATTCACTCCCGCCGCGACAACCATGCAAATAAGCACTCTGATGCGCAGTGTCGTCTTCTGGCGAATCGGGCTTGGCATAAGCGCAGTATTCGCCGCGGCGGCTGCGGTGACGATAAATATCGTGCCGTTCGCACAAGGGCATGGTCTTGCTGCAAGCCAGGCAACCCTCCTGCTTCCCATGATCGCCGTGAGCGCGCTTGCCGGCAAGCTGGTGTTCAGCTTCGTCGCCGACCGTATTGACCTCAAGCTCGCGCTGCTGTCTTCGATGGCGTTGCAGGCGCTGCCCATCGCAGCCCTGACGCAGGTGAGTGACTTCACCGCGATGCTGGCATGTGCCATCATATACGGTCTGGCGAGCGGAACCCAGGTGCCTAGCTGGGCCGGACTTCTGGCACAGGTTTACGGTCCAAGGGACTTCGGCTTCGTCATGGGCTGCATGTTGCCGCTAGTGACGGGCACGTCAGCCCTGATCATACCGCTCACTGCGGTATTATTCGACCGTACCGGCGATTATGTTATCGCCTTCATGTTCCTGGTCGCCCTCACCCTGCTTTCCGTAGCCATATTCCTCAAGCCTTTGCGAAAGGAAGCTGGACACCCGCAATAACCCCTCGCGTTTTTGCATGTTGATGTGATTCAGCATTGAGCGAGGAGTTATCGCTGATGCACCCGTCGAGCCTGTTTTCGTTATCCGTGCATCTGGAACGGCTGAGCCGGGACGGTGATTGGCTGGAGGTATTGGGAAGCGCCGTGGACTTCGAGCGTTTCCACGCCCTCTTGGTGAAGGGGCTGGGATACAGCGATGGGGCGAAGGGCGGCAGACTGCGGTTCGATCCGGTCTCGATATTCAAGGTTCAGGTAGTCCAGGCACAGCACAACCTGGCCGATGCCCGCATGGAGTTCATGATCAGGGACCGGCTTTCGTGGATGCGCTTCTTCGGTTTTGATCTGGGCGGCACGATGCCCGACGAGAACACCATCCGTCACTACCGCAGCCGTCTGACCGAAAGCGGCACGTTAATGCAGGCCGTCGAGCAGCAACTGCGCGAGCGCGGCTATCTCGCCATGGGCGGCCAGATCGTCGATGCCACGTTGGTTCCCGCTCCCAAGCAGCGCAATACCGAGGAAGAGAAGGTCGCGGTCAAGGCGGGCAGGTCAGCAAAGCAGACCTGGCCGGGAAAGCTGAACAAGGCCCATCAGAAGGATGTCGATGCGCGCTGGACGGGGAATGTTGGTGGCAAAGTCGGCTACCGCCCTGACGGCACGCCGCTGCCGCAGATCGCGACGCCGGTGTTCGGCTACAAGAGCCACATTAGCATCGACCGGCGCTTCGGCTCTATCCGCAAAGCTAGTGACCTGCCTGCTTGGCTGGGCCTCGTACCACGCCAATACTCGACGGGTGGTAGACAGACCCTTCTCGGAATCAGCAAGCGTGGCAATGGTTATGTGCGACGCCTGCTTATTCACGGCGCCCGATCTTGCGTGATGCAACTGGATCGCTCCCGCAGTCGACTTGGCCAATGGCAAGACCAGCTCCAAGCGCGCATGCACATCAACAAGGTCGTAATCGCGCTTGCCGATAAGATCGTCCGGATCGCCTTGTCAGGCGAAGTGAGAAAGTGACCCCCTAACGAAACGGAGAACTGCCCCCTCGGATTGCCGAAAGGAGGGACAGATGACGAATTGGGTTCCAGAGTTTCCTGCACGGACGAGGACGATGCAGGGAGATGAGATGCTTCAGGCAGACGAGGTGGCCGCAATGCTGCGGCTGCATGAGCTTGGCTGGGGAGCGAAGCGGCTTTCGAAGGAGTTCGGCTGCGCACGCAACACAGTCCGACGCTATCTTCGTGCTGGCGGCGCCGCGCCGTTCAGCAAGCCGGCGCGCAAAACGGCGTTTGACGGACTGGAGGACTGGCTTCGCGAGCGGTTCTTTCGGCACGGCGGTAACGCCGACGTCGTGCGTCAGGAGCTGGCGAGCGAGCACGGGGTCGTAATTGGGCTGCGATCGGTCGAGCTTCGGGTTCAGCCCTGGCGGCGGGAGTTGAAGGCGCAGAAGCGCGCGACGGTTCGCTTTGAGACTCGTCCCGGGCATCAGCTTCAGATCGATTTTGGCGAGGTCCGAACATGGATCGCCAACGAGCGGGTGCGCGTGCATCTGTTTGTCGCGACGCTCGGCTACTCGCGCCGAATGCATATCCGTGCCTCGCTGCGCGAGCGGCAGCTGGACTGGTTCGAAGGCATGGAGGGGACGTTCCTGCGGTTCGGAGGGGTGCCGACAGAAATCCTGTTCGACAATGCCAGGGCCTTGGTCGAACACCATGATGCGGTGACGCGGGAAGTGCGATTCAATGCCCGGCTTCACGCCTTCGCCCGGTACTGGGGCTTCAATCCCAAGGCCTGCGCTCCGTATCGTGCGCGCACCAAGGGTAAGGATGAGCGCGGCGTCGGTTACGTGAAGCGCAACGCTATCGCTGGACGCCGCTTCGCGAGTTGGGGCGCGTTCATTGCGCACCTTGACCAGTGGACCCGCGAAGTTGCCGACCAGCGTGTTCATGGCACGACCGGCGAGCTGCCGATCGTGCGCTTTGCCGATGAGGCAGGCGCGCTTCGCCCCTTGGGCGGCCGTGCGCCGTTCGGACAGCTGCGGGATCTGGTGCGCAAGGTTCACCCCGATTGCGCGATCGACCTCGACACCAACAGCTACTCGGTGCCGTGGCGCCTGGTTGGGGAGACCGTTCAGGTTGTGGTGCTGGCCGGCCGCGTCATCGTGCGCCATGCCGGCGAGGTCGTTGCCGATCACGCAGCCTGCGAGGGGCGACGTCAGCGGATTACCGATCGGGCGCACCTTGCGGGGCTGGTCGGCGCAGGTCCGATCCGGGATACCTTGTTAGTGCCCTTGCCGACATCGGCGCTGCTGCGGCCGCTCGCCGAATATGAGGCGGTGGCGGGAGGTAGCTGGTGATGACCCCGATCGATCACGAAGCGCTGGTGGCAATGCTGGACCGGCTCAAGCTCACGGCGATCCGCGACCAGCTCGACACCCTGCTGGATGAAGCGGCACGCTCGAAGATGACACTGCGCGAGGCGCTGGGCTTCTTCGTCCAGCGCGAAATCGCCAGACGCGATGAGCGGCGGATATCCATGGCAGGCAAGATCGCACAGTTCCCGTTTGTACGCGAACTCGACGGGTTCGAGTTCGATGCGCAACCCTCGCTGGACCCTGGGCAGATCCGCGAGCTGGCGACTTGTCGCTGGATCGCGCATGGCGACACAACGCTGCTTCTGGGGCCGCCCGGCACGGGCAAAACGCACCTCGCGGTGAGCTTGGCCCAGTCGGCCCGAA
>NZ_CAVK010000120.1 GCF_000382885.1 Sphingobium indicum BiD32
TATAAGAGACAGGGATGGGTCAGATTGTCATGCCGGGCAGAAAGGCAGCGGCGCTACGCCAGAGCATGTAGAGCGCGACGACGAAGATCAGCACGGCGAACACGGTGGTCAGCCGGCCGGTCTTTCCGCCCAGCTTCTCCGCCAGACGGGTGCCGCCGATGCTGCCCGCGACACCGCCGACCACGAACACCGCTGCGAGCGGCCAGTCGACAAGGCCGGAAAAGGCGTAATTGGCCGCCGTCGTCAGGCCGAATGCGGTCACCGCGACCAGCGATGTGCCGACCGCCATCAACATGGGCATACCAGTTGAAGCGACCAGACCCGGCACGATCAGGAAGCCCCCGCCAATGCCGAAAAAACCGGAAAACAGGCCGGACCCCAGCCCATAGGTGACAACCTTGGGCGCTTTTTCCCGGTTACATTCCGCCCCCGGATTGCCCGGATTGCCGCGCCCCTTCAGCATCAGCGCGCCGACCAGCAGCATCACCAGCGCAAACAGCGCCAGCAACTTGTCGCCATCGACCATCTTGCCGAAGGTCGATCCAGCCAGCGCGCCGACGATCCCCGCTGCGGCATAGATGCCGCCGCACCGCCATTTGACATGATGCGCGCGCGCATGGCTGGCGAGGCCCGCCGCCGCATTGGCCGCGACGGCCAGCGCACTCGTGCCGATCGCGACATGAGCGTTGGGCACGCCGACCAGATAGACCATCAGCGGCACGGCAAGGATGGACCCGCCGCCGCCGACCAGTCCCAGCACGAAGCCGACCAACCCGCCCGACAGGCCGCCCAACAGATATTGCGCGGTCGTCATCATGGCCGCGCGCCGATCATCTGCGGCTTGACCATCCATTCGCGCCCCTTGAGCATTCCGTGCCAGTAAACCGGCGGCAGGATCGTATCCTTGAGCAGCCAGGACAGGCGGGACGGGCGTGTGCCATCGATCAGCCAGTTGGGGAAGCTGGGCATCAGCTTGCCGCCATAGCCGAATTCGGCCAGCACGATCTTGCCCGCCTCCACCGTCAGCGGGCAACTACCATAGCCGTCATAGGTCGCGACCGGCGCCTGGCCATCCAGCGCCGCCAGTGCATTGACCGCAACCACCGGCGCCTGCTTGCGCGCGGCGGCCATCGTCTTGGCATTGGAGGTCGAGCAGGCGTCGCCCAGCGCGAAAATGTCGGGATAGCGCGGGTGACGCAGCGTGGCTTCATCCACCTCGACAAAGCCCGATGCGCTGGCAAGCGGGCTAGTGCGGACGAAATCGGGTGCAATCTGCGGCGGAACGACATGGATCATGTCGAACCGCGCCGCCACGCGCTTTACCCCCTGGCCGTCTGCCTGCTCGAAGATCGCGGTTTTGGCCGCGCCGTCAATCTCGACCAGTTTCGACCCGAAGTTCAGCTTGATGCCGTAGCGATCGACATAATCCATCAGCGCCGGGACATAGGCCGGGACACCGAACAGCACCGCGCCCGCCGTATGAAACTGCACGTCGCTCTGCGCCAGCACGCCCGATTTTTCCCAGCGGTGGCAGGACAGATACATCGCCTTTTGCGGCGCGCCCGCGCATTTGATCGGCATGGGCGGCTGGGTGAACAGGGCGCGGCCACCCTTGAAATGTTTGACCAGCCGATTGGTATAGGGTGCCAGATCATAGCGATAGTTTGAGGTCAAGCCATCATGCCCCAGGGCGTCGGACAGGCCGGGGATGGCATCCCAGTCCAGCACGATGCCGGGACATACGACCAGCACGTCATAATGGGCGGCATGCTTGGCCAGCAATATACCCGCCATCTCGGCCAGCTTTTCCGCCCGCGCGCCCGACCGGCAATAGGCCAGCACCGGTCCCGGCAGGCTGTCGAGCGCCGCGCGCATGGCTGCGACATCGGCATCCGTCAGCGCGCCCGCCACTGCCGGGACATAGGCAAAGCCCAGCCCCGCCGCGCGGGCCGCCGCACCAATTTCCGCCGCGCTCGGCTGGTCCGGGGCTTCGCCATCGGGCCGGTTGCACAGGATTGCGCGAAAGCCCATTGCGCCTAGTCCCGCCACATCGGCGGGCATCAGCTGCGGCGCGACGCTGAGCGTGCGGCTCAGTTGCTTGATGGCCATGGAGAAGCTCCTCGTTCCGGCGCGGGGCCGGTTATGATTTTATGGTGAAGCGGTGGATCGCCATGCCGCCCAGCATGGCCAGCACGAAAGGCGCGACTGCTGCGGGGGTCAGCGCCAGGCTGGCGATGGCCGGTCCGGGGCACAGGCCGCCAATGCCCCAGCCGATGCCAAACAGAATCGCGCCCAGCGCCAGCTTGCCATCGATGGCGCGCGTGTCGGGCAAGGTGAAGGCATGGTCGGCAAAGGGCCGATCGACCTGCTTTTGCACTATCCACGCCAGCGCCATCGGGATCATTCCCCCGCCCATCACAAACGCGAGTGTGGGGTCCCATGCGCCGAACAGGTCGAGAAAGGCGCGTACCCGCATCGGATCAGCCATACCTGAAATGGTCAGCCCGGCGCCGAACAGCGCGCCCGACAACAAGGCGATCATGATCCGCATCAGATTGCTCCTGCCAGGCGCATCAGCGCCACGGTCGCAAAGCCGCTGCCCATGAACAGGGCCGTAACCATGATCGAGCGCCGCGACAGGCGCGACAGGCCACACACGCCATGACCGCTGGTGCAACCCGATCCCAGCCGCGTACCGAATCCGACGATCAGGCCCGCGACGATCAGCAGGCCGGGCGCGGGAAAGGTCGCAGGCACGCCGCCGGACAACAATGCCACGATCCATGCGCCCAGCGGCAAGCCGATGATGAACGCCACCGCCACGCCGCGCGGCGCGCCGCTGCTCGACAGGCCGGTCGCGCGCGCTGCAAGGCCGCTGACCCCGGCGATCCGCCCCAGCCCCAGCAACATGATCGCCGCAGCCAGGCCGATCATCAGCCCGCCGATCAGCCCTGCGATCGGCTGCGCATCGGGGAACCCGGGAATCATAGCTGGTTCACCGGGATTTTGAGATAGGTGACACCATTGTCTTCAGGTGGCGGCATATGGCCCGCGCGCATATTGACCTGCACCGACGGCAGGATCAGGCGTGGCATGGCGAGCGTGGCGTCGCGCGCCTCGCGCATCGCGACAAATTCATCCTCGCTCACACCGTCATGGGCATGGATATTGGCGCGGCGCTGCTCTGCGACCGTGGTTTCCCAGACATAATGATCGCGCCCTTGAGGCAGGTAGTCGTGGCACAGGAACAGCCGGGTTTCTGGCGGCAGTTCCAGCAGGCGGCGCAGCGACCGGAACAGGGTGCGTGCATCGCCGCCGGGAAAATCGGCGCGGGCGGTACCATAGTCGGGCATGAACATGGTGTCGCCCACGAACACTGCGTCGCCGATCACATAGGCGACGCAGGCAGGCGTGTGGCCCGGGACATGAAGCACCGTCACCGCCAGACCGCCGATCATGAACTGGTCGCCATCGGCCCAGAGATGATCGAAGTCGGACCCGTCGCGCTGAAAATCCGGGCCTGCGTTGAACAGCTTACCAAAGTTCTGCTGCACTTCGCAAATGTGCGCGCCGATCGCGATCTTGCCGCCCAGCTGCTGCTGGAGATAGGGCGCGGCCGACAGATGATCGGCATGGGCATGGGTTTCCAGATGCCAGTCAACGCTCAACCCCTGCCCTTCGACATAGGCGATGACCGGATCGACCGCCTCATGCCCGGTGCGACCGGCGGCGGGATCATAGGTCAGCACGCTGTCGATCACGGCGGCGCGGCGGGTTTCCGCATCATGCACCACATAGGTCACGGTAAAGGTCGGCGCGTCGAAGAACGCCTTGACTACCGGCACGCCGGTTCGGGCAACCATGACCTGATCATAGGCTTTTTCCAATGCGGGGTCGGACATGCCAATTTCCTTTAACTTCATATTTACATGAACTATGTATTTATATAATTCGGATCCGTCAAGGGCTTGCCAGAGTCCTTCGACGATTGCAGGAAAGCGCCATGAACGACCTCACGACCGACCGCCCGAATCCGCTCCGCCTCGGCTCCCTTGCGCCTGATTTTCGGGCGCGTTCGACCATGGGTGATTTTCAGCTGTCGACGCTGCGCGGCCAGTGGGTGATTTTCTTTTCCCATCCTGCCGATTTCACACCGGTGTGCAGCACCGAATTCGCGGCGCTTGCGCGGCGGCAGGCGGAATTCGATGCGCTTGATTGTCGGCTGGTCGGGCTGTCGGTGGACAGCCTCTATGCCCATATCGCCTGGGTCCAGGCGCTGCGCGAGTTGTTCGATGTGCAGATCAGCTTTCCGATCATCGAAGATCCCACCATGGCGGTTGGCCGCGCCTATGGCATGATCGACGATGACGCAGCGGACAGCATGACGATGCGTTCCACTTTCTTCATCGACCCCCATGGCATCATCCGCGCGACGACCGCCTATCCCCATAATGTCGGCCGATCGGTCGATGAAATGCTGCGCTTGCTGTGCGCGCTGCAACGGGTCGATGGCGCAACCGGCCTGACGCCGGAGGGCTGGACCCCCGGCCAGCCCGCATTGCTACCCGCAGCGGAAAGCGCCGATGCTGCACCCGACTGGTTCTGCCGACTGGAAGCCCGGCCATGAGCGCGCTTTGCAAGGATCGCGACGCCGCCGCGGTCGCCGCCGAGAAGATCAAGATTTTCGCCCAGCCGCAGCGGCTGATGGTCCTGTCCTGCCTGCTGCGCGGGGAACGCAATGTTGGCGAGATCGCCGACGTCACCGGCATCGGACAGCCGGCACTTAGCCAGCAACTGGCCGAATTGCGCCGCGCGGACCTGGTCCAGACGCGTAAGGAAGCCAAGCAGGTCTGGTAAATGTAGCGCTGTGCGTCCGCAATATAGAGGCGATCTTTGGCGGCGTGGGCAGCCCGATAGTGCCGCTGGCAGCAAAGCCGCCTCTACAGTCGTCGCCAGCCGACGGCGTGGCGAGCTTTGCCCGCGTCCTGTGAGTGCAGAGTTTTAGGGCGCAGACGGTGATGGTGCGGTCCAGCCTGCACCGGCCCACAGAATGATTCCCCCAACAGTGGGGCGCCAAGGCAGATTGAACCACCTTGGCGCAGGCACGGGCAGAACAGAGCAACTGCTCGCGCATTGGTTTTTGTCGTGGCTCCCTCAGAAGGTATAACCAGCGGTGATACCCCAAGTTCTTGCCTGACCGGGATAGAGCGTTGAGACCGGAAAGATTGGAATCACCACCGAAACGCCCAAAAAAATGCTCGGTTGAGCTGCCGTCATCCCTCTCGGTCGCCGTCCCCTCCGTCGAAAGGTCACGAAAACGCGCCGCAAGGTCAGATCAATCGGCAGTGTGAGATATCCGGGCCAACTGCCGTTCCTAGCATCTTGGGCAATCGACTGCTTTCCGGAGAATGCAGACCTGCCAGCGCTCCCCGATGAACGCGGAGCACAAGCAGCGATGATCAACAGCAACCTCCGACAGCGAACGAATCTCGCGAGATGCTTAGTCTGCCACCTGCAGCGCAGCAATTCCTCCTTTGAGAGAAGGCCAATGAGGGCTTATTTTAATCGCCCACCCAATCGGTTGTGATCTCACCCCTATGCGACTCCGGCGCCAGCGCGATGCGCAGGGCTTCCACCAGAGGCGGCAGCGCCTGCGTGAAGGCGTAGGGCGGGTTGACGATATAAAGGCCCGCACCATTGTAGATGCCGGGCTGATCGCCATCGTATAACCAATGCTCCACCCGCAGCAATTTTGGGATGCCGAGTTTGCGCAACTGCTCCCTCCACCGCCAATGCGTGGCGCGGTCTTTCAGCGGATACCAGATCACCGTCACGCCATGCGACCATTTGCGGTGAGCTGCGGCAAGTGTGGCTGTGATGCGTTCGCGTTCGTCCGCCTGCTCATACGGCGGATCGACCAGTACAACGCCGCGCGCGGTCCGGGGTGGCACCATCGCCAGCCAAAGCTCGTAAGCGTCGCGCTCATGCACGGCAGCGGACGTGCCGCGCATCATGCCGCGCAGCGTATAGGCATCCTGGGGATGTTTTTCGTTCAGGATCAGGAAATCCTGCGGGCGCAGAAACTGCGCCAGAATCCGCGGCGAGCCCGGATAGAAGTGCGGCTCGGCCCCGACATTCACCGCCTGTACGGCGGCGCGATAGTCGTTCAGCAAGGGGTTCGGGTCGGCAAAGGCCCGCAGCACGCCCTGTGTGGACTCGCCGGTGCGTTGGGCATCCTCCCCGTCAAGGTCGTACAGCCCGCAGCCGGCATGGGTGTCGATCAGGGTCAGCGGGCTCTGTTTTTGCTGCAAGGCCCGCACGAGGGCGATCAGTAGGCTGTGCTTCACGACATCGGCGCTATTGCCAGCATGGAAGGAATGGCGATAATTCATTGCGACTCAAAAATCCTGACGATCTACCTATATTCGCGCTGCTGGACGCAGTTGCCGAGCGCGAAGCGATTGAAGTACCCAATCCGGTGCTAGTATAAACTCGCGCGGAAGCCTTCAACGCCCTTCTGTGCGACCCCTCAAGCCCGCGTTAGCGATCGCCACCAGAGGCGGGCGCTCAACTCCGGCGCATCGGAATGTTCGATCATCGAGGGAGCCGGACGCGCCTGGCAGAACCGCGAAGCGCCCATCGTCTGTTGTCGGCAGGACGTTCACATAGCGCCGAATTATCGCACTTGGCGATTTTGGCGTTCTGGCGTCCTGACGGAGTGAGCGCGTTCGCTCTCAACATGGCGTCGTGCCACCTCAGCCAAGGACGCCGCTTCAAGTTCAGATGTACGGATTTGCAGCTGCGCATTCCGAACGATGCGGTCCAGCGTGTCGTCCGAAAGCGACCGCGCGATAGAGATGAACAAGTCTGGCGCTTGGTTGTCCATGACAGCCATATGTCACCTCCTTCGAGGTACGACATTAAGGGGGGGCGGCAGTTCGTGGTTACGTAATGATCCTAAAGCCCCAAGGCGGACAAAGAGCATTGGGAATATTACCTAGCGCAGCACCCCATCCTGCACGCTAGTAATGGTCGCGGAGGACTATAATGGCCAGCCATAGAGTCTGCTTTTTCAATGCGGTCCCAGACTCAACTGGACATGATCATCATGTCTGCCAGCGTTCGATCGAGATCAGCGGGGCGGGAGATGAAGCGCAGGCGATCCAGCGCGCCATCGTCGAATTCGAGCGGCTGGAAGGTGTGTCCCGTTGGGATTTGCATGCGAGAACGACGGAATATTCGCAGCTAGCGTTGCCTTAGGCGATCTCGGCCAAGATCGATGCTAAACAAAGCGTTGATCGCACGATTGGAAAGCCATGAGCCATGGAGCGGTAATGTCCGAAGAATTGGAACTCAAGCTGGAATTATCGCCGCAGGATGCGGCATCGCTGGAAGCGTCCCTGCTGCTCCCAGACAGTATGAATCGCGCCAGGCAGCGATCGATTTATTTCGACACACCGGATCAAAGCCTAGAGAAGGCCGGCCTGAGCCTTCGGATCAGGCACCAAGGGCGTCAGCGGATCCAGACCGTCAAAGCAGGCAACGCCAAGTCCGCCGGCATGTTCGTGCGGCCGGAGTGGGAGATACCCGTCAAGAACGACACACCAGTTATCGCATGCTCTTCACCGGTTCATATGCTGATTGGCAGGACCGTTGAGGATCTCTCGCCTGTCTTCGAGGTTTCCGTTGACCGGCGCATATGGGACATTGATGAGGGTGGCGCGCACTTCGAGCTTGCCCTGGATCGCGGTTTCGTCGTCGCGGGCGACCGTCGATCGCCGATTTGCGAACTGGAACTCGAACTCATAAGTGGCGATCCGGCTGGCCTATTTGCTTTCGCACGCAAGATTGATGCGGCCGCGCCCGTGCGACTTGGTGTTCTGGCAAAGGCTGAACATGGCTACGCCCTGCTAGGGCCCGCGGCTACCGTGTTCAAAGCCGAACCCATTGGTTTGTCCAAAGACATGTCTGCATCCCAGGCTTTCCGGCACGTGGCCCAAACCTGTCTACGGCAGTTCCGGCTGAATGAGCGTCTGCTCGAAGATGGCTATCGATCCGAGCCTTTACACCAGGCCCGTGTCGCCCTCCGCCGCCTCCGAGCCGCCTTTTCGATCTTCAAGTCCCTGACCGACGGCGACGCAAGCTGCGATCGGCTGCGCGCCGATCTGCGATGGCTTGCCGGTGAACTTGGTGAGGCGCGGAACCTGGACGTTTTGCTCGGACGCATCGATCCTGGCGTTCTTTACGAGCGTCTCGTCGTCGCTCACCAATCCGCTGTTGAGCGCGTTGCGGCGGTATTGGCGTCTGAACGCACGCGCGCGCTGATGCTCGATCTGACGGAATGGACCGCGAGTGGTCCGTGGTTGAGGAATGCTCGCACCGAAGCGCAGCGGCAGATGATGGCCCACACATTTGCCGTCGGCCAGCTAGACCATCTTCGACGCAAACTGAAAAAGGATGGCAAACATCTGGCCGATCTTGCGGATGCCCCCCGGCACGAGGTGCGCAAGGATGCCAAGAAACTGCGTTACGCTTCCGAGTTTTTCACAGCTCTTTTTGAACGAAAGTGGGGCCGGCGCAGATACAAGGCATTTGTCGAGATACTTGAGGATCTCCAAGACCAGCTAGGCTGCCTGAACGACATGGCGACCGCGTCGGCCGTGCTGGCTCAGCTCAATGCGCTTGAAGTGCCCGGAGCGTCGGCTCTGGTCGCGCCTACGGGCAGGAAGAAGATTCTCGCTGCGGCAGAAGACGCCCATGATGCTCTCGTCGATGCCAAACGCTTCTGGAGATAGGGCGGTATCCCAACGACGACTTCGGATCGTCATCCGCAGCCTTCGTCACCAGACCAATCGAGCGATTTTCAGCCTGGCGCGCAGCCGCCGGGATTGCCGACATGCAGCACCCGGGGGTCGGTAATGATCCCTTGCCGCTGGCCGCGCTGTCCATCCCGGCATCCGGGCATCATCAGTGTCCGATCACCAGCGGGAGTTTACAGTTGGACAGCATGCCTTTGGTGACGCCACCAAACGCTTCCATGAGCCGACCGTGGCTATAAGCGCCCATCAGGATATAATCGGCGTGCCATTGCCGTGCGGCATTTTCGATCAAAGCATCAGTGTGATGGAGACCGTCATCGACGATCTTCACGGTCGCGTGAATACCGTGCCGTGCGAGATAGGCCGCCGCTTCCTCCGGCTCGGTATTCTCGGCGCCATCACGAACCATGAAGATTTCGACGTCGGAGGCGAGTTGTAGAAGTGGCACACAGGCCCGCATCGTTGCCGCGGCCGATTCATGCCCATCCCAGGCGATAATGGCGCGCCCCTTGGCGTTGAAGCTCTCGACCTCCTCGGGAACAGCCACGATCGGATTGCGGGCATGCATTAGCACGCGGCTCGCGATGGTGCGCATGTCCAGCAGCGGATAGTCGTCAAGCGCGCGGTTTAACACAATCAGGTCCGCGAGATTGGCGGCATCAATGACGCACTGGGCGAAATCGCCTGTCGCGTCCTCCCAGCTCCAGGAGATATTTGCGCCTGCAACGCGCTCCTTCATCCGCGCCCTGTTCCTTGCCTCACTCTCGCGTTCGTCATTCAGGAGAATCGGATCGCCAAAACCTCCATTGGCGTTTCCCGCATAGACTGGCGATGGGGTGACATCGACGCAGATCAAATGCCCGTCCAAGGCACGGGTGATGTCAATTGCGGTGTGCAGACGCGCAACCTGCCCGTCATCGTCATGCACCAGCAAAAGGATGTTTTTCATGATCGCCTCCGTGTCGTTGGGGCAAATGCTAGGCAGGTGGCGAGTGCCCCAATATGCGCAACTATACGTACGCAGCCCAACTTACAGGCGCGCTACGAGGGGCAGCATAGCGACGCAGGCGACGGCACTCAGCGCCAAGGCCGCCGCCGCGGCCCTGCCCTTGGTCCAGCCCGCGATGCTGAGCGCGGTAGCAGCTTTGAAGAGCGTGTTGAGAATCATCGGCACAGCAAGAACCAGGGCAGCCGTCCGTGCATCGAGAAGGGGCGCAGGCAAACCGCCGATTGTTATGATGGCCGCGTCGACGTCAATGGCTCCCGATATCGCGAGTGTGGCGCTAAGGCCAGCTTGGCCGAATTGTACCAGCATCCAGCGGGATGCGACCGAAACCACCATGATCAGCGCCATCATGCCAATCGCGGGCCACAGGTCGAAGGGGTTGCGGATCTTTACGGGATGCGCGCCGTCCGCCGGCTCAGGCAACGCGGAGCGAAGCATCCAAACCGCGGCTATGCCGCTGGTGATTGCAGGCGGTAGCGCCAGCAAGGCAACACCGTTTAAGGCGATCGGGGCCAGCGCGCCGACCAGAACGAGCACCCGTAGGAACATGACAGCCGACGCCAAGGCGATAGCAGCGCTCAACATGCGCCGATCGCCATCGTCCTCCCGGAGCCGGCTCGCCAACGCAGCGGTGACGGCGGTAGACGAAACGAGCGCCCCTGCCCCTGCGGTCGCAAGAGTGCCGTTTCGGGCGCCGAGCCGCTTGCAGGCGAGGTATCCGATGAAGGAGAAACCGGAAACCAGGACCACGACCATCCAGAGGTGACGCGGGTTCCAAGCGTCATAGGGTCCATAGGGTCGGTCGGGGAGCAGCGGGAGGATTGCCCCGGCAATGAGCGCGAACCGGGCGATCGCCCCGATCTCCAACTCGGTCAGATGTTCAAGCCAGCCATGAAGTTGTGAGCGCAACGCCAGGATCACGGTCAAGAGTACGGCGATGGCGCTGGCAACTTGCTGATGGCCCGCTGTCGCCAGATAGCCGCAGCCCAGCGTCAGCAGGCCAACGATGCTGGCGGTGCCGCTTACCGAACCGTTCATCCTGGAAGTTCGGGTGTATCCGAGAAGGATGAGGATCGCGCACGCCGTGACGAGGATTATCGCCAAGCTGGCATCGATAGCATGTAGTACACCGGCTAGCCCGCCAGCGAGGCCGATGAGTCCAAAGGTTCGGATCCCGGCAAAACGCGTTCCGTCAGGGGCGTTGCGTAGCGCCCAGCCGCGCTGCACGCCAATGAGCAAACCGAGCCCCAGCGCAAGGCTCAATGCCATTATCGTTGGAAAGACTGCGGAAACTGCAAGATCAGTCATGAACCCATACAACCCCGCTTCCGCGCGCCGCGGGGGTGCAAACATGGTCGGCCCCGGCTAGTCGGCACATGCGATGCACCGCAAGGCGGCAGGCAGGGCCTCCAGCCGGGCGGGGGCGATGGGTTCGCCGCACACGGTACAGAGCCCATAGCTTCCCGCCTGTAACGGTGGTCATCTCATTCATGGCTGGCTCCCTCATGGGTGTGAACTGGTAAAGTCAGGCAAAGAGCCCAGGTTCGCTCGTGATGTCGAGCGGCTCGGGCACGGGCAGTTGGTGGTGATCGTTGCGATGTTCGTGGGGCTTCGACGGTCGCGCGAGCGATTCAGCGGCCGTCAGCCACCATTCGGTAGCCAGAAGGAATGGCGCCTCCAGCAGTTCTTCGGCTTCAAGCCAAAGCGTTTCGGGGAGTGCGTCCTTCGGAGTCGGTTGTGTGGTCATCATCGCCTCCTGTCGAGCGGGATGATCCTATGATGCGAGCGTGTCGGGCCATATTGGTAGTGCTACTTAAGGAATGCGAAGGCCCGGCACGAGCACCGCCGCACCCTCGATCTGACCTGCGCGGAGCGCTTCGAGCGCTTCATTCGCATGGTCGAGCGCATAGAGGCTGACGCGGGGCTTCAGGCCGGATCGGTCTGCTGCGTCAAGAAACAAGGTGCCGTCCTCGCGGGTGAGATTGGCGACCGACACGATCCGGCGTTCACCCCAGAGGTCAGCGTAAGGAAAGGCCGGAATGTCGCTCATGTGGATGCCGGCGCAGACCACGGTGCCCCCCTTGTCGACCGCCTTGAGTGCAAGCGGCACGAGATATCCGACCGGGGCGAAGATCAGCGCAGCGTCGAGCACGACCGGTGGCGGCGTGCTCGAACCGCCGGCCCAGATACATCCCAGCGCTCGTGCGAAGGCCTGACCGACTTCATCGCCGTCGCGCGTGAAGGCATAGACGTTGCGGCCCTGCCAGATTGCGATCTGGGCAAGAATATGGGCAGCGGCGCCGAAGCCATAGAGGCCGAGGCGGTGGGAATCGCCCGCAAAACGGAGAGCGCGCCACCCGATCAGCCCTGCGCACAGCAGCGGCGCGGCCTCGGTATCCGAGAAGCGGTCGGGCAGAATGAAGCAGAAATGCGCGTGCGCGACCGCGTGGGTTGCATAGCCGCCGTCCAGCGTGGCGCCGGTGAATTGAGCCTGGTCGCATAGATTCTCGTGGCCCGACCGGCACCGCGAACACCATCCGCAGGTGGCGCCAAGCCAGGGGACGCCCACGCGCTGTCCGATCGCAAAACCCGAAACCTGCGAGCCAATCTCGAGAATCCGGCCGACGATCTCGTGACCGGGGATGATGGGACGATGGGCATCAACCTCGCCATCCATGACGTGCAGGTCGGTCCGACAGACCCCGCATGCGGCCACCTTGATCAGCAACTGATCAGGTCCAGGCCGCGGGATGGGGCGGGTGACAGGTCGCAACGGTTCACCCGGTCGATCGAGCTGCATCGCGCTCATCAGGGGCAACGCGCGATCCTCCACCAGTTTCGTCCACTTCACATTTTTGCGGTTCTGATCGTAAATCCAATTAGCATTTTCTCTGCCGCGTGCTGTCGATACGACAGCGTTGCGCGAGCTGCATTGTCTGCCTGGTCATGGCCGAGCTCTTTTATCGCTATGAATTGCGCGATGCTAGAGTAGGTCCTGACCCCTGAACCCGCTGTCCGTAAATCTACTGATTTTCCGAAGCTTCCCTTGCGCCGATCAGTCAAGCAAGCGGTGGGCACTTTTCATCCCTGTTCCATGACCAGAAGAGGCGAATATTCATGATGGCGCTTGTCTATCAGGGACCGGGGGCAAAAACGAACGAGGAGCATGCCAAGCCAGAGATTATCGATGCCGGCGATGCGATCGTGCGGATCACGCATACAACTATCTGCGCGACTGCGCTGACCGAGGGTCGCGGGGTCGATACCTCGGTCGAGACGGTCGGCGTGCCGACCACCTTCGAGCTTTGCCAGAATCTCGTCGCCCCGCGCGGCAGACACTCACGCGCTCAAGGTGCCGATTACGCCATGATGGGCCATCGCACAGGAGACGCACAATGACGGCACGGATGGAAGCGCTCGCGCAGGAGATCGTCCGCCTGCAGACCGAACTAGACCGAGAAATCGAGCGCCGCCGCCGGGCGCTGGGATGGTCGGTCAAAGAGCATCTTGTTCAATTCGAACAGGGTCTGGTCGCCGAGCACAAACGTCTGCGAATGGGTGTCGCCGCGTTTTTCGCACAATCGACCTTGCTGACGGTGGTCACGGCCCCTGTCATCTATTCGATGATCATACCCCTTGTGCTGCTCGATCTATGGATCACAATCTATCAGGCAGTCTGCTTTCGCGCCTACGGCGTCACGCGCGTTCGGCGGAGCGACTATATCGCGCTCGACCGGGGACGGCTTGCCTATCTCAACTGGATAGAGGCGCTCAATTGCCTCTACTGCGGCTATGGCAACGGCGTGATCGCTTATGCCCGCGAGATTTCCAGCCGCACCGAACAATATTGGTGTCCCATCAAGCACGCGATCCGGATCAGCGATCCCCATCAGCGCTATTACGACTTTCTGGAATATGGCGATGCCGAAGGCTATCGTACGCGGCTTAACAGCTTCCGGGAGGAACTCGCTCGGGCGCCCGTCGCTACTGATGATTGCACTGATCACTTCCCTAAGGCAGGCTCGGGCTTGGCCGTTACCGGCAAGACGAACCGTGCTGGCGAACAGGAATAGGCGGACGATCGCATCAGAACATATGGTTGGCTGCGCGCTGCGATACTGCCTGTCGCCCGAGCATAGCCATGGCTCTCGAGTGCGCGGCCCGGTCGAGGTTCGTTCCAGCGAAATCGCATGAGCATTGAGCAAATTATAAGGGGCTTGGTCGCCACCGTGCAGTGAAGGCGGCCGCCTTCTCTGTCCAGACCGGGATCGGGGCTTATCCTTTCACTGTCACCGACCAGGCCGCCTGCCTGGCCGGTGTGGCGGCGGTGGCAGCGGAACTCGACCCGGTCACTTCCTGCTTCAATCGGTTGGCCCAGGGGCTGACGGGCTTGTGCGCCACACGCTCTGCAGCAAGAGCCGTCGCCACCTCTGCCATTCCTGCGCGTTTGGCGGCATGGAGGGCCGTCAACGAAAGGATGTCGCGCTGCGCGTGCGAACCGCCGAAACGTTGCGCAATACCGTAAGCGTGGCCTGAAGACCGCGGTTCAGGCGGCTTCGGCGATTACCTGTTTATCTGGCCGCCAGTTCCAGGGCATGAGTTCATCCCAGCGGGCAGCGGGCCAGTCGCCAGCGATCTTGGCGATGACATCGGCGATATAGGCCTGCGGTTCGAGGCCATTGAGCTTTGCGGTCTCGATGACGGAGTAGATGGCAGCGGCGCGATCGCCGCCTGCCTTTGAGCCGGCGAACAGCCAGTTTTTACGGCCCATGGCCACACAGCGCATGGCGCGCTCCGCGATGTTATTGTCGATCTCCAAGCGCCCATCGTCGAGGAAGCGCGTAAGCGCGACCCAGCGTTTGCGGCCATAGGCGATCGCCTTGGCCATTTCGGACTTGGGCGAGAGGCGTCGCAGGGCATCGTCAAGTGCCTGCCGTAGATCATCGATCAATGGCTGGGTGCGGTCCTGTCGGCTTCGTCGTCGGATCTCGGGTTGCTGGCCTCGAACCTCTGCCTCGATCTCATAGAGTTGGCCGATGCGTTCCAGCAGGTCGGTGGTGAGCGGCGTCGGCTTGGTGGCGTGGATGTCGAATATCTTCCGCCGGAAATGCGCCCAGCAAGCAACCTCGGTGACGCGGTTCGTGTCGTAGAGCTTGTCATAACCGGCATAGCCATCGGCCTGGAGATAGCCGGTGAAGTTGGCCAGCTGGCGCTGGGGATGTGCGCCGGTGCGATCGGTGGTGAACTCATACCAGACCAGCGAGGGGGTCGTGGCGCCGGAGCCGCGGTCGTCGACGGCGTAAGCCCAAAGCCTGCCGGTGGCTGTCTTGCCCCGGCCCGGATCGAGCATGGGAACCGGCGTATCGTCGGTATGGATCTTCGAGGCGGTCAGGCCGACCTCGCGAATGCGACTGACGATCGGGTCGAGCAGCACGGATGCCTGTCCCACCCAGCCTGCCAGCGTCGAGCGGTCGATCTCAATCCCCTGCGAAGCCATTATCTCCGCCTGCCGGTACAGCGGCAGATGATGGTCGAACTTGGAGACGACGACATGGGCCAGCGTGCCGAAGGTCGCCTTGCCCCGCGCTATCGCCTTTACCGGCGCGGGCGCCTGCACGATCTTCTCGCAGGACCGGCAGCTATACTTGGGCCGGATGGTCCGAACGACGCGCCACTGCACCGGCACGGCATCGAGCATCTCGTCGCTATCCTGCCCCAGCGGCCGCAACGCGCCGCCGCAGTCGGGACAGGTGCAGTTACCCTGATCGGGCTCGATCCGCTGCTCCTCGCGCGGCAAATGAGCTGGCAGCGTCCGAACCGGTGATGGCCGATCGACGGCTACCGGATCGCCTCGACGCGCGGCGGCGACGATGGCCTCGCCTTCGAGCTCTTCAAGGGCCAGCTCAAGCTGGGCAATCTGGGTATCGAGCTTCTCAGACGACTTGCCGAACTGCATCCGCTTGAGGCGCGCGATCTGCACGCGCAGCGTGTCGATCAGGATGTCGCGGGCGGAAATATCCGCATGGGCGGCGGCCAATGCAGCTTCAAGCTCGGCGATCCGAGCATCTTTGTCAGGAGTGAAAAGGCCTGCGTCCGACACCGCGATTATATAGCAGATCGGCGGTCGCAATCCTAATAAAAGTGCTAGAAAATGGGCGCTTTACCCCGCCAATGAAGGGGTGAAAGTGCGTTCCGGTCGCCGCCAGTCGATGCCTTCCAATAGCATCGAAAGCTGGGCTGCGGTCATCACCACCGACCCCGTCTTGGTCGACGGCCACACAAAGCGCCCTCGGTCCATCCGCTTGGAAAACAGACACATGCCCTGGCCGTCGTACCAAAGCAGCTTCACTAGATCGCCGCGCTTGCCCCGGAAAGCGAACAGCGCACCGGAATGGGGGCTCTGCTCCAGAACCTGCTGCGTCATCACCGCCAGGCCGTCGAAACCCTTACGCATGTCGGTCGCACCGCAGGCCAGGAATATCCGCGTCGATGGCGGCAGCGGGATCATCGCGTCAGGATACCGATCACCCGTGACAGGGCATCGGCATCGACCGTGGCATCCACGCTCACCCTGATACCAGACGGCAGTTCGATGCCAATCACGCCGCCGCTGCTCGCTGCAACTGTCGGGGCAGGCAAGGCTGGCTGCTCGCTGATCTGCACCTCCGCAAATGCCGGCTCGGCCAACTTGCGAACCCCGGCAAGCTCACCGGACATCGCCTGGCGCCGCCAAGTGTAGATCGAGCCGCTGCCGACATCATGGCGTTCACAGGCCGTACGCACGCAGCCCTCCGGGCCGAATGCATCCCGCAGCACGGATAGCTTCTGCTCCACCGTCCAGCGCCGCCGGCCCGACACCCGGCTAACGATCTCTATCCGACTACTCATACGACCGCTCGTATGAGTAGTCGCTGCACCGCTCGCTGAATCCTCAATCTCGTCCGCCACCGCCCACCCCGCTCAAAGAGCGGCAATCATCCCGGTGGACTTGTAACGGATTT
>NZ_CAVK010000119.1 GCF_000382885.1 Sphingobium indicum BiD32
TTTGCCCCCTGCGATCGCAGGGGGCAAAGCTGATGCCAGGAGAGTGGATCACGGACCGTCAGTTCAGGCGGTATATGGAACGTAGACAACAGGGTGACATACAAGTTCTGGCGGCGAGCCGAGCGGGGATAAGTGAGCGCAGCGCGCGGCGGATTGGCGCGGCAGCGTCATTGCCAAGCCAGTGCCGCAAGGCACGGGGACGGACGCGAGAAGATCCATTGGCGGGCGTGTGGGAAGAGATTGTCGTGCCGATGCTGCGGCAGGTGCCAATGCTCCGCGCAACGAGCGTGATGGAAGAGTTGGATCGAGAGTATCCTGGACGGCTCCATGAACGTCATCTGCGTACTCTGCAGCGCCGGATAGCGACCTGGCGTGCGACAGAAGGTCCTGAGCGCGAGGTTATCTTCCGACAGGAGCATCCGCCTGGCCATCAGTCGCTGTGCGACTTTACCGAGCCGGCAGATTTTGATGTGACGATAGCTGGCTTGCCATTTGATCATCTGCTTTTCCATTTCTGGCTCGCCTTTTCAGGCTGGCAGTACGTCAAGGTGATTGAAGGCGGCGAGAGCTTTACAGCGCTGACCGAGGGGATGCAGGAGGCGCTCTGGCAACTGGGCGGAGCGCCTGCGACGAACCGCACGGATCGTCTGTCAGCTGCCTATCGCAACCTCTCCCCGCATGATGATGCTGCCGCTGGCTATCAGGCCTTTTGTGACCATTATGGCATCGAGCCTACCCGCAACAATGCCGGCATTAGCCATGAGAATGGCTCAGTGGAGGCCGCACATGGGCATCTCAAGCGGTCGCTGCGCGAAGGGCTGGCTCTGCGCGGATCGCGTGATTTTGTCGATGTTGCTGCCTATCAGGCCTTCATCAGCGAGCATGTGGCACGGCGCAATGCACGCCGCCGTGGAGAGGTCGCGCTCGAGTTGGCGCAGATGAAGCCATTGCCAGCCTTCAAAACAACAGACTTCAGTCTGGCAACCGTGACCGTGACGCGGACATCGACGATTGCAGTGCGCGACGTCCTGTACACAGTGCCCTCGCGTCTGATCGGTTCCCGGCTGCGGGTTCACATCTATGACGGGCGGCTCGTTTGCTACCTGGGGAACAGCCAGGTGCTGACCTTGCCGCGGCGGCGGCGTAAGGCGCACGGTCCAACCCATGTGGTCGATTATCGACACATCATTGGATCACTCGTCAAAAAGCCGCAGGCATTTCGCCGCTCCGTGTTGCGCGATGGCATGTTCCCGCGCGAGGTCTTTCGCCGTGCCTGGGATATCCTTGATGCCACGCTGGACCCCCGGCGCGCCTGTCGCGTCTATGTCGGCCTGTTGCACCTAGCAGCAACGCATGCCTGCGAAGCACTGCTGGCCGATCATCTCGAGGCCGTCCTGGCGGCAGGCGATTTGCCCGATGTCGAGGTCGCGCGCGCCGCTGTGGCACCGCCGCCAAGCGCATCGCCTGATGTCAGCATCAAGCAGACTGACCTGACCATCTACGATTCTCTCTTCCAGCATCAGGAGACCCCCGATGTCCAAGCCTTCTAGTGACATCACGATCGACGCCGCCCGCCTCCCGGTGATGTTGTCGAGCCTGCGTCTGCCCAGCTTTGGTCAGCACTGGCAGGGCTTTGCAGCACGCGCCGATCGCGAAGACTGGGGCGCAGCCCGCTATCTGGCAGCTTTATGCGAACATGAGATCGCCGATCGCGATGCCCGGCGGATCGCCCGACACCTGGCAGAGGCGGGCTTGCCACGGGGCAAGACCTTCTCGACTTTTGATTTCGCTGCTGTTCCTACTATCCGCAAAGCCCATGTCATGGCACTTGCCGATGGCGACGCCTGGCTCGACCAAGGCGCCAATATCCTGTGTTTTGGTCCTTCGGGCACCGGCAAGAGCCACGCGGCAGCTGCGATTGGTCATGCGCTCGTCGAAGGTGGCCGCCGGGTTCTGTTCATTCGCACCACTGACATGGTCCAAAAGCTCCAGGCTGCGCGGCGCGACCTGTCGCTGCCGGCAATGATCGCCAAGTTCGATCGGTTCGATTGCCTGATCCTCGATGATCTAGGCTATGCCAGCAAGGACCAAGCCGAGACCAGTGTCCTGTTCGAGCTCATTGCAGAGCGCTATGAGCGCCGATCACTCATCGTCACCTGCAACCAGCCTTTCTCAGAATGGAACCAGATTTTTCCAAACGCCGCAATGACGATCGCGGCCGTTGACCGCCTTGTTCATCACGCCACCATCCTCGAGTTCAATGCTGAGAGCTATCGGCGCCGTACCGCCGCCCAAAATGCGGAGCGCACACCGTAATTGTCGTCGACAGTTGTCGTCGCGCCAGCATCGCGTCATGCTATTGCTATGTTCGACCCCGACGACATCATCATCCAGGCCGATATCCATATCCTCGATATCCAGCCCGTAATTAGCCGGCGGCTCGAGCTCCCCGGCGACCTCAACCTGGCCCAGCTCCATGAGGTGATACAGGCCTCGTTCGAATGGACCGACAGCCACCTTCACCAGTTCGATATCGGTGGCCTGACCTACGGTGCGCCCGAGTTCGATGAAGGAGACTGGTCCGATCGGCGGACCTTTGAAGCCAGCGACGTGCGTCTGTGCGATTTCGCCGCTTATGGCCCCGCGCCGCTCATCATCTTCTACGAATATGATTTCGGCGACAGCTGGGTGCATGTCATCGAACTCACTCGCAAGCCCAAGGAGCCAGGCGTCAAATATCCACGCTGTGTCGCCGGATCTCGTCGCGCCCCGCCAGAAGACGTCGGAGGCCCCCCAGGATATTTCGATTTCCTCCAAGCATGGCACGATACTCGCCATGAAGAGCATAAAGATATGCGCCGATGGGCCGGACGCTCCTTCCACCCCGAACGCTTCGACCTTGATGCCAACAACAAGGCCATCGCCAAGGCGATCAAACGCTCAAAAGGCAGCTATCGCTTCCGCTTCGAACCCTGAATTCCCGGCCATCTCATTTGTCGTCAACCGGCTATCGAATTTGTCGTTGCAC
>NZ_CAVK010000118.1 GCF_000382885.1 Sphingobium indicum BiD32
CCTCCGTCAACGCTTCGCGTTGCCACCTCCCCTTGTAGGGGAGGATGAGGATGTCGGGCATCCTCACCGCTCCACCTGCAATTCGCGGGTGGTTTCGTTGTAGCTCATGCCTTCCAGTTCGCGGGGCATATAGCGTTCGTCATGTTTGGCGAGCAGGTTGGTGGCGATGAAGGTGCCTTGGTCGTCAAACGATCCTTCCGCAACGACGCCGCTGCCTTCCTTGAACAGGTCCGGCGCGATGCCGCTGAAAGTGGCGGGGACGCTGGCTTTGCCGTCGGTGACGTCAAAAGTCATGGTGACGCCATCGGACGCGCGTTTCAGGCTGCCCTTAACGACCATGCCGCCCAGGCGAATCGCCTTGCCCGGTTCCACGCCCTTGGCCTTCACGTCGCCGGGGGCGTAGAAATAGGCGGCTTCATCCCTGAGCGCCGACGCGGCGAGGAGGCCCGCGCCGACCAGCGCGACCAGCGCGACCAGCGCCAGGATCAGGCGTTGATGCTTGGCCTTCATGGACGGCCCGCCAGTGCTTCAGCCTGAGCCTCAGCGCGGCGCATGGCGCGCCGGCTGATCAGGCTGACCGCAGCCGTGCCCAGCAAGGTCACCGCATAGGCGGCAATCACGAAGGTCCATTGGTGCATGGGCTATCCTCTCGCAAGGCGCTGCATCCGCGCCTCGACCTTATTCTGTGCCAGTATCGCGCGCATCCGCATCAGCACAATCGCGCCGAACCAGAGGGAAAAGCCGAGCAGGGTCAGGCCCAGCGGCCAGAGCAGCGCCATGTCGATGCTGGAGCCGCGCAGGGTGATCGATGGTCCCTGATGCAGGCTGTTCCACCAGACAACCGAACGGTTGATGATCGGGATATTGATTGCGCCGACCAGGCCGAAGATGGCGGTGACATTGCTGACGCCGCCCTGCCCTGCCCCTTGACGCGCACTGGCGTTGGCCAGGGCGATATAGCCCAGATAGAGGAACAACAGGACCAGCATGGAAGTCATGCGTCCGTCCCATTCCCACCATGTTCCCCAGGTCGGACGACCCCAGATCGATCCGGTGGCGAGGCAGATGGCGGTGAACAGCGCGCCGGGCGCGGCGATGGCGCGGCCCGCGACGGCGGCCAGCGGATGCCGCCAGACCAGTTGCATCAGCGCCGAGACGGCGATGCCGGTCCAGCCCGCCATCCCCAGCCAGGCGGCAGGAACGTGGATATAGAGGATTCGCACCGTCTGCCCCTGAAGATAGTCGGCTGGCGTAACGAAAAGGCCACAGATGCAGCCCGCCAGCAGCAGGCTGAGGCCGGACCAGAACAGCCAGCCGGTGAGCGGCCGTGCGATTTTGAGGAAGCGGGCGGGATTGGCGAAACGATGCATCAGGGCTGCGTCTTTAGCTGCGCGGGGACGGCATGGCCAGTAGGGCATTTTGCCGATGGACGGAGATGCGGATTTGCTTCGTGATAGCCAGGCTTGTTCCTCGCCTTGTGAGCAATATTGACACAGGCGGTATCCTTCGCCGATAGCCTGCTGCATCGGGCCAACACGGACGCCCGGTCAGACGGGGTCCGTCCAAGTCCGTTCCCTTCGCCGTGACTGCGGCGTCAGGAGCGCATTGATGACCGACCCGATTGATACCACCCGACCACCGCCGATCAGCCTGATCGCATTGTTCCTGAAATTCCTGCGTTTCGGCGCGCTCGCCTTTGGCGGGCCGGTGGCGCAAATTGCGATGGTGCGCCAGGCACTGGTAGAGGAGGAACGCTGGATCGCGCCCGCGCGCTTCAACCGGCTGCTGGCGGTATTGCAGGTGTTGCCCGGACCCGAAGCGCATGAACTTTGCGTCCATTTAGGGATGATGGCGCGCGGACGAATCGGCGGTTTGCTCGCAGGTTTGGGTTTCATGCTGCCGGGGCTGGCGCTGATGATGTGCGCTGGCTGGCTGTATGTCGGCTGGATCGCGGGGCATGTCGGGCTGACCGGTGTGCTGCTTGGCGTGCAGATCGTCGTTCTGGCTGTGATTGCGCGCGCGGTGGTGCGGATCGGCCAACATATTATCGAGGACCGTTTACTGGCGGGAATAGCCGTGGTGGCGCTGATCGCGACGCTGGTGGCAGTGCCATTCTGGATCGTCCTGCTGGCCGGAGGATTGGCCTATGCCGCGGCGGAGCGGCCCGTCGTGGCGGTTCTGGTGCTGCTGATACCAATATTCGGCGCAATGATCGTGCAGCAGTTCGTCGGAACAACGAGCGCGGCGGGACCGATCGTCACGCATGCGCCCGCAACGCTGGCGATGCTGTTCATTGCCGGGCTGAAAGGCGGGCTGCTGACTTTTGGCGGGGCTTACACGGCGATCCCCTATGTACGGGCTGATACGGTCGGGCGTGGCTGGATCAGCGATTCGGCCTTTCTGGACGGGATAGCGCTGGCAGGGGTGCTGCCTGCGCCGCTGGTGATCTTCGCGACCTTCGTGGGTTATGTCGCGGGCGGGCCGCTGGGCGCTCTTGCGGTAACGGCGGGCATGTTCCTGCCTGCTTTCGCCTTTTCGATGCTGTTCTTCGAGCGGCTGGAGGCGGTGGTCGCCAATCCGACATTGCATCGGCTGCTGACGGGTGTGGCCGCGGCGGTGGTGGGAATCATCGCGGCGACCTTTGCCCAACTGGCGCTGGCGACGGCCACGCGGGTGGACAATATGCTGATAGCGGCAGTGCTGTTCGCCCTTGCCCTGGCGGTCGCCTGGCGGGTCAAGGGTGCGTGGGTGACGCCCGCCATACTGGTTGGCGGGGCGGCGGTTGGCTGGCTGATTTCGCCCTGATACCAAGGGTCGTCAGGCCGTTTCGCTCGACCAAGATCGGTAAAGGAACGGCCTGGCACGCTTTTTTGTTACAGGAGGGCGACAAACGGGACGAGAGTGACTATATGCGCGCCAAAGCCCGGCCCCTGCGGTCGGACAGGATCGGCTATGGACCCGCTCACACCCATGATCACGACCAACCCTTTCGACGACGACAAGTTGCGCGAAGAATGCGGCATTTTTGGCGTTTCCGGCGCTGACACTGCCTCTGCCATCGTCGCATTAGGCCTTCATGCGCTCCAGCATCGGGGGCAGGAAGCTGCCGGCATCACCAGCTGGGACGGGCATGATTTCCATACCCATAGGGCGATGGGCCATGTCGCGGGCAATTTCGACCGTGACGAGGTGATTCGCGGGCTGCCGGGCGGTTCAGCCTGCGGCCATGTACGCTATTCGACTACGGGCGAGACGTCGCTGCGCAACGTGCAGCCGCTCTATGCCGAGCTGAATTCCGGCGGCTTCGCCGTCGCGCATAACGGCAACATCTCCAACGCGATGAAGGTGCGGCGCGAGCTGATTCGGCGCGGGTCGATCTTTCAGTCGACGTCCGACACCGAAGTGATCATCCATCTGGTCGCGACGTCCAGCTATCGCACCCTGCTCGACAAGTTCATCGATGCGTTGAAGCAGGTCGAGGGTGCCTATTCGCTGATCGTGATGACGCCCGAAGGCATGATTGCCTGCCGCGATCCGCTGGGCATCCGGCCGCTCGTGATGGGCAAGCTGGGCGATACCATCATGTTCGCGTCGGAAACCGTGGCGTTCGATGTGGTGGGCGCTGACTATATCCGTTCGATCGATCCGGGCGAGCTGGTGATCGTGACCAATGCCGGCGAAATCCGGTCGCATCGTCCCTTTGGCGATGTCCATCCGCGTCCCTGCATTTTCGAGCATGTCTATTTCAGCCGCCCCGATTCGATCGTCGATGGCTCCAGCGTCTATTCGGTCCGCAAGGCGATCGGCGCGCAGCTGGCGATCGAAAATCCTGTCGAGGCGGATTATGTCATCCCCGTGCCCGACAGCGGTGTGCCAGCCGCGATCGGCTATGCGCAGCAATCGGGCATACCGTTCGAGCTGGGCATCATCCGGTCCCACTATATTGGCCGCACCTTCATCCAGCCGGGTGACAAGGTGCGCCATCTGGGCGTGAAGTTGAAGCACAATGCCAACCGTGCGCTGATTCAGGGCAAGAAGATCGTGCTGATCGATGATTCGATCGTGCGCGGCACAACCTCGCTCAAGATCGTGCAGATGATGCGCGAGGCGGGCGCGGCGGAGGTGCATATGCGGATCGCATCGCCGCCGACCAAGCATAGCTGTTTTTATGGCGTCGATACGCCTGAGCGCACCAAATTGCTGGCGCACAAGCTGGACGTGGGCGGGATGCAGGATTTCATCCATGCCGACAGCCTGTCCTTCATCTCCATCGACGGCTTGTACAAGGCACTGGGCGAAGCAAGGCGCGCGGACGGGCGTCCGCAATATTGCGATGCCTGCTTCACCGGCGACTATCCCACGACCCTGACCGACCAGGATGATGTGGTGGTCACCGACCAGCTGGAATTGCTGGCGGAACGGGTCGCCTGAACCGTCCAATCCTGCCTCACCGTTCGTCCTGAGTAGCCACTGAGCCCTTCGACTGCCTGCTTGCAGCAGGCGCTTCGGGTAAACTTCACCTTCGGTGAAGTCGAAGTGGCGTATCGAAGGATGCTTCGATACGGGGATTCGGCAGGCGCAGCCCCTACTCAGTACGAACGGAAATATAATGGCCTCTTCTTCCCTTCCTCTTTCGGGTAAACTGGCGCTCGTGACCGGGGCCAGTCGCGGCATTGGCGCGGCGACGGCGCTGGCGCTTGCCGCTGCGGGCGCGCATGTCGTGCTGACCGGGCGGACCACCGGCGGGCTGGAAGAGGTGGAGGACGCCATCCACAAGGCAGGCGGCCATGCGACGATCGCGCCACTGGACCTGATCGACGGGGAAAGCATCGGGCGGCTGGCGCAGGCGATTGCCGGGCGTTGGGATGCACTCGACATATTGGTGCTGAACGCGGCGACGCTGGGCGCGCTGGCGGCGGTGCCCGCGATCGACGCCAAGGAATTTGCGCGGTTGCTGACACTCAACATCGCCGCGCCGCAAGCGCTGATCGCCGCGTTTGACGGGATGTTGCGCAAGAGCAAGGATGCGCGGGTGGTGGCGTTGACGTCATCGGTCATCAGTCCGCGTGCCTATTGGGGTGCCTATGGCGCGTCCAAGGCGGCGCTGGAGACGCTGGTGGGTGCCTATGGCGAGGAGATGAAGAATATCTCCGCCATCCGCACGCATATTGTCGATCCCGGCGCGACCCGCACGGCGATGCGCGCACGGGCGTTTCCGGGCGAAGACCCAGCGACGCTCAAGGGGCCGGAGGTCGTGGCCGACGCGATTGTTGGTCTGGTCGTGGCGGATACGCCGACCGGGCATCGGATGCGGGTTGAGGGATAGCAACTGTGCGTTCCCGCCTTCGCGGGAACATGCTGTGTTTCAGGCGGGTTTGACCAGTGTAACCTGCGCCACGTCGATCCCGCGACCACGAAAACCGCCTTCGCAATACATGAGATAAAAGCGCCATAAGGCCACGAAATGCTGGTCAAAACTGGCCGGAAGCCGGCCTTCGTCAATGGCGCGGTCGAAGCGTTCGCGCCAGCGGCGGAGCGTTTCGGCATAGGCGATGCCGAAGCGGTGGGCGTCCTGCCACACCAGCCCCTGTTGCTCCGCCAGAGCGCGGAAGCGGCTTTCGGAGAGCAGCATCCCGCCAGGGAAAATATAGGTCTGGATGAAGTCTGCGCCGCGCGCATAGCCGTCGAAGATCGCGTCATCGATCAGGATATACTGGATCGCGGCACGGCCGCCGGGTTTGAGCAGGCGGTGGATGGCGGCGAGATAGGCGGGCCAGTAGCGCTGACCGACCGCTTCCACCATTTCGACGCTGGCGATGGCGTCAAATTGCCCCTGCGCATCGCGATAGTCGGTCAGGCAGATGTGCGCGCCTGATCCCAGCCGGTCGCGGGCATAATCGGCCTGCTCGGTCGAGAGGGTGAGGCCGGTGTAGCTGATCGCATGGCGCTCCATCGCCTGTTCGGCCAGGCCGCCCCAGCCACAGCCGATTTCCAGCAGGGACGCGCCATCGGTCAGGTCCAGCCGGTCGAGGATCGCGTCAACCTTTCGCCGCTGCGCCTGTTCCAGACTTTCAATTCGACTGTCAGGATCAAGGAACAAACCACTGGAATAATGCATATTCTGGTCGAGCCAGAGCCGGTAGAAATCATTACCCAGATCATAGTGGAAGGCGATGTTGTGGCGTGATCCACGGCGAGTGTTGCGGCGCGCCCAATGGGTTAGGCGTCCCGCCCAGCGGGCAGGTCCACGCGGGCGAGCGGCTTTGCCAAGTGCGACCGCGTTCACCATGAACAGGGCAAACAGCGGCACCGGATCGGGGCTGGTCCATTCGCCTGCTGCCCAGGCGCGATACCATCCCGATGATCCGCCGGTCGCCAGCCGCAGCAGCGCGCGCCAGTGGAGCAGATGCACCTCACATTCCGGCCCCGGCGCGCGACCGCCCAGCAGCCGACGGGTGCCGTCTGGCAGGGTCGCATCGATCGAACCATGTGTCAGTCCATGGTCGATACGGTCGAGCAGGTGGTGGAATTGCGGACCGATCATGCGGGCGAACGCGCTGACCGCCCCGGATCGCGGCGGACGCCGTACGGACAAGGGGCGCTTGCCGCGCCGGGGATCGACTGCATTCATGACGTCAATCTTGCCTCAAGCTGCGCCGGGCTGCAATCACCCCTTCGCTTGGCGATAGGCGGCCAGCGCGCGTTCGCGGCCTTCGCGATGGCCGACAATCTTTGGTGGATAGCTGCGCGGGCGGACGCCATGGGCGTCAGGATCATGGATATGGGCGTCGGACAGATCGGCCAGTTCCGGCACCCATTGGCGAATATAGGCGGCGGCGTCGAATTTTTCGGACTGGACCAGCGGGGCCATGATGCGGACGAACATGTTGGCGTCCACCCCGCTGCCCGCGACCCATTGCCAGTTGACGCTGTTATTGGCGTAGCTGGCATCGACCAGCGTGTCCCAGAACCAGCGCGCGCCATGGCGCCAGTCGATCAGCAGATGTTTGATGAGGAAGCTGGCCGCGATCATGCGGACGCGGTTATGCATCCAGCCTGTCGTCCAGAGCTGCCGCATCCCGGCATCGACAATCGGATAGCCGGTGCGGCCCTGTTGCCAGGCAGTGAAATCTTCCTTCGCTGCCTTCAGGTCGCGCCAGGGCAGCGCATCGAATTCGCTGCGCGCGTTGGCAGAGCCGTAGGTGGGCAGTTCGACGATCTGGTTATGGGCATAATCCCGCCAGATCAGTTCCTTGAGGAAGGTATTTGTGCCTTCGTCCGAACCCGTCAGATGATGCCATACGGCGGCAGGGGAAATTTCGCCGAAGTGAAGATGGGGCGAGAGGCGCGAAGTTCCTTCGATCGATGGCAGGTTGCGAGCGGTGGCGTAGTCGGGCGCTTCGTCGCGGAAATCCGCGAGATTGGCCTGCGCGCCAGCCTCCCCCGGCGTCCAGTCCTGTCCAAAGCCGGACGCCCAGTCTGGGCTGGATGGCAGCAATTTCCAATCGTCCAGCGAATCGGTTTCGGGCCAGGTTGGCGGCGCAGGAATATGGTCCGGCGCGGGACGGGGGGCGGGCGGGGGCATGTGGCTCATCACCGCGCGGGAGAAGGGCGTGTAGATGCGATACATGCCCCCTGCCCCGGTCCGCACCGCGCCAGGCGGCAGGAGCAGGCCGCCGTCATGGAGTTTCAGGTCAAGCGCCTTGCCGACCGCCTTTTCCGCGTTGCGCCACCAGGGTTCGTAATGACGAAGGGCGTGGACGCTGCTGGCGCCGACCTGCTTCGCGACCTGCGCGACAATCTCTGCCGACTTGCCCCGCCGCAGGATGAGGCGTGATCCTTTCGCCCGGAGGCTTTCGTCCAGCCGCGTCAGGCTGTGGTGCAGCCACCAGCGCGATGCCCCGCCCATGGCCCATTGGCGCGGCGCGCCATCGTCCAGAACATAGAGCGGGATTACCGGCCCTTCTTCGAGCGCAGCCAGCAGCGCGGGCTGATCGGACAGGCGAAGATCCTGGCGGAGCCAGAGCAGAACGGGTTTGGTCATTGCGTTGCAATGCCGCCAGACGAGACCAGTTCCAAGCGACCGATAAAGCATCTTGCCAAGGCAGTCGGCCAGACTTGAAGCGGTCAAAATCATCCAAATGTGATTCGATCAATGGACGGATGCAGCCACGCACCCTATTCTTGGGGTAAGAAACAGTAATGATGGCGGCGGTTCCGGGGGGTATGTCGCAGCCTGAACAGCGTGATCAGGGGACAAAATGGCTTCGACGCCCGAAGAACAGGAACGCGGATACCGGCCTTGTGTCGGCATCATGCTGGTCAATATGGATGGCAAGGTTTTCGTCGGCCAGCGGCTGGATAATTTCGTCGAAGCTTGGCAGATGCCACAAGGCGGTATCGACGAGGGCGAGGAGACGAAGGACGCCGCCTTGCGCGAATTGCACGAGGAAACCGGCATCGTCAGCGATCATGTGAAGATCATCGCGACGACCAAGGCCGAGCATTTTTACGACCTGCCGCCTGAACTGGTCGGCAAACTTTGGGGCGGCAAATATCGCGGCCAAAGGCAGTTCTGGTTCCTCGCGCGCTTTTTGGGGCAGGATGAACATATCAACATCCAGACCAAGCATCCGGAATTTCGCGAATGGCGTTGGGCTGAGCCGGAAACACTGCCGGAGCTGATCGTGCCGTTCAAGCGCAAGCTGTATCGGGACATTTTGCAGGAGTTCAGGGCGCTTATCTGAGCGTTCTGTCGCTTAGGGGCTTAACCTTCGCTGTCTTGCGGCTATGACACTGCTCATGCGTGCTTGCCTGATCCCCCTCGCCCTGCTTTTTGCCGCTCCGGCCCATGCCGCCGACCCTGCCTTGCTGCCGCCGTCGGTACGCGAGATGCTGGAGGCGGCGATCGCCAATGGCAATGAGACGGATATCGCGACTGTGGCGAAGATCGCCCGCCAGACCAATCCAGGATCGGCGGACGAGATCCAGCGGTTGGTCAACAGTTGGAAAGAGCGGACCAAGGCCACCCATGACACAGTGATTCGCGAGGCGCGCTTTACTGAATTATGGACCGGGCGGGTCGAAGCTGGCGGGTTCCGATCGACCGGTTCCACCAGTGAAATCGGCATCAGCGGGACTGCAACCGCGACCCGCAACGGCATCCAATGGTCGCACAAGCTGAGCGCCGCTGCCGACTATCGCCGGGCCAATGGCGTCACGTCGCGCGAACGCTATTTTGCTGGCTATGAGCCGAAATATCAGTTCGATCCGCGCGGCTTTGCCTATGGGCTGGCGCAGTTCGAGCGGGATACATCGATCGGCTATGACGAGCGTTATACCGCGTCGGTCGGCGTGGGTTACAAGCTGATCGTCAGCAAGCCGGTCGACCTGCTGGTTGATATCGGCCCTTCGGTGCGGCACGCCAAATATCTGATCGGGGTGCGGGAAACCAAGCTGGGCGCGCGTGGGTCGATAGCGCTGGCCTGGCGGGCGTCACCTACGCTGACTTTCAAGCAGACGGCGGCCGGCTATGCCGAGAGCGACGTCTATTCGCTGAATGCTTTGACATCGATGGAGACAAAGGTAGCGACGCGCTGGTCAGCGGCCCTGTCCTACAACGTCCAGTATGAGTCGGAGACGTTGCTGTCATCGCGCAATTTCAACACGCTCAGCCGGGTGACGTTGAGTTATGATTTTTAGCGGCCAATAGAGTTGGGATGATGCCTGCCTCCGTTCGTTTCGAGCGAAGTCAAGAAACCTGTGCGCGGTGTTTCTCGACTTCGCTCGAAACGAACGGAAGGGGAGTAAGCACGCAAATCATGTCGCGAACGACCCCGCCAAGCTCCCCATGGTCAGCGCCCAGCCATCGACCAGCACGAACAATAGCAGCTTGAATGGCATCGAGATGATCGTGGGGGACAGCATCATCATGCCCAGCGCCATCAGCGTGGAGGCGACGACAAGGTCGATGATGAGGAAGGGGAGGAAGATCATGAAGCCGATCTGGAAGGCGGTCTTGAGTTCGCTGGTGACGAATGCGGGAAGCAATATGGTGAAGGGGATGTCGGCGGAGGTGCGGAAGGGCGGGGCTTCGGCGAGGTTGGCGAACAGCTTGAGATCGCTCTCGCGGGTCTGCTTGGCCATGAAGCCGTGCAGCACCTTGCCCGACCGGCCGACCGCTTCCTCGATCGTGATCTGCCCCTTGCCATAGGGATCGAACGCCAGCTGGTTGATCTGGTCGATGGCGGGCCGCATCACGAAGAGCGAGAGGAACAGCGAGAGACCGAGCAGCACCTGATTGGGCGGGGTCTGTTGCAGGCCCAGCGCCTGCCGCAGCAGCGACAGGACGATGATGATACGGGTGAAGCTGGTCATCATGAGGATCAGTGACGGCAGCACCGTCAGCAGGCTCATGAGGATCAGGATTTGCAGGCTGAGCGAGAGCGAGCGGCCATCGCCCGAAATCTGGCCCATGGCGCGGCTCAGCGCGCCGCCATTATCGACCGGCGCGGCGGGCGCGGTTTGGGCGAAGGCAGGGGTGGTGAGGAGCAAGAGGACAATAAATACAGCAGCCAGAGCCACCGCAATCCTGATCCCAAAATGCTGTGCTTGCGCTCCGTACATCCCGTCATTCCGGCGAAGGCCGGAATCCAGGGCGGCACATGCTGAGTTCCGACGCCCTGGACCCCGGCCTGCCCCGGGGTGACGGTTGTAAGTCAGCGAGAGCAAGTCAGCGAACACGGACGGCGTCGCCTTCCGCGATCTTTTCGATGCGGCCACGGGTGACGGATAGCAGGATTTTCTTGCCCTCAAATTCCACGACCGCGAGCTTGCCGAAAGCGCCCATGGGCAGCGCTTCGAGCAGTTTGAGCGAACGGTCGCCCTGGGCACCGATCATGCCGGGCTGATATTTGCGCCACAGCCACAGCGCGCCAAAAGCCATGCCGCCGACCAGCGGCAGGAGGATCAGCAATTTGACGAAATACCAGACCATCATGAAGCCGCCCGCAGATTATGGTTAATGCCCTGCGTTCCGCAGTTTCGGCCGTCAAGGCAAGCGCAAAATCAAGCCAGTGCGATCAGCCGCGCCGTTCGATGCCCGCGAGCCGGTTTTCGGTGGCGGCGATGTCGATGATGCGGATGCCATAACGGCCGTTGACGGTCACCACCTCACCCTTGGCGATCAGCGCGCCATTGACCATGATGTCGAGCAGATCGTCGGCCTGCCGGTCCAGTTCGACGATGGAGCCTTCGGCCAGGTCCATGACTTCGGCCAGGCGCAGCGAGGTGGAGCCGACCTCCACCGACATGCGCACGGGGATGTCGGCCAGCAGCTTGAACTGGTGGTTGTTGGTCATCCGCCCGACCGGATCTTCTCCACGCTCGATGCGGGGGGCTTCGCTCATGTCACTCATTGGTCGGGTCCTTGTACAATCTTTTCAATCTGGAAGGCGGCGCGGCCATCCTGTTCGCCGATGCTGCCGCGCGCGACGATGCGGTTGCCCACGATCAGCGGCAGGCTGCGGCCGATGGTCACAGGAATGACGTCGCCGACCTTGAGCTGCATCAGTTCGGCCAGCGAGAGGTTGGGGCGGGCCAGCACGGTGCGGGCGGGCAGGCGGATGTCTCGCATCCGGCGGGCGATGCGGGCCTGCCAGACGGGATCGCTCTGTTCATCGTCGGCGGGCAGCCTGGTGCCCATCAGCGGCTCGACTGCGCGCAAGGCGGCGAGCGGAAAAACGAGATCGACCGGCCAGAGCTGATCGCGGGTGATGCTGATCATGAAACGCTGGACCACCATCTGGTCGCCCGGCTGGGCGGAGGCGGCGAAACCGACGCCGGTTTCGCGCATGATCAGCGCCGGGTCCAGCGGCAGGATGTCGGCCCAGGTTTCAACCAGGCGGGCGAGGAGGGATTCAGACAGGCGGGCGATCAGCCGGTCTTCAGTGGGCGTAAATTCGCCGCGCGGTGGCAAGGGGCGATTGCCGATGCCACCATAGAAACAGTCGACCAGGGTGGAAATCATCGCCGCATCCATGCGCAGCAGCACCTGCCCCTTGAGCGGGGACATGCGATAGATTGAAATGCTGGTGAAGGCGGGCACCTGTGCCGACCAGGCGGAAAAATCGAACAGTTGTGCGTCCTGCGCCTCCACCTGCGGGCGGACGCCGCAGATCGGCTCCACCAGGGCACGGATGCGCCGGCCAAGCTTTTCGCCCAGCCGGTCCAGCCCCGACAGCATCATTGGTGCCTGCGATTCCCCCCGCCCGAAGGCGTAGGTCTGAACGTCGTCCATCTTGGTCCCCTGCCCTTCGGGTCAGGGGATTTCCCGACCTTTCAGACAGGCCTATTGAATAACGAAATTGGTAAAATAAACGTTATCAACACCGCCATAACCCGTTTTTTGCTTCAATATATCGTTAATAATGACCTTGATCTTGCCCTGGAGCGTCCGTTTGCCCTCCGGCGTCGACAAAGTCTCTTCCGGCTGCTGGGCGAGCATCATCAGCACCTGGCTGCGGATCGCCATCTCGTGCGTCTTGATCGCGTCGACGACGCGCAGGTCATAATAGGTCGATACCGCGACCGAGATCTGGGCGAAGGCGTCGGTGTCGGTCATGTTCGACGTGAAGGGGGTCTGGAGCTGGAAATAGCTCGCCTGATAGGCCGCCGGGTTCGCAGGGGTCGGCAGGTCTATCCCCTTGCCATGCGCGCCATGGGCCGCCTTCGCACTTTCGCCATGCGGGACGGCATGGGCCTTGGCGATCTCCTCGGCGCTTTCACCAGCCAGCACCAGCACGGGCTTGTTGGGATCTTCCTTTGGCCCTTCATCCTTGGGGCTGAAGAAACCGGCGGCATAAAGGCCGCCCGCCGCCCCCGCGCCGCCAACAATCATGGCCACGACGATCAGCAGGATCATTTTCATGCCCCCGCCCTTTTTCTTCTTGGCCTTAGCATCGTCGCTCATCGTTCATATCCCCCAGGATAGCGCTGGTCACGCATAGCGCGCGCGGATGGCTTGGCTGGCGGCGTCGCCAGTCTGCTCATGGTTAAGAACGGCAGGATCACCGCCCGCTTTATGGGCCTGTGCGATATTTTCACGCGGCTGCCAGCGGCCCTGCTGCTGCGACTGGCCCATATTCTGACCCATGCCCTGCCCTGCGCCCTGCCAATTGGCGGACTGGCCGTTTTGCTGGCCGGACTGTTGCTGGCCAGATTGTTGCTGGGGCGACTGGTCGGAGCGGCCGGAGTCGCCCGATTGCGGGGCGCGTTCGATCTTCACTTCGCTGATGCGCACGGCTGACAGGCCCGCGTCGAGGCGCAGCCGGTCGCTATCCTGTCGCAGGGCGGCTTCGGCCATGTCGCTGGACACGGTCAGGCTGATCGCTGCGCCGTCGATACCCTGGCGGATGTTGACGTCAATCGGGCCGAGCTGGTCGCTGCTGATCTGGAACCGGCCCTGCGCGCCATTGGCGGACAGACCCGCAATGTCGCGCGCCAGTCCATCGATCCACTGACCCGACACGCCCATATCGACGACCTGCGCGCCGAGGGTAGCGGAGAGATTGACGGCAGGCAGCGCGGCGGCGGTAACCGGTATCGTCAGCGTCGGCGTGACGGGCACGGGGGCGACCGGTTCAGCGGTCTTGGGCATCATGTCCGTTGCCGGGTCAAGATGTCCCTCGGTGGGGGCCGTACTGCCCCCAGCCACAGACGAGGCGGCGGGATGCCGGGTCATGTGCTGGCGCGCGAACTGGAGCAGCGACAGCGCTTCCGCCCCGGCCGACACTGAGCCGGACATATTGGCGAATGGTGCGTCGGGGGCCGCATCCGGCATGGCTTCGGGCAGGGCTGGTTGCGCAGCAGGCGTTGCGGTCGCCGGGATGTCAAGCGGCTGCGGCGCGACCGGGGCCGGAGCAGCCCGCGCTGGTGCGGGTGCAACGATGGCTGGCGCAAGCGATATGTCAGGCGCTTCCGCAGCAACGGGCGCGGCTTGTGTCGGGATGGGGCTGACGACCGGTGCCGGCGCGGCGGGGAGATCAGCGGGTTGTGCGGCAGGGAGCGCTGGCGCGGTTGACGGCGCGGCCACGTTCAAGTCGGCATTTGCAAACGATTGCCGCACAGTGGTGACAGGTTGGGTTGTTGCCACCGGCACGACTGCTGTCTGCGCCGTAGCGGGGGATGCAACGCGCGGTGCGTCGGGGGTTGGCTCTTCGGGGACGGAGGGCAGCGGCGCGGCGGGCGGCGTCATGACCATGGCGGGCGGCTGGGCAGCGATGGCTGACTGTTCGGGGCGCTCCGGTTCGCTGTCGGGCGACGCAGGCTCCGGGTCCGTCACGGGGTCCGTGTCGGAAGGCGCGGCGGGTGCAACCGGGGATGGCGAGACCTGCGCCGGGGTTGCATGATGTTGGTCCTTGGGTGCCGGTTTGCCGGGCGTCGGATCGCTCTCCACGGCCGGGGCCGGGGACGGATGGGGCGCTGCATCGATCATGGTCGGCGGGAGCGGCCGGGCAGCGCTATCTGGGGCCGGAATGGTTGAATCGTCCTGCGCAGGTGCGGCTGCGGCCTCAACAGGGATGATGTGCGATGCGACGAGAAGCTGCGCCACCGAACCGATGATCGGGGCGGGCGCAGGCAGGTCCGCTGGCGGGTCGTCGGAGTGTTGCGCGAGCGGCTGGGTCGGTTCAGCGTTCCGGGCCGGTTCGGCCTCCCCGGCTGGCTCCGCCACCGGCTGGGCCTGGGGCTGCGAGATGGGTAGCGGGCTTTGTGCGAATGGCTTCGGCGCGCCGGCGATCGGCGTGCTTTGGGGCGGCGTGAAGGATGGCGCAGCAACCGGAAGCGGCAGGGCTTCGCCGTCCGTCTGGACAGGCGCATCCGGCAGAGGCGCATTGTCGCCCAGATCAGGTGCGGCAACGGGCATTGCCAAAGGCATCATGCCATCGCCTTGTGTATCGCTCGCGACGACGGGGGATATGGTTGGCGTGACAGGCGTAGCGACCGGCGCAACGGTGGCGGCGTTCATCATCGCGGTAAAATCGGGTGCGCCATCGGGCGTCGCGGCGGGATCTGTCTTGCCGGTGCCGAGCGGCGTGGTGGCGAAGAGTAGCGCCTTGAGGCTGGCGATCATGTTCATGTCAAACGTCCCCGTTCCGCTGCATCCGGCGATAGCGCGGCAGCGCTGCCAGCTTGTTTTCGCGCCATTCTTCCAGAGTCGCGCGGGCGCGATCCTTGAGGCGGGTGGCGATTTCCTTTTCGCGATTGGCAGCGATGGTCATATTTTCCTTCGTCTGCACCTTGCGCCGGGCGTCATAGAGCGCGCCGTCAAGCTGGCGGCCCGCCTGTTCGAGGCGGGTGGCCAGTTCCTGCATCGCGGCGAAGGACGCGCCGGTGGCGGCACCCTCCGTCTCGAACAATTCGCCGCGCACCTTGTTGAGACGCTCGATATTGCGGGCCAGACCATCCGCCTCGTCCCGCGCGCGCGCCGTTTCGGCGACGGCCATGGCATGCTGGACGTGGCGTACGCGCAAGACGCGCTGGCGGCGGGAGACGAGCCCCTTCATGCGCCAAAGCTCGCAACGAGGGCATCAGCGCTGGTATCAAGGTCGATGCGGCTTTTCTGATCCTGCCGGATGAAGTCGAGAATTTCCTGACGGCGCTGGACCGCTTCGTCGATCACCGGATCATTGCCGGGGCGATAGGCACCCATCAGGATGAGATCGCGATTTTCCTCATAGGCGGCCCAAAGGCGGCGATAATTGGCCGCCGCCATGCGATGTTCGTCCGGCACAACGTCGGCCATGACGCGCGAGAGCGATTTGCCGATGTCGATGGCGGGGAAGATCGCCTGTTCCGACAGATGGCGCGACAGGACGAAATGGCCGTCGACAATGGCGCGGGCAGCGTCGACGATGGGGTCATCGGTATCGTCGCCATCGGCCAGAACGGTGTAGAGCGCGGTGATCGAACCGCCGGTGCGGGCGTCCACCCCGGCCCGTTCGACCAGACGGGGGATAAGCGCCAGCGCGGATGGCGGATAGCCCTTCATCGCGGGCGGTTCGCCCAGCGCCAGGCCGATTTCGCGCTGGGCGTGGGCGCAGCGGGTCAGGCTGTCGATCAGCAGCAGCACCTTCTTGCCACGGGCGCGGAAATATTCGGCGATGGCGGTGGCGCGCGCGGCGGCGCGCAGGCGCAGCACCGGGGGATGATCGGCAGGCACGGCGACGACGATGCTCTTGTGCATCGTGTGCTTGAGTTTCGTTTCGAGGAAATCGCTGACTTCGCGGCCCCGTTCGCCGATCAGGCCGACGACGACGACATCGGCCTCAGCTCCGGCGATCATCTGGCCCATCAGAACGGATTTGCCGACGCCGGACCCGGCGATGATGGCGATACGCTGGCCGCGCCCGGCGGTGAGCAGCGCGTTGACGGCGCGGACGCCAAGGTCGAAGGGTTCGGTGACCCGCCCCCGGTCGAGGACATTGCCCTTGACGCCATTGAGCGGCCAGACGCCGCCTGCGATGATCGGTCCCTTGCGGTCGAGCGGCTGGCCCATGGCGTCAACCACGCGGCCGATCAGCCCTTCACCGACCTGTACCATGTTCGCCTGGCTATCGGGTTCGACCCGGATGCCGTTTTCCAGCGGCGCGTCGGCGTCCAGCGGTACCAGCAATGTGCGATCGCCACGAAAGCCGACGACTTCGGCGCGGCAGATCGACCCGTCGCTGGCCATGACGCGCGCGCCCGAACCGATCGGACGGCGAAAGCCGGTGACTTCGAGCATCCCGGCATCATGGCTGACCAGACGACCGACCCGGCGGGGCTGGCGGTTCTGGACCTGGAGATGATCGAACAGGCTTTCCGCCTGGGCCAGCGCGGCGCGGATCATGCCTTGCCCTCCATATCGTCCATCAGCGCGCGCAGGCGGGCGAGGCGCACATCAGGACCATCTTCGACCCAGCCATCGGCGGTTTCGAGGCGCACGCAGCCGCGATGCATCGCCTTGTCAGGCACCAGCGCAACGCCGATCGTCTCGCCATCCAGCAGGCTGATATCGTCGGGATGGAGATGCAGGGCGCTTTTGCCCTGATTATCCTCGATAAAGGCCGCGACCGTGTCGCAGCGCTGCACCAGCCGTTCGATGTCGATCTCCACTTCGCCGACAATCTGTTCGACCAGACGGACGACGGTGGCGGACAACATGGTGGACAACATGCCGCTGGGCGCGGGCGCGAGCATTTCCAGCGCCTGGGTGAGGCGATTGTGCGCGTCCGTCGCATCGGCATGGGTCTGGGCGGTGATCCGGCAGCCTTCGTCAAAGCCCATGGTGAAGGCTTCCATCCGGGCCTCCTCCAGCGGATCGGCCTCCGCCTCCATTTCGATGACGCCATGGCGCATCGTAGCGGTGTGCTGGCCGGGGATCGACGTGTAGAGGCTGCGGAAGCCGCCGCTTTCCACCTGCCGCACGCCCGTCATCGACACGGGCGCGACATCCTGCACTGCCTCTGCACCCCATATTTTAGACAAAGTCATTCCCCTTGCCACCCAACATGATGGTGCCGGCGTCGGCCATGCGGCGCGCGGTGGCGATGATGAGTTTCTGCGCGTCGATCACTTCGGCCAGGCGGATCGGGCCGCGTTCCTCGATCTCGTCGGCGATCGATTGGGCCGCGCGGGCGGACATGCAGCTGAAGATCTTGCCCTTGAGCAGGTCGTTCACGCCCTTGAGCGCAACTACCAGCACGGCGCTGTCGACGGTGCGCATCAGCGTGCCGAGATTCTTTTCGTCCATGTCGATAAGGTTATCGAACACGAACATCTCTTCCTCGATGGTCTGGGCGATCATCTTGTCGCGCTTGGCCACCGCCTTCATGATCCGCTGCTCATTATCCTTGCGGACATTGTTCATGATCGCGGCCGCTTCGATCGTGCCGCCGCGCTGCGAGGCTGCGCCCTGCTTCTTGGCCGGGCCGCGCAGCAGCAGCTGTTCCAGATCATCAAGCGCCTCGTTCGACACCGGGCCGAGCGTGGCGATGCGATAGACAATCTCTTCCTGATATTCGACCGGCAGCAATTGCAGCACGTCGGCCGCAATCGGCGCTTCGAGATGCGCCAGCACGATCGCCATGATCTGCGGATGCTCCGCTTCAATGAGGGCGGCGATTTCCTTGGCGTCCATCCATTTGAGCATTTCCAGCTGGGTGGAGCGGGTCGGCGGGGTGATGCGGGCCAATATGGTTTCAGCCCGTTCCTCGCCCAAAGCCTTGGTCATCGCGCCGCGAATATGGCGGGTCGCGCCATAGCCGATGGTGGTGCGCTTCTTCGCCTTGTTGACGAAATGATCGAGCGCCTCATTCACCTCTTCGGGATCGACATCGGCGACGTCATACATGGCATAGCCCAGCTGGCGCACTTCTTCGGGCTCCAGACGCGCGAGGATCTGCGCGGCCTCATCCTCATCGAACAGCATCAGCAGGACGGCGGCGGCGGCGCTGCCCTTGAGCGCCTCTGGCCGACCGGGAACGATCTCAGGCATTTTCCTTCTTCCCCTCCTTCAGGAGGTCGCGGACGACCAGGGCAGCGCGATCGGGGTCCTGCTTCACAAAGTTGCGAATGAGGTCGGCGCGCTGGGCATAGTCATAGGTGGAGGAGATCATATCGAGCGTGATCGGGCGGCTTGGATCGGGTGCCTCGACCGCCTGCTTGGTGAGTTCGCCGGAAATTTCGCGGCCGATGCGCTGGCCGGTTTCGGCGGTTTCGGCGACGACCGCCTCCTGCGCAGCGGCGCGGCGCTTGAGCAGCGGGCGGCCGATGCCGAAGATGACGAGCAGGGCGACGAGCAGCGCGGAGACGTTGCGGACCAGCGGCGACACCCACTCGGCCTCATACCAGAGGGGCTTGACCTCTTCAGTCTTGAGGAAGCTGCGCGAGGACAGGGCCACCACGTCGCCACGGGCCTGGTCGAAGCCGATCGCGCCCTTTACCAGAGCTTCGAGCGCTGCGATTTCCTGCGGCGTGCGGGCCTTGCCATCGGGGGCGTTGTCGAGCGCGACGGCGACCGACAGGCGCTTGACGGTGCCGACCGCATCCTTGGTCACGGACACTTCGCGGCCCAGTTCAAAGCTGCGGTTGAACGTCTCTTCGGTCTTGAGCAGCGGATTGGGCGGGGTGCCGGGGGTCTGCGCGGCAGTTTCACCCTGTTGCACGGCCTGACCATTGGGATTGGTCTGGGTCACGGTCGGGTTGACCGGTGCCTGATTGCTGAGCGCGCCGGGGATGCCCGATGCTTCGCCCGCGCCCTGGCCACGCGGGTCGGAGGCCCAGGTGCCCTGTTCGGTGCGCAGCCGGGCTTCGTCCTGCGGATAGGTTTCGCGGGTCGCCTGCCGCTCGGCAAAATTGAGTTCGGCATGCACCTCGGTCGAGAAGTTGGCAGCACCCAGGATCGGCGTCAGCAGCGCGACGACAGACTGGCGATAGCGATCCTCGATCCGGTTCTGGATCGCGAGCTGGCGATCATCGCCGGAGTCGCTGTCATTCTTGCTGAGCAGGCGGCCATTCTGGTCGACCAGCGAAATCTGGTCGGGCGACAGGTCAGCGACCGAGGAGGCGACGAGATGGACGATCGCGCTGACCTGCGCGTCGGTGAGGGTGCGGCCATTGGCAAGGCGCAGCATGACCGATGCGGTGGGCTTGGCCCGATCGCGCAGGAATACGCTGGGCGGTTCGACGGCGAGGTGGACCTTGGCATTTTCGACGCTGTCGATCGCCTCGATCGTGCGGGCGAGATCCATTTCGCGGGCGGAGCGGAGTTTTTCGCCCTCGACCGCGCGGCTGGCACCCATGGGCAGGCTGTCGATCATGCTGTTGCCGTCGGGCGCGCTCTTGGGCAGGCCTTGCGCGGCGAGCATCATCTTCGCCTTGAAATAATCGCCCTCACCCACGGTCATCGCGCCGCTATTGTCGAAGTCGTAGGGGATGCCGTTCTGGTCGAGGATCTGCGCGACGGCCGACTTGTCGGTATCGGGCAGGCCACGGAACAGATCACGCTGGGGCGGTTCGCGCAGCGCCATCCAGGCAAGGCCCGCCACGGCGAGGACGCCGAGCAGGCCGAGCAGCGGCAGGCTCTTGGCCACGGCGGGCTGCTTCATGAAGCCGGTGATCCGCGCCTTGACGGCGTCGATGCCCTTGGCCGATCCATAGCCGGAGGAAGCCGTCGTCGGGAGGGCGGGCCGGGCGGCAGCGCCGCCATCGAGGGTGAGTGCGTTCTCGCTCATGATTTAGACCGGCATGCTCATAATGTCCTTGTAGGCGGACAGGAGTTTGTTGCGGACCTGAAGGGTCGCCTCGAAGCTGACCGATGCCTGCTGCTTGGCCAGCATGACGGCGGCGATGTCGGTGGTTTCGCCCCGCTCGAACGCGGCGGCGGCTTCACCGGCCTGGCCTTGCAGGCCATTGACCTGTTGCAGCGCGCTGTTGAGCGCTTCGGTAAAGCCGCCGGGCGCAGTACCGATTGGGGCGTTCGCACCGCCGACCGATCCGGTCGAGGCGACGTCGCGCAGCGCGGCGTTTTTTTGCAGGATGGCGTTGCGGATCGCCATCACATTGTCTGTCGGGGAAATGCCGGTCATGCCCTATCCTCCCGTCAAGCTGCTGCCAGCTCACGCATTTCGGCGAGCCGATAGCGCAGCGTGCGTTCAGAAATGCCAAGCTTGCGCGCGGCGGCGGCGCGGTGGCCGTCGGTTTCGCGCAGAGCCGTGCGGATGGCTTCAAGCTTGCTGTGATGGGCGACATCGCGCAGGCGAATGGGTTCAGCGACCGGTTCGGGCGACACGATGCGCAGACCCTGCTGCCGGGGAGCGCCCGCCAGATGCAGGTCATGCGCGTCGATCCGATCGCCATCGCGCAGCACCAGTGCGCGCTGGAGGACGTTGCCCAGTTCGCGGGCATTGCCCGGCCAGGCGTGAGCGGCCAGCTTGTCGAGTGCAGCAGCGGTCGGCCAGACGAAGCCGTCCTTGCCCATATCCTGATGACGCAGCAGCATGGCGGCGGTGATCGCGGCGATGTCGCCGGGACGCTCGGCCAGCGGGCGCAGGTCGAGCGGCATGACATTGAGGCGCCAGTAGAGATCCTCGCGGAACCGTCCGGCGGCACATTCCTGCGCCAGATCGCGGTTGCAGGCGGCGATGACGCGGACATTGACCGGCACGGCATGGGTCGCGCCGACGGGGAGGACTTCGCCTTCCTGCAAGGCGCGGAGCAACTTGGCCTGGAGCGCGATCGGCAGTTCGGCGATTTCGTCGAGGAAAAGCGTGCCGCCGTCGGCGGCCAGGAACAGCCCTTCGGACGCATTGGCGGCGCCCGTGAAGCTGCCCTTGCGATGGCCAAACAGCATCGCTTCCATCATGGTTTCAGGCAGGGCTGCGCAGTTGACGGCGATGAAATCGCCCGACGTGCGGCCCGACTGGGTGTGGAGGAAGCGCGCCATGCCTTCCTTGCCGGTGCCGGTGTCGCCCTGAATGAGGACGGTGGCTTCGCTGCGCGCGACCCGGCCAGCCAGCGTCATCAGCCGTGCGCTGGCGCTATCGCCCACCGCTGGGATGGCGGCGGGACGGGCCAGTTCGGCGATGAGGGCGAAGGCAAAGCCCATATCTTCAAGCCCGAAAGCGACGCGGGCGGGCAGGCCGTTGGCGGTCGCGACCAGCGAGGGCGCGCCGTCGATCAGGTTGATGAGAATGTCGCGATGGGTGGCATGGCCGATTTCGGTCGCCAGCAGCACGCGGCGGCTGTCGCGTTCACGCGGCGCAGCGGCATCCACGACGCGGACGGCGAACAGGGCGTTTTCCAGCCAGTGCTGCAACCCTGGAACGAGTGCACAAACGCCTCGGCTCATATCGAGCGATGACATGAATTGGTCCCCAAATGGCTGGCCGACTTGTACCCCCGTACGCCCCGGCCTTCTTCGATGGGTCCCTTGTGCGCGAGCATGGTTAGCAATTGGTTAATTGCCGGTAGGAGTTGCCGCCAACCGGCAATTTTCTTCCGCCACGGCAACCGTCATATCCCACTTAATATATAGCGTGCGCGCGTAGGGCGCCGCTAAGCACCCGGCAAAACACGAAAAATGCAGAAAAATCGACATGGCCCCTAAAAGCCCGTCATCCCCCGCCGTTATCCCCTTTCGAGGCCGCAAGCGCTCTAACGGATGGCAGCGACCTGATTGACACGGAAAGGGAAACACCATGACTGTTATCGGAACCAACACCGCCGCTCTGCGCTCGGCCAATGCATCCTCGATGGCCAGCAAGTCGCTGAGCACCGCAATGGAACGCCTGTCGACCGGCAAGCGCATCAACAGCGCCAAGGACGACGCCGCCGGCCTCGCCATCGCATCGACCATGACGTCGCAGATCAAGGGCATGACCCAGGGCATCCGTAACGCCAATGACGGCATCAGCCTGGCGCAGACCGCGGAAGGCGCGCTGAACGAAGTCAGCAACATGCTGCAGCGTATGCGTGAACTGACCGTGCAGCGGAACAACGACACCAACAGCACCGAAGCGATCGCCAACATCGACGCTGAAAAGGATCAGCTGGCTGTCCAGATCAACGACGTTCTGACCAAGACGGAATTCAATGGCAAGGCGCTCTTCCCGGCTGTCGATGATGTCGTCACGATCCAGGCCGGTGCCAACGACACCGACACCGTCGAAATCACCCTGAGCGACATCGACGTGTCCGGCGTGGCAACCGCCACGGATGCGGTCGATGCCGCCACGCTCGCCAACTTCGACACGGCGCTGCAGTCGGTCGCCACCGCCCGCGCCACGCTGGGTGCCGTGCAGAACCGCCTGGAATCGTCGGTCAACAACCTGACCAACAACATCACCAACCTGACCGACGCCCGCAGCCGCATCGAGGACGCAGATTTCTCGACCGAAACGACGGCGCTCGCCAAGCAGCAGATCCTGAGCCAGGCGTCGACCGCGATGCTGGCACAGGCCAACCAGAGCCAGCAGGGCGTGCTGAAGCTGATCGGCTAAGTCAGGCCACACCCATTGGTCGGCTGAGGTCCTGGTCACCGGACAGCCGCCCAACGTAACCCCCGGCACATTAACAGTCCCCACCGTGCCGGGGGTCACATCTTCGATCTGACGACCAGCATATGCGAAGCCCCCGTCCCCCCGGACGGGGGCTTCGTCGCGTTCTTGAAAATGCGCGAAAGGGCGCATTTTGTGAGGCCGCCGCACCGGCCCGCTC